>DATCGG010000364.1:0-7006 GCA_036509075.1 Gemmatimonadaceae bacterium
AGCACAGCGATCAGCGTGCGAGGGCCGAGGATGCTCACGAGTGCTCCGCGCGAAAGGGAGTGAGTCGGGAGGTGAATCTGCGAGATACTTCGCGGGCTGCCCGACACGCAAGTGTCGGCCCCATCGCGCGACACGTTCGTGCAACGTTAGGCGCGGCGCGAGGGCCGCGGCGTGTTGGCGTTCCGACGTCGGGGCCGCGTCACACTCGGTGGAGGGCGGTCTTGACCTGTGCGTGTTCTCCGGCTACTCTGTATCACAAAGTGCTTGTCGTTCTACGTCGGATCGCGGCGCGCGCGCCCGACTGAGCGCTGGGAGGTAGTCATGAAGACGTGGGGGCGACGCATCCGCGCCGCGATCGCGATGGGCCTCACCTGGGCAGCGGCATGGTTTGGTGCGGGCACCCTGCTCGCGCGAGTCCCCGGTTTCGACTCGGACCTTCCATTCGCGCTTCTGTTTGCTCCGCTCGGCTTTCTTACCGGCATCATGTTCTCCGGGATCCTCGTGGGCATCGAGGGCCGGCGCGGATTCGATCGCATGTCGCTTTCGCGCTTTGCGGGGTGGGGCGCCGCGAGTGGCCTTCTCCTGTCCGGGATCTTCGTCGTTGGCGCGGCGCTTCGAGGAGCAGCCTTGTGGGGAGAGTTCCTGACCTTCGGCCCTCCCCTCGCCGTGGCGGGCGCGGTCTGCGCTGCTGGTTCGCTGGCCGTTGCCAGACGAGGTGAACGGCGAGAGCTTCCTGGCGACAGCAGCCATTCGGCGGAGGCTGAACTTACCGAGGAGGAAGAGCGGGAGTTACTCGGACGCGGTGACTGACGCGTCCGCGTGGCTGCGCCAGCGGTCGCACGACGCGTTAGGCTGGGGCACCCTGGCGTCGCACTACGCGGCGTCCCGTGCGGCGGCCACCAGCCACGCTGTCTTTCAAGGATCAATCTGCGATGCGCCCGCGCCCGACTTGCGCACGACCGCGGCGACGTTGTCATCCTGGTCCCGCTCGATCAGCTTGCGGTAGGGGTCGATACCGGCACGCGTTGGCAAACGCGGCACCGTGAGCAGGATCGTCTGCTTGCCCGAGCGAATCCGATGCTGCTTCAGGTACAGCGTCTCCCCGAGCGAGCCGTCGAGCGCCGCCCCCGCGAAGACTCCGACCTCGACAGCGTCGTCCATCGCAACCGGGGTCTGCGTCCCCACGCTATCGGCGCGCGCCTTCGACGCGTTGACGAACAGCGTCACTCGATAGGCGCCACCAGCCGGCTCCGCGACCGCCGAATCGGTGCGCACGCTCCAGAGCGTGATGTGCTCGAAGAGATCCGACAGCAGCGGCCGCAATGAGTCGGGCGTGACGGCCTGCAGCTCCGCGTAGAGCGCGCGCGATGTGGGCGGCGGCGCATCGGCGCCGGCGAACTTCTCGCGGAACCGCCGCAGCGCCCCGTTGACCACGTCGGCGCCCAGACGCTCGCGCATCGTGTACATCGCAACCGCACCCTTGAAGTAGTACACGTACGACTGGTTCACGACGTCGAGCAGCGGGACCTCGCGGTTCGTGTACACGGTCCGGCCCGTGAGGTATTGGTTCATGTTGTAGTCATAGAAGCGGCGCGCCAGCTCGGGGCCGTACGTCGTTTCGAAGACCATCATCGAGCTGTATTGCGCCATCGTCTCGGAAACGAACCCAGCGCCCGGCGCTTGCGCCGGAACGACCTGGCCACCCCACCACTGGTGTGCTGTCTCATGCGCAACGACGAAAAACGGCCGGTCGATGTCGCCCGAGTCGACGCGCGTGAGGAACGCGCTCCCTTCCGAGAACGAGATCGTGTGCGGGTGCGCCCGTGCGAAGGCTGCATAACGCGGGAACTCGACGATGCGAAGCTCGCGGAACTGATACGGCCCGAAGTGCTTCGAGTAGTACGCAAGCGACGCCTGCATGCTCTCGAGCATGCGGTCGACGTTGATGTCGTGCGTCGGATGGTAATAGACGCGCAGCGGAAGCCCATTCCAGCTTCCCTCCCGCACGGAGTACTCCGCAGAAAGAACCGGAGTGCCGTAACGAACCGGCTGGTCGGTGCGGTAATGGAAGTAGCGACGTCCATTTTCTCGCCATTCGCGCACGAGCGTCCCTGGCGTGACGGCGATCTGGCGCGGATCGGTGCCGATCACCGTTTCGATACTCACCCACGGGGCGGCATTCGCGCCAGCGCGCGTTTCCACGTCACCCGCGCTTGCTGGCATTTTGCGCGGCGGGAGCCCCTGCTCCCGTCGCTCCTGAGGGTCCATCACCTCACGGCCCGCCTGGTAGCCGAGCGACGGTACCCACCCGCCCTGGAGGTAGGCGCCGTTAGGCGTCACGTCAGTCGGCGCGCCGGCGTTGCGGAACCCGCGCGGATGGGAGGCAAGCTCGAACGTCATGGCGATCGAGTCCCCCGGCGCGAGCGGCCGCTCGAGCGCGTAGATCCGGTACCGCAACGTGGAATCGTTCGTCACGAGGCGCGCGGTCCGATCGAACGCCAGCGCGCGCGTCTCGACGTCAAAGCTCGGGAGTACGTGGATCGAATCTATGGAGCGTACGGTCCGGTTGACGAACGCAAATGTCCCGCGAATCTCGGCTGCACGGGCTCGTGGGTAGAGCTCCACGTGCATCTGCGCCGCGACGAGGCTGGGCTCCGGCGCATTCTCGAAGCGCTTGTAGCGACGTTCGTAGTCGGCACGCTCGGCGGCAATCTCGTTAGGCGAGCGGTCGTCGTTCAGCACGTGCGTATTGTAGAACACGAACCCACCTAACGTGACGATGAGCAGGGCCGCCGCCGCCGCGAAACGCAACGGCAGCCCGCGGAGCCGCTGCCGCGCGAGGGACAACCGCCGTTTGACGCCCAGCTCGCGCCCGCGCACCCAGAAGACGCTGGCGATGACGGCGAACAGCAGCGCCCACGCCGCCCAGTACAGTTTGAACCACACGAGCCCCGAGAGGAACGGCGCGAGCCCGTTGAGATCGGACCACACCCACCCCGGGTCCGATCCGTAGATGAGCATGCGATCGCGGAGGCCAACGAGGCCGGCCACCTGCGTCAACGCGAAGTAGAGTACGACGATCAGATGCCCGAGATACTTGTTGTTCACGATGACGTGCACCGCGAGAGCCAGCACGGCAAGCAGCACATAGTCCACGAGCTTGATCCCGAAGAGAAGCTTCAGGTACACATCGAGCTCGTACCGATGGTAGCCGCGGATTGCCTGGAGCAGGATGCCGGCGCCCATCAGCACCGCCTGAAGCGTCACGAGCATCGCGACAAGAGCGAGAAAGCGACCAAGCAGCGCGACGACGTTAGGCACCGGCGCGACCGCCGCGATGTCGCCCATCCCGACTTCGCGCTCGCGCCACACGAGCTCACCCGCGAAGATCGCGATGAGCAGCGCCATCACCGGGCCGAGCGCGGAGCTCAAGACCGTGCCCGCAATGAGGTGGGTGACTGGCCAGGTAGACGTCCCGAAAACCTCGGCACCCACTTCCCAGCCGAAGATGAAAACAAAAATCAGCGCGCCAGCGAGAATCACGAGGTACGATCGTGTCAGCGCGATTTCGCGCCATGCGCGAGCGGCGACGGCGAGCGTCTGGCGAGCGTGCGCCGCGACCGAGAACGAGCGGCCGCGAGCGGGCGCCTCCGTCAACGACGTCACCTCGAGCGGGACGACGCGGTCGGCGGCGGTGCCTGCCCCGAGCGCAGTCGAGGGGTCGACCACCGCACGTCGGCGCCACCAGCGTCGTCGCAGCGCCCCAGCCGGGTGGGTGAAACGGAAGCGCGCGACGAGCAATCCGATGAGCCCCACGGCGACGCCCAGCCACAACGCTCGATTCCAGAGCAGGACGTCAGGCCACCCGATGAGCCGCGCGTTGCTCTCGACAGGAGTCCAGTATTTTGTCGTCAGCGCGATCGCGCCACCGCCGAACGGATCGACGAGCGCGGACAGCACCTGGTTCGTCAAACCATCGGTCAGCTTACCGGCTACCGTGCCCAGGACATACAGCGCCATGCCGCCGACGTAGGTCGCCAGCGCCTGACGAGCGAGCGCCGCGGCGGCGAACATGAACGCGCCAATCACGACGAGGTTCGGCAGCAGCAGGAGCACGTACGTCTGCACATACGCGGCCATCTGTACTGGCCCGAACTTTCCGGCCTCCATGTACGGCATCACCGACGCGAGCAGCAGGCCTAACGGGATGCCGAGGAGCAGCACCGCGTTGACTGCGAGCCCCGCGAGGAAGCGTCCGGCGAGGTAGCGCGATTCGCGCAGCGGCGACGTGTAGAAGAGCGCGTGCATCCGCCAATGCACGTCGCGCGCGGCCGCGTCGCCGAATATCCCGGCTGTCACGAGCATCCCGATGCCGCCGAGCACGGCCGACGCATTCGCGATCATCTTCGGCGCGTTGAGGTACTGACTGCTGCCGTTGATCGCGTGCATCATCAGGAACGGGATCCCGAAGAGCACCAGAGCATACACCCAGGTAGACGGCTGCCGCAGCCTGTACCCGACCTCGAAGCGAAAGACCTCGCCCAGCATCACGACGCCGCTCCCTTCGTCGCGGCCTCAGCACTTGCACCCTGGTGGCGGGCCATGACGCTGAAGTACACGTCCTCGAGATCCGGCTCCGCTGCATCAAACTCGGATCCCGGCGGCGACTCGGCGTACACGTGGACGAGCGTGCGGCCTGCCAGCAGCTTGGTGCAGATCACGCGATGTCGGCGCTCGACATCCGCGAGGTCGCTCTTCGCGACGAGACGCTTCCAGACCCGCCCGCGCAGCGCGGCGATCGCAGCCAGTGGTTCGGCTTCGAGAAGAATCTCCCCTTTGTCGATGATGGCCATGCGGCTGCACAGCTCCGCGACGTCCTCGACGATGTGTGTCGAGAGGATCACGACGGCCTGTTCCCCGATCTCACTGAGGAGATTGAGGAAGCGCACGCGCTCGGCGGGATCGAGCCCCGCGGTAGGCTCGTCGACGATGATGAGCGAGGGGCCGCCGAGGAGCGCGATGGCGATGCCGAAGCGCTGCCGCATGCCGCCGGAGTAGCCGCCCAGCCGCTCGCGGCGAACGTCCCACAGGTTGGTCTGCCGGAGCAGCGCCTCGACGACGCGGCGGCGTTCGGCTCGATGGTTGAAGCCTTCGAGTACCGCAAAGTGATCGAGCAGCCGCTCAGCGCTCACGCTCGGGTATACGCCGAACTCCTGCGGCAGATATCCGAGCGTGCGGCGGACGCGGTCCTTCTCGCGCACGACGTCGATGGCCTGCCCCGCGCCCAACTCTTGGTCGCCCAGCGTTATGGAGCCGGTGTCCGGCTCCTGCAGCGTGGCGATCGTGCGCATCAGCGTCGACTTGCCGGCACCGTTAGGCCCGAGGAGGCCGTACATCCCGCGCGGGATGTCGAGGTTGACGCTACGCAGTGCGCGGACGCCGTTGGTGTACGTCTTGGAGACGTCGCGGATGGCGAGGTGCATCGGTCCGGTCGGAAGAGTGGTGGTCCACTAGTAGACATTCTACCAGAGTGTCGTACCCCCTCGTAGAAAGTCAACCGAGGCAGCACCTCGGATCCGCTAACGCGGTCACCGCCGTACGGGATCCGGAAGACGGAGGTGTCAGCGCGTCCGGGTGAGGGCTCATCGATGGGCGCACGACACGAGAGCTGTCGTTGTGGACCGGTCGAGGGAGCCCAACGTGCCATACCAGATGCCAGGCGAAACGAAATGCCTGGTGAGCACCGATGGCCGCTGCAGCGCGGATCTGCCGGTTTCGTTCCGGCTGGCTGTGTATCGCCTAACGCCTACAGAAGAAAGGCCCGTCGCCCGCCGCCTGCCGCCTGCCGCCTGCCGCCTGCCGCCCGAAAAAACATTGGCCGGCACCGCAACCACTTCGTCGCAGTACCGGCCAATGGTCGTGCTTTGGTAAGACTACTTCGTCGCCTTTGCGAGATCCTTGATCGCCGCCGACATGAGCTTCACACGCTCGGGATCCTTCGCGCCCGACACATCCTTGTCCACCTGCTTCGCCAGCGCGTTCAGCGCATCGCGGCGCGCCTTGCCCTCCTGCTTCTCCGCCGCGTCCAGCGCATTGCCGATCGCCGTCGTCCGATCCGATGCCAGACCGTTCCAGCGCACCAGCTGATCGAGGTACGACCTAACGACAGGGAACGCCGCCGGCCACACGATCTTCGGCTGACTCTGCGGATTGTACTCCTGGAACTTCACGAGCTTCGCCGCCTCGATCTCGTTCTTCGACAGCTGATCGGTCGGCTGCAGCTCCAGAATGTCGAAGCCACGATCCAGCTCCGACGAGTAGATCATCCCGTTCCAGTAGTACGCGCCCCACGACCCGCCGATCGCGTTGCGGAAGCTGCGGCCGCCACCCGACTGCGGGTTCGCGGCCGGAACGTCGGCACCGGCCGGCGGGTCGATCGGCCCACGATCGAAGTACGCGAGCTCGGTTGGCTTGTCGGAGTTCGTGAAGTCCATGACGCTCACGCCACCCTGATACCAGCCCTGTACCATGATGTCGCGCCCCGGCACCGGTATCAGCCCGCCGTTGTGCGACACGCAGTTCTCTTCGGCTGTCTGCGCGGTGTTGATCTTGTAGTAGGCGTGCTGCGTGTACTTCTTCTTCGCATCGATCGTGAGGATGGTGTTGCCGCCCATCTCCATCATCGAGTTCGCCTGACACATCGGCGACGTGCCGCCGCCCCACTCGTCCGTGAACACGACCTTCTTGCCATCGTTGCTGAACACGGCCGTGTGCCACAGCGAGAAGTTCGTGTCGCTGCGCGCATCGAGGCGCACTGGCTTCTCGGGGTTCGAGATGTCTACCAGGAGCCCATAGCTCGCGCACGCACCAGCGAGAAGCTTCGCGGCTGGATACGCCGTCACGTCGTGACAGTTGCGCGGACCCGTCGGCGGCGGCGGTGGCGGCGCGGGCTGCGTCGAGTCAGCGCCCGGGCGACGGGCTGGGCGCGCCGGTCGACTCGCCGCGC
>DATCGG010000365.1:0-11821 GCA_036509075.1 Gemmatimonadaceae bacterium
CTGGGGACTAGGGACTCGGCCGGGAACCTTCTATCGCCACGGAAGGCTCCGCGCGAGTAGAAGCATCCCAGCCGAGTCCCCAGTCCCCTAGTCCCCAGTCCCGTCCAACTCCCTCAGCAGAAAGAGCCTGGCCTTCATCCAGTCGCGTTCGACTGTGCGCGTCGTGACGCCGAGCAGTTGAGCCACTTCGTCCTGCGCCAGGCCGCCGAAGAAACGGAGCTCCACGATCCGGCCCAGCCGGTCGTTCGCCGTGTGCAGCTGCTCGAGGGCCGAGTCGAGCGCCAGGATCTGATCGAGCTGCATGTCGAGGACCGCGTCGGCCTCGCCTAACGACACACGCTGCATCGTGCCGCCACGCTTGTCGGCGTCGCGGCGTCGCGCGAAATCCACCAGCACCTGGCGCATCGCGCGCGACGCCGCACCGAAAAAGTGCGCGCGGCCGTCCCACCCCGATTCCGGCCCGCGCCCGAGCTTGAGATACGCCTCGTGCACCAGCTCGGTGGTGCACAGCGTCCCCCGCGCGTCCGCGCGCAGATGACGGTGCGCGATGCGCTTGAGCTCATCGTAGACGGCAGCGTACGTCGCGGGGTCTTCGGCCGCCACGCTACGCGCTTCCGCTTATTCCATGACCGCCGTCACCGCCGTTCCCGTCCGCTTCCACCGGTTGTACCAGCTCATCATGTAGAGCTGCGTCCGCATGAAGTTCGACGGCTTCGAGCTCGTGCCGTGGTACTCCCCCTCGAACCTGATGAGCGCCGATGGGATCCCACGCATCTTCAGCGCCGCGTAATACTCCTCGCTCTGCGGCATCGGCGTCCGCATGTCGAGCACGCCCGTCATGACCACGGTCGGCGTCGTCACGTTGCCCACGTACATGAGCGGTGACTGCTTGAGCCACTGCTCCGGCTTCTCCCAGAACGGCGCGTCGAAGAAGTTGTACGTGAAGAACGGAATGTCCGTCTGGCCGGCAAAGCTCAGCCAGTCGATCACCGGGCATCGCACCGCTGCCGCCGCGAATCGGTTCGTGTGGCCAATCACCCAGCTCGACAGCACACCACCGCCCGAGCATCCGCCCACGTACATGCGGGTCGAGTCCACGTAGCCCTTGGCGACGACCGCGTTCACGCCCGCCATGAGGTCGTCGTAGTCCACGCTCGGGTACGCGTGCATGATCGCGTTCCCGAATGCGCTGCCGTATCCCGTCGAGCCGCGCGGGTTCGTGTACAGGACGACGTAGTCGTTCGCGGCGAAGTTCTGGAACTGGTAGTTGAACGCCACGCCGTAGGCACCGTGCGGACCGCCGTGGATCTCCATCAGGAGCGGGTACTTCTTTGACGGGTCGAAATTCGGAGGCTTGACGACCCAGCCATCCACCATGGTGTTCCCGCTCGACGTGTACCGGACGCGCTCCACCGTGCCGAGCTTCACGCGCGCGAGGACGTCGTCGTTCACGTGAGTGAGCTGCGTGATCTCTGCCGGACCGGTGCGCGCCAGGGCAATGCGGACGACGTCGGCCGGCGTCTGATAGCCGCTCCGGATCGCGGCCGCCTTGCCGCTCTTCGAGAGCGAGAATCCGTTGAGCTGGTGGGTTCCCGTCGTGACGACGTGCGGCGCTCCAGCGTTAGGCGCGAAGTACAGGTTCGACGTCCCGCTGTCGGCGACCATGAAATACACGCCGCTGCCGTCGGGGGCCCACGTGATGTCGCCGACGTCGCGATCGAGGTCCCCGGACCACTTCTTCGCCCCACTGCCGTCCGCGTTCATGAGATAGAGCTCGGCGGTGTGGTAGCTATCCTTGACCTGTGAGTAGCCGCTGTAGGCGATGTGCTTGCCGTCGGGCGACACGGCCGGCGACGACCACAGGCCGTCGGCGGAACCGAGCCGTTTCATCGCGCCCGTGGCGACGTCGATCGAGTAGAGGTTCGAGTTGCGGTAGTTCATGTCGCCCGTGCTGTCCGCGAGCCCGTCGGCGATGATCGTCTTGCCATCGGGCATCCAGTCCCAGCCGACCGCGCCATCGAGTCCGTCGAATCGCGCCCCGAGGTTGAAGTCGCCCTTGGAGATCTGGCGCGGCGTACCACCGTCGGCGGGAACGATGAAGAGGTGGCGGAATCCCGGGTCCATGTAACCGCGGCGGTCCTGCCGGAAGTGCATCGACTGGACGATGCGCGGGTTGGCGGTCCATTTCGCGTCCTTCGGCGCCTCGGGCATGTCGATCCGCCACGCCACGTTCTTCGGAACGACCGAGCTGAATCCGATCCACTTACCGTCAGGCGACCAGCGGATGTCCGCCGGTCCGTCGCTGAGCGTGGTGACCTGCGAGGTGGCGCCTTCGGCGTCCATCCACCTGACGAAGATCTGCGTGCCGGACGGCTTCCCGTCGGCGAGGTACGCAATGCGCGTCCCGTCGGGCGACCACACGGCGCTGCCACCCGTGGTGAGGAAGCGGTTCTTCGAGCCGTCGACGTTCATGATCCAGAGCGACGACTCGAACTTGTCCTCGAGCTTGTTCACCCACCGTCGGGTGTAGATGATCTGGGACCCATCGGGCGAGACCCGTGGTTCACCGACCTGTTCGAAGTCGAGATACTTGTCGACGGTGAGGAGGGTGTCGGCTTTCTTCTCCTGCGCACCGAGTGTGGCCGCGGTGACCGCGAGGAGGGCGACGGAGAGACGTAGGCGGGGCATTCCGAGACTCCGCTAAGGGGGCGATGACGGAGATCATACCGGCCATGTGGGGTTGTGTCCACCTAACGGCGCACTGGCGAAACGGCGCCAGTCCCGAAAGTCGCCAATCCCAAAGATCGCCCCTGCGCCGTTCGGGCGGTCAGTCTTCAGCCGCGACGTCCTTGAAGAACTGGACTATGTCGAGCCCGAACGGCTCACTCACACCTGACGGATGCCAGGTGAGCTGCTCTGCGAGGAGCTCTGGCCGGTCGTCGTCAGGCGTCCAGCGCTCGATAGTCCGCGACATGTCGTCGACGATCCAGTACTCCGAGACGCGATTGCGTTGGTAGTGCGGACGCTTGGTGACGCGGTCGTAGCGGGCGGAGCTTGGAGAGACGACCTCCGCTGCGAGCAGAAGCCGCTTCACAGTGTCCGAGCGCCGGCGAAGTTCCCCCGACGGCACTACGAGCAAGTCTGGCTGAAGCACCAGGCCCGGCTGAAGCTTTACGTCCAGCGGCGACGCGAAGACTTCGCCGAAGCCACGCGGACGAACGTATGCATCGAGCAGCACGTAGAGGCGTCCGACGATACGCTGGTGCAGCCAGTGCGGCGACGGTGTCACCAGCACCTCGCCGTCAACCAACTCCCACCGCTCGCCGGGCGGCGCGGCGTCTCGCGCCGCGTAGAATTCCTCTTCCGTCCACGGACGGTGTGGTGCGTGCGCGGGCATGGCCATAATCTGCTCGGCGAGCAAGAGTCGCGGCAAGAGTTCACTCCTCACTTGACCGCGCGAGCCGGATGGCTGCCATCGGATTCTTGCACGCCGCATCTCGCTACGTCAGGTTGAGCGTTTCGAGATCTCGGTCATCCACTCCTTCTTGCTCATGCGGACACACCTCGCCGCACTCGCGCTCGCGTCTTGCGTCGTCGCCACGCCGGCCGCCGCACAGAAGGCCGACAGCACAACACATATCGCGATTCGCGCCGGTCGTCTGATCGACGGCCGCGGAGGTCCGCCAATCTCGAACGCCGTCATCCTCATCGACGGCGACCGCATCACCGCCGTCGGACCGGGCCTAACGATTCCCGCGAACGCGCGCGTGATCGATCTCAGCCGGTCAACGGTGCTGCCCGGATTCATCGACTGCCATACGCACGTCACAGCGCCGCCGATGGACTACTACGAGGAAATCTTCCGACGCAGTCCGATCGACGAGGCCGTGACCGCGCACGTCTACGCCAAGCGCACGCTCGATGCGGGTTTCACGACGATCCGCGATGTCGGGTCCGCGGAATTCATCGACGTCGCGCTGAGGAATGCGATCAATCGTGGCGACATTCCAGGGCCGCGAATCCAGGCGGCGACACTGGCGATCGGGTCCACCGGCGGCCACAACGATCTGAGCGGCTTCTCTCCCTACCTCAGGTTCGGGACGTTCTCCGGCGTCGCGGACGGCGTGGACGAGATCCGGAAGCTCGTTAGGTTCGAGGTGAAGAACGGCGCCGACGTCATCAAGATGATCGCGTCGGCCGGCGTGCTCTCCGAGGAGGAATCGGTGGGCGCGCCGCAGTACACGCAGGAGGAGATGAACGCCGTGGTCGACGAGGCGGCGATGTGGGGACGCAAGGTCGCCGCCCACGCGCACGGCGCCGAGGCGATCAAGCGCGCGATCAGGGCGGGCGTGGCATCGGTGGAGCACGCGAGCCTCATCGATGACGAAGGCATTGCCCTCGCCAAGGCCCGCGGCATCTACCTCGTGATGGACATCTACAACGACGATTACATCGTGAGCGAGTACAAGCGGCTCGGGTACCCAAAAAAGATTCTCGACAAGGAAGCGGGGGTTGGGCGCACGCAGCGGGAGAACTTCCGTAAGGCGGCGCAGGCCGGTGTGAAGCTCGCGTTCGGCACCGACGCGGGCGTCTACCCGCACGGCTGGAACGGCAAGCAGTTCGCGAAGATGGTGGAGTGGGGCCTGACGCCAATGCAGGCGATCCAGACCGCGACGGTCAATGCCGCCGACCTGCTCGGCTGGTCGGATCGCGTGGGTTCGGTTCAGCCAGGCCGGTTCGCGGACATCGTGGCGGTGAGCGGCGACCCGCTCACGAACATTCGCGAGCTCGAGCAGGTGACGTTCGTGATGAAGGGCGGCGTGGTCTACAAACAGAGATGAGCGCTACGGACATGGAATCGCATCACGACTGGAAGCACCACGGCGTACGGATCGTGCACGCGAATGAGCTGGACACGAACACGCCGCAAACGATGGGGATGACGCGTGCGGCCGCGATCACGTACGCGCGCACGGGCGCGCAGAAGATCTGGGCGGGCACGGTCACGATCAAACCCGACGCCAAGACCGGCGCGCACCACCACGGTGCGCTGGAGAGCGTGATCTACGTGCTGCGCGGCCGTGCCCGGATGCGCTGGGGCGACCACCTGGAGTACGTCGCCGAGGCCGGTCCAGGCGACTTCATCTACGTGCCGCCGTACGTGCCGCACCAGGAGATCAACGCAGCGCCCGACGAACCGCTCGAGTGCGTGCTGGTGCGGAGCGACCAGGAAGCGATCGTGGTCAATCTCGACATTCCCGCAGTCGAGGAACCGGAGACCGTGTACTGGGTCGATCCGATCCACAAGGAGCCGCACCAGGGGACTGGGGACTAGGGACTGGGGACTCGGCCGGGAAGCTATTAGCGCGCCCGGAGGGCTCCTCGGTGTTAACGGCATCCCGGCCGAGTCCCCAGTCTCCAGTCCCTAAGTCCCCAGTCAAGCAACCCTAACGAGCGTAAACGAAAAAGTTGACCCCCGGCCTACTTCGCTCGCCACCGTCAGGTCGCCGCCCATGAGTCGCGCCAGCCGGCGGCTGATCGCCAGCCCCAGCCCGGCACCCTCGGCTCGCCTCGTTAGGCCCGTATCCAGCTGCACGAACGGCTCGAAGATCCGGTTCAACGAGTCTGCCGGAATCCCCGGCCCCGAATCCGACACGCGAAGCGTCACCGCGTCGTCACTCGCCTCGTAGGCCACGTCGATCCGCCCACCCGACGGCGTGAACTTCACCGCATTCGACAACAGATTCACCAGCACCTGGCTTGCCTTGTCCCGCTCGCCGAGCACGCTCAGCCCGCGCGGCGCCTCCTGGACCGACAGCGTGATCCCCTTGGCCTCCGCCTGTGGACGCGTCAACGTGCTCGCGTCCTCGAACAGCTGCGCGACCTCGAGCGTCGAGAACTCGGTCTCGAGACCGTTCGCCTCCGACCGCTCGAGATTCAGCACGTTGTTCACGAGCGACAACAGGTGTTGACCGCTCCGTCGAATCCGCGCCATCGCCTCCCGCTGCGCGTCCGAGACCGGGCCGTGAACGCCCATCTCCACCAGCTCGCTGTAGCCGAGGATCGCGTTGAGCGGCGTCCGCAGCTCGTGGCTCATGACGGCGAGAAACTGGCCCTTGGCCCGGCTCGCTGCCTCGGCGTCGTAGCGCGCGACCTCGCTCTCGCGATACAGCCGGGCATTGTCCACGGCGACCGCCGCCCGCTGCGCGACCTCGCCGGCCAGCGAGACGTCCTCCGCATCATACCGGCGCCCCGATGCCGAGCACGCGAACGTCATGACGCCTAACGTGTGTCCCCGCGCCGATAGCGGGGCCATGATCGCCGACACGGGATGCAGTGCGCGAACGACTGCCAGGTGCTCCGGGTTTCGAGCCAGGCGCTGGATCCACTCGTCATCGATCTCCGAGACGAGGAGGGGCTCCCCTTTCTCGAGTGCCTCGCGCGACGGGTGATCGTCGTGGCTCGCGCTCGGATAGAAGCGTGCCGTCTGCTCGAGCAGCGCGGCCTTCGCCGGATCGCGATGTGTGTACCCCACCCGCTGAATTGCCCCGGTCTCGTCGAGCAGGTCGATCATGACGAAGTCGGCGAACGACGGCACCGCGAGCTGCGCCACCCGCTGCAGCGTCGTCTCGTAGTCGAGCGATGCGAGCGCCGCACTGGCGTCGGCGAGAAACTTGAGTCGCCGCCCGGCCTCCTCGGCCGATGCGCGTGCGACGCCCTCGGCGTCGTACAGCACGGCGCGCCGCAGCGCCTGGGCACATTGCCGCGCGACGGCCAGGAGGAGCTCGCGGTCCTCCGGCGTGACCCGGATCGGCTCGTGGAAGCTCAGGCCTAACGCACCGAAGCTGCGACCCTCCGCTTCCAGCGGAACCGAGATCGAAGCCGGATAGGTCAGCGGCCGCCCGTTATCGATCCCCGCATACAGGCGCTCTCGGTCACTTGGTGTTTCCAGGACCACGAGCTCGCCCGAGCGAACCGCGTCGGCCACCGGGACCCTGGTATCGACCGGGAACCGCCGCCATCGGTCGATGGTCGCGCGGTCGTATCCGATTGCTTCCATGATCTCGAGCGTCGTCCCTGTCGGATCGAGGAGCACGAGCACCGCCGCGTCCGCGCCGATGGCGGCGATTCCCTCGCGCACGGACGCGGTCACCACGTCGTTAGGCGCGAGCGCCGATGCCAGCGCGGCGCTCAGCGCCTGGAGCCGAGCCGTTCGGTTGGCGGCGCGCTCCGCCGCGGCCTGCGCGCGCTTGGCGTCCGCGACGAGCCTCGCGTTCTCTACCGCCAGCGACGCGCGGCGCCCGATCTCCTCGGCGACAAGTAGATCGTCCGCGGTGAACGATCGGCGGTCGGACCCGAACGCCGCGATGCCAAACGGCCCCTCTCTGGTCTGCAGCGGCACGACCATCGCGGAGCGCATGCCGATCGCGCGGGCGAGACGCTCGTGCTCCGCGTCGCGAGTGATCGCGCCGAGGAACGCGTCGTCGAGCTGCGCGTAGAGCTGCGGACGACGCATCGCCAGCGCCTCACGACCGAGCGTGGGGTGCGCCGGGTCCGGCGGATACCGATCGGCAAGCTCCCGCATGACGCCCAGCTTCGCCGGGTCAGCGTGGGCCATGGCGGCTCGACGTGCCTTGCCATTCACATCGACGACATCGACGATCGCCCAGTCCGCGAGATCGCTGACGGCCGCGTCCACGAGCTGCTGCAACGCCACGTTCTCATCCGCCGTGACGAGCAGCTCGGCGCCAAGCCTCGCCAGCAGCCGCTGGCGCGCTTCGGCGCGCTTCTGATCGGTGATGTCGAGAACCGTCCCGATGAGCTGCGCCGCACGTCGTCCCTCGCCTTCCTGGGAGAAGTGCATCCGCGCGAGCGCGAGGATCCAACGCTCCCCGCCATCGGGGTGCTCGATGCGATATTCGCCCTGAAAGCGCCCGTCGCCGGTCGGGTCGGCCGCGCGCATCAGACCAGCGTTGAGTCGCTCCCGGTCGTCGGGATGGACGCGCGATTCGATGATGCTCGCGCGCGATCGCGCGTTCTCGTCGCTCAGCCCGAGGAGCTCGCGCACGCGATCGTCGAACGACGCGATGTCGGTCTGGACGTCCCACGCCCACGTCCCGAGTCGCGCCGCATCGACGGCAAGACGATACCGCGCTTCACTCGCAGCCAGCGCAGCGAGCGCGGCACGCCTGTCGGTGCCGGACGGCTGCTCCGTCGCACCCATGCGCTCTGCGCGCGGTCTCTCGTGTCCGTTACCGGGTGTCGAGCGACCGCTGTGGTTCTGTTCGGGCATTTCCAATGAATCGGAGCAAGCGGCGCGCCGGAAACGGGCGACGGGGGACGGGCGGCGGGCGACGGAGGGAACCGGGAACAGGGAACCGAGGCTCCGCGCTGAGTCACTGTTCCCCGTTCCCGGTTCCCACTATTCTCGATTCCGAATGAATGTTCCCAACAAAACAGTCTGCTCGACATACGGTGTCGGCCGCGAAAGGGCGCCAAGCATCCACGCCGCCACGTCCGACCGCCGCACGATCGAGAACAAACCATAGCGGTCCACCTTGCGAGCGAGTCCGGTAGGACCGCCGTTCATGAGCGTCACCGGTCGCACCGCGAGCCAATCGAGGCGGCTCGCCGACAGCTGGCGTTCCATGTCCGCCAGGTCCCGATAAGCGACCCCGACATTCCCTGCGCCCGCCAGCCATCGGATCACACCGGTGCACTGCGTGATGCTCTCGGCCACACCGCCCGCGCTGATCGCGACCACGCGTCGCACGCCGGCGCGCGGCATGGCGGACACGAGCAGACTGGCGACACGCGTCATGAGGTCCGGCGGCGACAAGAGCGCTGACCACGGCGCCTTACCTGTCCGGCGGATCCCCAGACAGCACGCGATCGCGTTCTGTCCGTCGAGGGTCGCCGCGAGCGTTGCCGCATCGAGAACCTCGCCACGCACCTCACGCACGTTCGGCGGTGGCACGAACGTGGCGCCCGGCCTCACGAGCGCCATTACCTCGTGACCCGCCTGTGCCGCCATCCGAGTCAGCCATCCTCCCGTGGCGCCTGACGCGCCGAGCACGAGCAGTTTCATCCGGACAAGTTTAGCCGTATGACGCTGCTCAGACTGGCCGAGCGCGGCCTGTACTGCGAGGCGGGCGATTTCTACATCGACCCGTGGCAATCGGTCGAGCGCGCGGTCATCACGCACGCGCACGGTGACCACGCCCGGTGGGGGTCAGACCGTTATCTCAGCTCCCGCGAAGGCGCCGCGGTGCTTCGCACCCGCCTGGGCCTTGGCGCGACCATTCGCGCTGTCGACTACGGCGAAGCCATCGACGTCAACGGCGTCCGCGTCTCGCTCCACCCCGCCGGACACATTCTCGGGTCGGCCCAGGTGCGTGTCGAGCATCATGGCGAGGTGTGGGTCGCGTCCGGCGACTACAAGACGCAGCCCGACCCCACGTGCACGCCGTTCGAGCTCGTGCGGTGTCACACGTTCATCACCGAGAGCACGTTCGGACTGCCGATCTACCGGTGGCCGCCGGATTCCGAGGTCTTCGACGCGATGCGCGCCTGGTGGCGATCCAACCGCGACCATGGGCGGGCGTCTCTCCTGTTCGGTTACGCGCTGGGCAAAGCCCAGCGGCTGCTCGCCGGCCTGGCGGGCGCCGACGTGGGACCCATCTACACGCACGGCGCGGTCGAACGCCTCAACCGAGACTATCGCCACACGGGTGTCAGGCTGGCGGACACGCGGTACGCGAGCGAAATGCCGCGTGGACACGACTTTGCCGGGAGTCTCATTGTCGCCCCGCCATCGGCCGCCGGGAGTTTGTGGGTCAGGCGATTCGGCACGATCTCGACCGGGTTCGCGTCCGGCTGGATGCGGGTCCGCGGTGCGCGGCGTCGTCGTGCGGTCGATCGCGGCTTCGTACTCTCCGATCATGTCGACTGGCCGTCGCTGCTGGCGACGATCGAGGCGACGGGGGCCGAGCGTGTGTGGGTCACCCATGGCACGCGGGAGCCACTCGTTAGGTGGCTCTCGGAGCGAGGGGTCGATGCACGAGCGGTCGCGAGCCAGTGGAAGGGAGAGGAAGATACGGATCCTGTCGAAGTTCCTGGCGAGGAGATCACGGCGTGAAGCGGTTCGCGCTGCTGTTCGCGACAATCGACGAGACGACGCGTACGAACGAGAAAATCGACGCGATGGTCGGGTACTTTCGGTCGGCCGAGCCGGCGGACGCCGCCTGGGCCGTCTGGTTCCTGAGCGGTGGACGCCCGAAGCGCTTGATTCCCGTTAGGCGCCTGGCTGCGTGGGCCATGGATGAGGCTGCGGTTCCAGAGTGGCTGTTCAGCGAGTGTTACGACGCTGTCGGCGACCTCGCCGAGGCGATGTCGCTTCTGCTGCCCGACCGGGAGAGCACGGCCGACCTTCCGCTGCACCGATGGATCACAGAGCGCCTGCTCCCTCTCGCCACCAGGGGCGAGGAGGAACAGCGCGCGAGCGTCGTGCAGTGCTGGCGGGAGCTGGGCGGCACCGAGCGGTTCATCTGGAACAAGCTCATCACCGGCGGTTTTCGCGTTGGTGTGTCCCAGCAGCTCGTCGTTCGGGCGCTCGCGAAGGCGACGGGTGTAGCCGAGGGTGTGATCGCGCACCGGTTGAGCGGCACCTGGGTGCCGCGCGCCGAGTCCTTCGCATCGCTTTCGGCCAGCGAGACATCGGACGCGGACATCTCGCGGCCGTACCCCTTCTTTCTCGCGTACCCGCTCGAGGAGGACGTCGAGGCGCTGGGGTCTCCCGCGGAATGGCAAGCCGAGTGGAAGTGGGATGGCATTCGGGCGCAGGTCATTCGGCGAGACGGCAAGACGTTCATCTGGTCCCGTGGCGAGGAGCTGGTGACGGAGCGCTATCCGGAGATCGCCGGCGCAGCGGACTTTCTACCCGACGGCACGGTTCTCGATGGTGAGATCATGCCGTGGAAGGATGGAACGCCGCTGGCGTTCGCGCAGTTGCAGCGCCGAATCGGCCGCAAGTCGTTAGGCGGGTCGATCCTGACCGACGTGCCGGTCGTGCTCATCGCGTACGATCTCCTGGAGCTCGAGGGGCGCGACCTCCGCAGCGCGCCGCTGGCCGAGCGGCGAAGGGCAATGCTCGATACGATCGAGGCGACGCGCAGCACGGTGTTCGTGCCGTCGCCGGTCGTCTCGCTCAGCTCGTGGGATGACGCCCGCGCGGCATACGGGGAAGCGCGCGAGCGTTGCGCCGAGGGGCTGATGCTCAAGCAACGCGACAGCGTGTACGGCGTGGGGAGACGGAAGGGCGGATGGTGGAAGTGGAAGGTGCAGCCATTCACGATCGACGCGGTGATGATCTACGCGCAGGCGGGTCACGGGCGGCGGGCGTCGCTGCACACGGACTACACGTTCGCGGTGTGGGCGGACGGCGTGCTGGTGCCGTTCGCGAAGGCGTACTCGGGGCTCACGGATGCGGAGATTCGCGATCTGGATCGCTGGATTCGGGCGAACACGGTGGAGAAGTACGGGCCGGTGCGGCATGTGAAGCCGGTGCACGTGTTCGAGCTCGGCTTCGAGGGCATTCAGCCGTCGCCGCGTCACAAGTCGGGTGTGGCGGTGCGGTTTCCGCGGATCCTGCGCTGGCGTACGGACAAGAAGCCGGAGGATGCCGATACCATTGAAACGCTGCGGGCGTTGATGGCATGACGTCATTCCGAGCGAAGCCGCGCAGCGGCGGAGGCGAGGAATCCTTGGCGTCCCGATCGAGAGACCTGCCCCTCGACTCGGACAGCAAGGATTCCTCGCCTCC
>DATCGG010000366.1:0-12074 GCA_036509075.1 Gemmatimonadaceae bacterium
TGGCTGCTCGTGCTGGCTGACGTTGGCTGTTCGAACAGCCCGATGGTTCCGCTTCCTAGCCGTCGCCCGTCGCCCGTCCCCAGCAGTCGCCTGCCGCCTGCCGCCTAGTCGGACCGCAACGCCTGAACAGGGTCGATCGACGTCGCCCGGCGCGCGGGCAGATACGCAGCCGCCGCCGCGACGACCAGCAACACGAGACACGCCGCACCGAGCGCAATCGGATCCGTTGGACTCACGCCGAAGAGCAGCGCCGTCAGCAGCCGTGACGACGCCAGCGCCACCACAAGACCCACGACCGCGCCGGAGCCTGCAACGAGCGCCGCACGTCGCAGTACGGCCATCCGTACGCGTCCGGCGGACGCGCCAAGCGCCATGCGAATCCCGAACTCGCGCGTCCGCTCACGTACGAGCGACGCCATCACGCCGAACAACCCGATCGCCGCGAGCAGCAGCGCCACGAGCCCGAACGTCGACGTCAACAGCGCGCCGAGCCTCGGCTGCGCGAGCGGTTCGCCGAGAATCTCATCCATCGTCCGCGGGCTCCAGAGCGCGAGGTCCGGGTCGGTCTCCCGACCGGCGACACGCAACGCCGGCAGTAGCGCATGCAACGGCACCGTGCTGCGGATCGCGATCGAACCCTGCCAGTAGCCCTGAACCGACGGCAGGAACACCATCGGCGACACCTCGCGCAGGAGGCGCAGGTGTGTGTCGTGCGCGACCCCTACCACTGTCCGCCACCCGTCTCCGCCGACGATGCTCTCAGGCGTTGCGCCCGGTACACGAACCCGCTGGCCGATCGGATCGCGGCCCGGCCAGAGCTTGCGCGCGACCGACTCGCTCACGATTGCCACGAGCGGCGACGCGGCGTCGTCGCGACCGGTGAACGCGCGGCCGCGATCGAGCTTGACGCCGAACGTCTTGAAGAACTCCGGCCCCACCATGTCGGTCGCGAACAGCGGGTTCGTTGCCGCGTCGGTCGGTATCTGGCCGTCGACCTCGAATCGAATCTGCCAGACCCCGTTCCCGAGCATCGGCGGCGCGACGAGCTGCGTCGACGCCGTCACGCCTGGAATCGCGCGAACCCGGCGATTCACACGGTCACCTAACGCGGTCATCCTGGCGAGGGTACTGTCCTTCCGCGCGTTCCACGAGTACCAGAAGACTGACAGATGCTCGCTCACGAAGCCAGTGTCCTGCGTGAGGAGACGCGTCAAGCTTCGCGTCAGGAGCGCCGCCCCACCGAGCATCACCATCGCGAGCGCCATCTGCGAGGCCACGAGGGTATGCCGCACGAAGCGCCTTCGTGATGTCTCGCCCACGATGCGCGCATCGAGTCGGAGCGGTGCAGCGAGCTGGCCGCGCGCTACGATCAGGGCCGGCACGACGCCAAAGAGCAGCACGGCCACGGAGGCAACTGCCACGGCCACAGCGATCGGAGCGCCGGCGAGCTGGACATCGTCGAGACGCGGGACATGCGCCGGCGCGTAAGCGACGAGCAACCGAAGCGCACCGACTGCGACGAGAAGCCCGAGCGCCGCACCGGCAACCGCGATCGCGAGCGCTTCGACGAGTAGATCACCAACGAGATCCCCATAGCTCGCGCCGAGCGCTCGGCGAATGGCAAGCTCGCGCGCGCGCGTGGAGGCGCGCAGGAGCAACAGGTTGCCGACGTTCAGGCACGCGATGAGGAGCAGCAACGCGACCGCTGTCGTGAGCAGCGTCAGCACCGGTCGCACGCCGCCGAGGATCGTCTCGGTGAACGTGGCGGCGTGCGCGCCGCCGAAACGCATTTTCGGCGTTAGGCGCCGCTCGATCGCGAGGTACTCGTTCCGCGCGGCGGCGACGGTCGCACCAGGCGCAAGGCGTGCAACCGCAAACGATGAAACGGTGCCCTGCCAGCCGGTCCACATCGGGATCCAATAGTCCACGCCCGCGGGATACGACAGACCCGGCGGCGCAACGCCGATGATCCTGTAATGGGTGCGCAGCAGCGGCTCGATGAGGTCGCGCCCAATGACGGCGGAGTCGCCGCCGAACTTGTCCTGCCACGCGCGATAGCTGAGCACGAGCGCGAGTGTCTGCGTGTCTCTCAGGGAAATGCCCGGGACCTCGTCGTCACTCGGGCGGAACAGGCGGCCAAGGGCGGGCCGCGCGCCAAGGACGTCGAAGAAGTTGCCGGTCACCATTCCCCGATTGAGCTCGACGGACCCGTCGCCGTACTCGAACGGCAGGGACGCCGCGGGCCAGTGGGCGATGCCGGCGATGTCGCGCATCGTCCGCGATTCCTGGCGTACGACCGATAGCTCCCTGGTGCCCAGCGTGACCTCGGTGTTCGGGTCGGTGACGTAGGTCCACATCACGACGATGCGGTCCTGATCGACGACCGGGAGCCGCCGCACGAGCACCGTGCGAAACACGCTGAAGATCGCGACGGACATCCCGATGCCGAGCCCGACGATCAGCACGGCAGTAGCGAAGAAGCCGGGCGACCGGCGAAATCCGCGGAGCGCTAGCGAGATGCGATGCATGAGTGACCGGTGAGCCACGCCGGGCTGCGATGGACGGAACCTGCCGACGCGCCATGCGCTTCGCTACTCCGGAATGGCCGTGAATCGACGAACGGGTGAAACCGGGTCAACGAGTCGCTCGTATTGGATAACCATATGAGTCCGCTATGACCCGACCATGGAACAGCCCATGAACCAGAACCGATTGTTGACGGTCACGTCACTGCTCTCGATCCTCCTCGTGTCGCTTCACGTCACGGACGACATCGTGCGCGGGATCTCACGGCCAGCCGCCGACAACCTCGGGGCCGTGGTGATCTTCCTCATTTGGCTCGTCGGAACCCTGCTGCTCTCCGAGCGCCGGTCAGGATTAGTGATCATGTTGGTCGGTGGGCTTTTCACGGCGGCAATGCCCGTCCTTCACATGAGGGGGACGAGGTATCCGGCGATCGCGACTTCAAGCGGCGGGTTCTTCTTCGTGTGGACGCTCATCGTGTGTGGCGTCATCGGCACGTTCTCGGTCATCCTCGCGACGCGAGCTCTCTGGCTGCTACGATTGACCAAGCGGCGTTAGGCGCGGCCGCGGGTCGACCGCGGTCGCCAGCAGTCCCAGCGACCGTCACGATGGCGCGACGTATCGACAATGACAGCAGTGGATCACCTGATAGGGCCACCCGAGATCGTAGTTGGCGACCTTCGTGTCGCCGCTAAGGTCGACGACCGAGCGCGCGGTGACTCCGCTCACGGGGTCGGCCAGCCCCCGGTAGGCGTTGGCGGGCTGCGCGTCGAGCACCGCATAGGCCGCAGCGATCTTTCCGTACTCTTCATGCACGGCGTAGAAATGGATGACACGCACATCCTTCGGGAACTTCACGTTGCCATGCGAAGGGTCCCACTGGCCGTGCGCCACGAGCATAACCTGGCGGGCGGTATCGCTGATGGACATCCGAAACCCGTCCTTACGGTGCTCCCGGTCGGTAGTGATTCAGAGATGCCGCGCCAGGTGATGGCCTTTCCCACAAAAGGGACCGACGAATCCGTTGTTGGAGGGAAAGGGCGCCGCGCGGAACCGTGATCTCTCCGGCGCCTCGCTCGACCGACAACCTTCAACGAGGAGGCCCGATGTCCGCCGTTCACGCCGTCGCCCTCGCGCTGCTCACGGTCGCCGTCACCGCCTGCGACCAACCGCCCACGGCCGTCGTCGAGGTTCCTCCGGTGAACCTGGACTTCCTGAACGGACCGGATGACCTGCCGAACGTCTTCCGCACGGCGGTCAGCGCGGGCTTCTCGATGCGCGATCCATCGACGGGATACATCGTGATGGCAGGCCTGCCCACGCCGCCGCAGTCCTTGACGATCTGCGGCGGGACGATGCCCGTCCAGACATCATCGGAGATGACCGAGGGTGAGTTGAGCGGCGTTCTGCACGACCTCCGCATGGGCTCCGACCTGAATGTGTTCGTTTACCAGATCGCGGGGTTCCGTGGCATCTGCGCATCCACGCCGTTCGCGAGTGGCAGCGGTCACGCAATCCGGACGGACAATGATCTCTTCACGAGCCTCACGCGGACGAACAGCTTCGGGCTGCGCATCCAGGGCGGGGTTCAGGATGCGGCCGGCCAGACGTATCGGCTCAATGCGGAGCTGCATGATCTCATCTTCCCGGATGGCTCGTTCAAGCGCGTCGTGCAGAACGTGCATCTACACCCGGTCGGCGGCCCGTAGTCGATTGGACTGGCTCAGAGACGCGTTCGCCAGCTCGACACAAGGTTCGCAACCAGAGCAGCAGAACCACGAACGCTGAGCACGCCGACGGCGCTTCGCGCCGGGCGCTGGAGACGCTGTACCAAAAGAAGAGCAACACTCAGCGTATTCCGCGGCGGCGCGACGCGCCGTCAGCGTTACCAGCGTTCGCGGTTCCTGTACGGTAGGTTAGGGCGAAACCTCCGTCGCCTGCAGCAGCGCCCGCGTCGCCGCATGCGTGGGGTTCGCGAGCACCTCACGCGCCGGTCCATGCTCCACCAGCACCCCGTCCGCCAACACGGCCACGCGATCCGCGTGGTCCTGCGCGAAATCCACGTCGTGCGTCGCGATCAGCAGCCCCCTCCCCTGCTTCGCCAGGGCCGACAGCGTCTCGCCTAACGCGCCGCGCCGAGCGGGGTCGAGGGCCGACGTCGGCTCGTCCATGAGAAGCAGGTTGGGGTCCAGGGCGAGCGCGCGCGCGATCGCCACACGCTGGGCCTCACCACCGGACAGCTGGCGCGGATACGCCGCAGATCGCGCCGCGACACCTAACGTCTCGAGCAGGCCCGCGGCCACCCCGCGGGCGCGCTCGCGCGTCCACCCCTGCGCATGGATCGGCGCCAGCGTCACATTGTCCATCACCGTGAGGTGCTCGAACAGCGAGTGCGCCTGGAACACGAAGCCGACCTTGCCTCGGAGGGGTCGCAATCGCGACTCGGGCGGCACCGGACCTGGCTGTAATGCGAATCCATCCACCACGATGCTGCCTTCGCTGAACGACTGAAGCGCCGCTATCGCCCGCAATACCGTCGACTTCCCGGCGCCCGACACGCCCATCAGCGCACAGATCTCGCCTGACGCGATGTCGAGATCGACGCCGCGCAGCACCGCCGTGCTGCCACGCATCGCGCGCAATCCGCGCACGGTGAGCGCAGGCGCGGTCACGTGAGACTCCATCGACGCTCCAGACGCCGTGCGAACCGCGACAGCGGCAGCGACAACGAGAGGTAGACGAGCGCACACAAAATCCCGGGCACGACCCAGCTGCCGATGTTCGTCGCGTAAATCGCCGTCTGCTTCGTGAGCTCGACAACCGTGATGACAGACACGAGTGAGGAGTCCTTGAGCAGCGCGACGAAATCGTTCGTCATCGGCGCGAGCGCAAGTCGCAGTGCTTGCGGTCCGCGCACGAGTCGCAGGATCTGTCCTTCGGACAGTCCCAGCGTGCGCGCCGCTTCGAGCTGCGCGCGCGGAATCGCCTCCAGCGCGGCACGATAGATCTCCGACTCGTACGCCGCGTAGTTGAGGCCGAGCCCGATGACTGCCGCGAGAAACGCCGGGAGTCGAACGACACCTGACAGACCGTAGTAAATGACGAAGAGCTGCAGCAGCACCGGCGTGCCGCGTACGACTTCCACGTACACCGTGAGTGTGCCACGCACGAGCGCAGAGCCGTAGACCCGACCCGCCGCGATCGCGGTGCCGATCGTCACGGCCAGCACCATCGAGAGGATCGACAGCGCCAGCGTGATGCCTGCCGCCCGCAGAAGCGACGGGAGGTACGACAGCGCCGACGTGGCACCGCTCGAGGCAGGCCGCGCCGCAGCCACTGACGTATCCGCCAGCACGCGCGCGAAGTACTTCGATTGGGCGTCGTCCCAGACGTCCCAGCTCCGGAAAATCTTCTCGAGCGACCCGTCGCGCATCCGCTCGCGGAGGATCGCGTTCACCGAGTCCCGCAGTGCGACATTCGCCCTGGCGAGCACACCGACGTAACGCCCGGTCGCAACGGGTTCCGGCTGGATCACGAAGCCGCCCAGTACGCGCAGCCGTCGCTCCGCGATGATGTGATCGAGCAGCACCGCGTCCACCCTGCCCGCAACGAGATCGGTGTACGGGTGGACGTCGTCGTCGTACGACACCGGAACGACTTTCGCGCGTACCTGCTCGTCGAGGAGGATCTGGTAGGCGGTCGTGGACCCTAACGTGGCGATGCGCCGGCCGGCGAGGTCCGACAGCGTGCGAAAGCGATCACGGTCCGCCGGCCGCACCGCCAGCACTTCGCGGAACTCGAAGTACGGCATCGTGAGCGCCTGACGCTCTCGAAACTCCGGACGGTCTTCGATGCCGGAGAGCCCGATGTCGAAGTCACCGCGCTCGACCGACTGGGCGATCGACGCCCACGCCACCTGTACGAACTGCGGCCGACGCCCGAGCCCTTGGGCAATCAGGTCGGCGATCTCGACGTCGAAGCCCCTAACGCGGGACGGATCGTTGGCGTCGGCCTCCACGAACGGCGCGCCGCCCTCGGCGTCCCCACCCCAGCGAAGCGGTGGGTTGGCGGCGCGGTCGGCCGCCGTCGCGCGACATGCGACGAGCAGCAGTATCGCGCCGAGCGGCGCCGCGCGGAGGAAGGGCGTGCTGGTCAATGCGAACGTTAGCGGGGTGTCAGGGCCGGGCTGCTTTTTCGCGGTACAATGTACGTTCGAGGCTGCGCTTAGACACCTCATCCCAACGCCCTTGCGCCGAAGCACGTGGCCCTCAAAGGTTGTCGCATGAAACGACTCCTCTTTCTCGCCGGCCTCACGCTCGGGGCGTGTCGTCCCAGCGGGCCTACCGAACGCTATGGGTTCATCGCGCGCCTCGGCCGCGACACGGTTTCCGTGGAAAACGTGACGCGCCAGGGCAACCGCGTGACGAGCGACGAAGTCGACCGGTTCCCGCGTGTGCGGCAGCGTCATACCGAGATCGAGCTCGCGCAGAACGGCGGCATCCGTCACCTCGCGATGGACATCGTGACGCCAAGCGAGGAGCCGAAGCAGCGGGTACGTCACGTTACCGTCGACGTGACAAGCGATTCCGTGCACATCGTGAAGCGCGATTCCGCCGGAACGGTTCGCCGAGACTTCGCGACGCAAGGCGGCATCGCGATGGCACATCTGCCGCAGATGTACAGCCTCTACGAGCTGTACTTCGACGCCGCGTTAGGCCAGCTGAAGGCAAGTGCCACCGGCCGCGATACCGCGCACATGCGGCAGTTCTACATCGACCGCGAGTTCGACCGGTTCCCGCTCCACACGGGCCGAGTGTGGCGGCGGCCGGACGGGAAGCTCGAGATCCAGCACGACTGGTTGTCAGGGATCGGCGTCGCGGATGTCGACTCGAGTGGACATCTCACTGGCTACTCCGGAGCGCGGACGACGTACAAGGTCGACGTCACGCGGGTCAGCGACCCGCCGGCCGTGGAACCCGTCTTCACCCAATTCGCTGCGCTCGAGACGAAGAATGGGTTCGCGCAGCTCAGCGTCCGGGACACGGCGCGCGCGACGATCGGTGCCGCGACGTTTGCCGTCGATTACGGGCGCCCGCTCGTGCGCGGGCGAGCGCTGTTGGGCAAGCTCCTGCCGTACGACTACGTGTGGCGTACCGGCGCGAACGCTGCGACGCAGTTCACGACGTCGGCGCCGATCATGCTGGCGGGGATGCGCGTGCCCGCGGGCACCTACACGCTCTGGACGGTGCCTCGGCCGAAGCGCGCGGACCTGATCGTGAACACGCAGACGGGCCAGTGGGGCACCGAGTACGACGGCTCCAAGGACCTCGCCATGGCGCCCATGAAATCGGATTCGGTCGCGACACCGGTGGAGAAGTTCACGATCTCGATCACGGGGTCGGACGCGAAGCACGGAACGCTGGCGATGGAGTGGGGACCAATCCGGTGGACGGCACCGATCGTCGTCCTGACTCCGGCGAGGAGCGGAGCCGGGACTTAACGGCGCGAACCGCGATACGGCGCGAAATTCCGTAGAGCGCCAATCCCGAACGGCGCCAATCCCGCGCTCTTTGCAGTGTTACTCCTCTACGAATCGCTTGAGCCGTTCAAGGGCCGCATCCCACTGGGCCGAGATGCGGTCGAGGTAGGCGTGCGCATCCACGAGCCGCCTGGGCTCGAGGTCCCACACTTGTTCCCGTCCCCGGCGCGTGCTGCGCACGAGACCCACGTCCGCAAGCACGCGGAGATGCTTGGTGATCGCCTGACGAGAGACCGCGGACTTCGCGCTCAGCTGCGTGATCGAGCCGGGCCCGCCTGACGACAGCCGGAGGATCAGCCCAAGGCGGGTCTCATCCCCGAGCGCCGCGAAGAGCGGCGCGGCATCGCGGACCGGCGACCGGGCTGCGGCGTTAGGTCTCGACATGGCGCCGAATGTTCTCCATCTGCTGAGTCCAGCCCTGCTCGTTCATGCGGAACGCCTCGGCGCGCCGATCGCGCGGCACGCGATCGAAGCCTGACTCGACGAGCGTGAGTGTTGTCCCGCCGGCGGCGTCCTCGAGCCGGAACTCGACCAAGGTCATCGGCTCCTTCGAGTAGTCGACGTCGGGCTCAATGGCATAGGGGTGCCAGCGGTACGCAAACAGTACCTCGGGGTCCATGCGCTCGACGAGCATCTGGAACCGGACGTGCTCGTATCCGGGGTGAGTGATCCGCCCGCTGACCCACTTTCCTGCCTCGATCGGGTCGTCGAGGCTCACACCGAACCACGTCCCGAACTCGCGGGCGTCGGTGAGCGCGCGCCACACGCGTGCCCGGGGTGCGCGGAGGAAGATCTGCTTTTCGATGGCGTTGGTGGTCTGCTGCGACTGTCGGGTATCTGTCATATGCAACCTCACGGTTGCGTAATAGTCTATACGCCAGTGACCGCAAACGCAACCGGATGGTTGCGCGTCGCGTCGCTACCAGGCTCAGCCTCTCGCGCAGGTGATGGCCGCTTCGAACCCGGTCCTGCGTTCAAAAGAACGGCCCATCATATCGTCTGTCGGCATTCCAGCCCCAGTCCTCATGGTGTACGCTCTTCGCTGGCTCGCGCGCGAGGCCGGGTTCCGATTCCTCGTTAGGCGCAAGGCGACCTTCGCCGTCGCCGTCCTCACGATGGCGGTCGCGCTCGGCGCCAACACGATCGTCTTTTCGGCGCTCAAGACATTCCTGTTCGCGAGCATGGGCGTGCCGGAGCCGGACGGCCTGCTCGCCATCATGCCGATGCACGCCCTGGAAGGTGGGCACGGCAGCGAGCCATACGACGAAGCGTATCCCAACTACGACCTCATTCGCCGCACGCAGCGCAGCTTCGCCGACGTCATGCTTGTGTATCCCGGCATCACGAGCTGGGATGATCGCGGCGAATCCCGCCCGCTCAACATGGCTCGCGTCACCGCCAGCTTCTTCCCGGCCATGCGCGTGTTCCCGACGCTGGGACGCGCGTTTACCGGGGACGAGCAAGAGCCGCGCGCGGCGCACGTCGTCGTGATCGGCGACCGATTCTGGAAGTCCGCGATGGCGGGCGACCCTGATGTGATCGGCAAATCGATGCGCCTCGAGGGTGAGCCGTACACGGTGATCGGCGTGATGCCCGAAGGATTCGCGCTCCCGCACCCAACTGACATCTGGATTCCGCTGGACGTGCCGGCCGGTGATCGGGTGGCGATCACCGGAGCCCGCCACTACCAGGTGTACGGTCGCCTCGCGGACGGTCGTACGATGCGGGACGCCGAATCGGAGGCGAACGACTTCACGAAGCGCACGGTCGCGGCGAGTGCCGACAATCGCGAGTTCCGCTACGAGGTGCGGCCGATGCGTGACGCATTCCTGGGTGGCGCGGATTCCACCGTAATTCTCGTCCAGGAAGGCGCCGTCGTGCTCCTGCTGCTCGCCGTGCTCAACCTCGCATCGCTCCTCATCGCGTGGGGTTTCGAGCGACAGCATGAATTGGCCGTGCGACAGGCGCTTGGTGCGGCCGGCGCACGCGTGCTTCGCATACTCGTGCTGCAGAGCCTCGTCGTGGTGGGTACGGGAGCGGTCATCGCAGTCGGCGCCACCTGGCTCGCGATACCGTGGCTCCGGAGCGTGGACCTCCCGTCGCTCACGTACTTCACGTCACGGATCGCGCTCGATGGCGGAGTGCTCGCGGTGAGCGCATTGGTTGCCGTAATCGCTGGCCTGGTCGCTGGCGTGCTGCCCGCGTGGTTCAGTCGAAAGATCGACCTCGCGCAGTCGCTGCGATCGAGCGGGCGGTCGATCACCCTTTCGCCTGCCGCGCTCCGCTGGCAGAAGGGGATGGTCGTGGTTCAGGCCGCGCTGTCGCTGGTGATCCTGGCCGCGGCCGCGCTCGTCGGCGTGAGTTTCCGGAACCTCGAGCGCGTGCCGCTCGGGTTCTCGACGCGCGATGCGATCGTCGCACGCGTGCAGCTCGATCGCCGGCGATACGCGGACGATCCGTCGCGCGCGGCCGTCGGCCGAACGCTCAGCGATCATCTGTCGCGCGAGCCGTCGATCGCCGCCGCGGCGTTCACCTCCACGCTGCCCGTGAGCGACGAGCCCTGGGTCACCTATTTCTTCTTCCCCGTGACCGGCGGGGCTCTCAGCAGCGAACCCGCACTCTTCGAGATCCGTCGCGTCTCGCCGAGCTACCTCGCGACAATCGGCATCCCGGTCCTCTTCGGCCGGCAGTTCAACGACCACGACGATGCCAACGCGCCGCCGGTCGCGATCGTGAGCCGCCGTCTCGCCAACCGGCTGTGGCCCGATCAGCCGGCGATCGGAAAGCGCATCTACCGCGTGATGCCGGGAAGCAAAGTGCCGGGTCCCCTCACCGTCGTCGGCGTCGCCGGCAACGTGATGGACGAGGGAGCGGGCGCGCCGCCGGGAGAGACCGTCTATGTCCCGTGGGCGCAGGTGTCAGCGGTGACGCTGTCCCTCGTCGTTAGGCCGCGCGGGAGTCAGCAGGCCGCCCTCGGCGCCATGCAGCACGCGATGCGGCTCACTGACCCGCTCCTTGCCGCGCACGACGTGGCGCCGCTCGACGTACTCGTGGGCCAGGCGAACGCCCTGCCGCGATTGCAGAGCGCAATCCTGCTCACCTTCGCCCTTGCCGCCACGCTGATGGCGATGCTCGGATGCTACGGCGTGATGCGCCAGCTCGTCGCGACCCGGGAGCGCGAGTACGCGGTGCGCCTCGTCTTCGGTGCGTCGCCGGCGGAGCTCGGCCGCTCGGTGCTTCACCAGGTGGTCCGCCTAACGGGCCGCGGGGTGGCCGTGGGGCTCGTTGTCGTGATCCTACTCGGTCGCGCCCTCGAGCGATTCGTGTTCGGCGTCGGCACGCGCTCGCCGATCGTACTTGGGGGAGTCACCGCGGTCATGCTGGTGATCGGCATTGCGGCCGCGCTTCCATCGGCGGTGCGCGCGATGCGAGTGGACATACGCCGCGGGATTACATAGTGACCTCCACGTGGGCCGAACCACGAACGCTGAGCACGCGGACGGCGCTTCGCGCCGCCGCGGAAGACGCTGAGTTCCTCTGATCAATGGAAAACCGAGGTACACCGTGCTCAGCGCCCGGCGCGCAGCGCCGTCTGCGGCCTCAGCGTTCGTGGTTCCGTTGGGCCGTGTCACCCAGGAGCTGACCGACTTCCGCCACCAGCCGCTCAGCCGTGAACGGACGGGTGAGGAGCCGAACATGTGTCCCCAGCGCCGGTTCCCCCCGCGGAACGTCGTCGACAATGACGATGGCGCGGAGCCGAGACAGCGTTGTGAGAACTTCGCGCTCCGGCTCGTCCACGACGAGAAGGTCCGGCGAGCAATCCGCAGCGAGCGAGACAGCCGTCGAAACCGTCGCCGCCTCGAGGAGGCGCAGGTCCGAACGCTCACGCAGGCATTCGCGGACGTAACGCCGGAGATCCACCTCGGCGGCAACGACGAGCACCGTTAGGCACGCGCGCTCGTCGGCGGCTGGCGCTGGCGCGGGTGCGGCCTGGTCCGCGTCGAGAAACGCG
>DATCGG010000367.1:0-3608 GCA_036509075.1 Gemmatimonadaceae bacterium
GTATAGAGCGCGCCCTTCGGGATGACGATCTCAGGGCCCATGCGGTGCTTGCTGTGATCCATGCCCGCCGTTCCACTCTGCCCGAAGGCGCGCGAGGAGGCGCCGGCGAGCAGGCAGACAACGGTGAACGCGACTACCGGACGAGAGGTCGTCATGCCAAAAGTGCTCCGGAGGCGGGGCCAGCTAATGGAGCAAGCCGGCGGAGGGTGGCGCAAGGGGAGGCGCCTGCGATCACGAACGAATACGCGGCGAGCCTCCGGGTTGTTGACGCGCATCCGCAGGGGCCGGTGCAACCGGGCGCCAAATTCCGCCGAACGGCGGTGCGTGGCATCCCCCTTCGTCGTGCGCGATCGCTGGTCGACCGTCGTCCGGGCCGTGCGCATTTTGAGCGCGGAATACTGGATCGTGACGGGACCTGCCCCCCACACCCGACTGAACCAATGACCGATGCTGTGAAGGTATTGGCATCGTCGCCGTTTGACCGTCGCCTTCTCCGCAAGGCACGGAAGTCAGAAGTCGATGCCTGGGACTTCACAGACATGCAGTGGAGCGGTGCGCTCGAGCAGGTCACCCGGCTAGACCCGTGGGGCCGGGATCTTCCCAGCGCCGGCACCGGCGCGAAAGTTCGATGATCAGCTGCCTAACGTCCGTTGAACCTGCCGAGCGCTCGAAGCAACCGGTATCTTGCCAGCATCCGGTATCTGCACTTTACCATCGCGAGCCCGTCGAGTCGGGCGCTCGCAGGTTTACTCCAGGCGTTAGGCTGCCCCCCCGTCGATTTGTTTTCCCCTGCGCAATTCCGGCGGCCGTCGCGTGGCAAACTTCGTGGAAGCGCGCCCGGCGGCCAAGCCCCAACCCCATTGATTGGACTCATCGCTGACGAGAACCGATCCGTCCACTTGGCCGAGCGAGGACAACGATGAAAGTACTAGAAAGTCTTGCTCTGGCAGTATCACTCGGTGGAATGGCGAACACGCTCCAGGGTCAGGCGGCTCGCGACGGCCACATCATTGCGCCGGACGGCGTGGCCATCCACTACCGCGTCGTTGGCGCGGGCGCTGACACCGTCCTCGTACTACACGGCGGGCCTGGGCTCACGATGGACTATCTGATTCCTGATCTCAGCCCGCTCGCGAAACACCACACGCTCGTCTTCTATGACCAACGTGGAAGCGGGCGCTCGACGGCGCCGCTCGATACATCCCACATCTCGGCGAGGAAGCACATCACCGATCTCGATGCGTTGCGCGCTCATTTCGGGATCGCTCAAGTGGTGATCCTCGGGCATTCGTGGGGTGCAAAGCTGGCAGTCCTTTACGCGATCGCCCACCCGGATCGCGTCGCTCGGATGATTCTCGAAGGTCCCGGGTCACCCAAACCGGACGCGCGCTTCGGACGCAACCTCATAGCGTGGGCCGATAGTAGTGCGCTCGCACGAATCACGCAGCTCCGCGAGGCGGCCCTCGCTCCGGCGAATGACCGTGTCGAGACCTGCCGAGCCTTCTGGAAGGAGTTCATGCGCGGCTACTGGTCCGATCCGAACGACACGTTGAGCATGCGTCGGATGCGCGGGGATCTCTGCTCATATGCCGGGGCGATGAGCGACATGACCCGCGTCAGCAACCTCACGATCGCGTCCGTAGGCACGCGTGACTACGCCCTCGACGTGCGCTCGCTTCGCTTTCCGGTGCTCGTGTTGACGGGCCGAAAGGATCCGATGCCGCTCGACGACTCCGAAGCATGGGCCGCCGCATTTCCCGACGCACGCCTCGTCATCGTGGAGCGCGCCGGACATTTCCCGCATGTCGAACAGCCACAACTCGTGTTCGCCACCATCGACTCGTTTCTTCGGGGCAACTGGCCCGCGTCCGCAAAGAGAGTCGAGCGGCAGCCTAACGAACACTGAAGCTGCCAAAGCGGCTGTGGAAATGTGCGCGCTGCGCGCGCACTCTTATCTGATCGCTTTGCGGCTTTCTGTGAAGCGGCGCCCCGCGTCAAGCGCGACTGCACTTGCCGTTGACCCTTCTGCAATTGTCCGCGCGTCTTCGAGGTGCTGCTCAGCCTTCTGTTCGCGCTCGTCGTGAGGCTCGCGGCCTCGGCGCATTTGGGTGATGCGAAGGGAGTGGGCGGCGCCAACTAACTCTCGGCTCTCGACCGCGGCCATAAGCTGCGACGCGCTCGCCCGACTCCGATCAGTCACTTCGATGCCGTGCGGTCGCTACGGTTACGCCGTCAGCCGCTCTTCGGACGCTGGCGCGCGCAGGCGCGCCGCGTCGTAGGGCACGCCGTCGCGCCACATCGCGTAGAGGATCCCTGCCAGCCGTCGCGACGATCGCACTCGCCGTGATGGGGCCGATCGACGGCGCTGTCGCGAGTAGTCGCATCGCCGGATCGGTGCTCACCAACGCGGCGATTCGGCGATCCGCCGCATCGATCTGCTCGTTGATCGGCGCCAAGATCTGAAACAGCGGCAGTAGCTCGGCGCTCAACGTGGGCGACAACTCGAGGGCGGCGATCCGTTGCGCGACGAGATGCGACTCACTCGCGGCGACCCGTAGCCCGTCGCGTCGGACCAGCGTCTTGGCGACCGCGATGTAACGGGTGCGCGTGCGCACGAGCGCTTCGCGTACCGCGAGCGCGGCCCGCACGTGCCGCCGTGCCGCCGCCACGCGGTGGGCGATGCGATAGGCGCCCAGCCGGCACGCCTCCATCAGTGTGCGCGCGTCGCGGCGATCGTCTTCGTCCGCCGGGACCGCGTCGCGTACATCGGCGCGAAGTTGGGATCGGCGACGATGACCTCGTGGCCCAGGCTCTCGAGATGGCGCGCGACCCATTCGCTCTCGGTGCTCGCCTCCAGCAGGATCCGCGCACGCGACCGCGCCCCGAGTTCCGCGGTGAACCGCTCGCGAGTGGTCGCGATACGCTGCTCGATGATCTGTCCGTCGTCCAGGCCAATGCACAGCTGACTCTCGCGCTTGTGGAGATCGAGTCCTATGGTATCCATGGCGGCTGGCCTCCCGGTCCTGTGCCTCGTCGCCGAGACGATGAGCACGTTGATATGTGTGGGGCGAACCTTGTCACCACGTTGCCGTGGAGGTCCAGCCGCTTCATATCAGCTAACTTGATGCGTTAGGCTTCGACAGGCATCACGTTCCGCGCGACTCGGAGGCCGCTGTTGCTCTGGTCTATCGTGCTCCTGCTCGCTGTCGGGATCGCGGCTGTCGTCGCCGTGTGGGCTCCACTCTCCGGGCCTGCGTTCTGGGTCCTGCTATTGGGAGTATGGGTCGCGCTCGCAGCCGTGGGCTACTTGGTGTACGGCGAGTCGGACTCGACGAAGTCGGCACTCGTTGCCTCGACCCTCGTACTCCCGGTCGGCATTGCAGGGCTGGTCGCGCGCGCCGAGCGCCGCCGTGGACACACAGTCTGGCGTGCAGGGAGCATCGGGTTCATTTTGGGCGCCCTGGTTGGAGCCGTCACCCCGTTTTTGCAACTCTACCTCATTTGCGCCGTGACGCGGGACTGCCTCTGAGGCATCGGTGCAGGCAGGCAGCATCGCGACCTGAAGCCTAACGTACGTTGAACCTGCCGACCGCTCGGAGCATCGGGTT
>DATCGG010000368.1:0-15982 GCA_036509075.1 Gemmatimonadaceae bacterium
CGTTCGTACCGAAAGCCTGCCTGTTAGGCGACCGACCCCGCCATCAGCGGTTGCCTGGCCTCGTTAGGTGCGCGGCTTCTCGCCACCTGTTCGAGCACGATGGCCAGCCGGTCGACGCCCTCCCGGATCTCGTCGTCCCGAACGCCTGCGTAGCCGAGGAGCAGGGCAGGGGGCAGTGGACGCACGGCGAGCGGCGAGACGGGGAGCACGTGGAGGCCCGCTCGCTCCGCCGCACGCGCCGTCGCCACATCGTCCATTCCGCTGCCCAACCACCCCACCACCGTCATGCCCGCATCCGCCGGTCGCACGTCTAGCAGGCCGCCGAGACGCTCGCGCGCCAGGTTCACCAGCAGCACCTGCCGCTCGTGGTAGATCGCGCGCATCCGGCGAATGTGCCGCTCGAAGTGTCCCTCCACGATGAAGTCCGTCATCACCGCCTGCTCGAGGAACGGCGAGTGGAAGTCCGCGAAGTGGCGGGCGGCGCCGAACACGTCGACCAACGACGGCGGCACGACGAGATAGCCGAGTCGCATGGATGGGAACGTGACCTTGCTGAACGTTCCGGCGTAGAGGACGCACCCCGCCCGGTCGAGCCCCTGGAGCGCCGGCAGCGGGCGTGACGCATAGCGGAACTCGCTGTCGTAATCGTCCTCGAAGATCGCCGCCCGTGCCGTCGACGCCCACTCGAGGAGCGCGAGGCGGCGGGCCAGCGACATCGTCGCGCCTAACGGGAGCTGGCGCGACGGCGTCACGAACGCGAGCCGTGCATCCGGCGCCAGCGTGCGGCCAGCCATCACGTCGAGGCCGTCCTGGTCCACAGGAACCGGAACGACCGTTCCGCCGGCCGCAGTGAACGCGCCGCGCGCCCCGTGGTACCCCGGATCCTCGAGCCAGACCTTGTCGCCCGGATCCAGGAGCACGCGTGCCGCGAGGTCGAGCGCCTGTTGGGAACCCGCTACCACCATGACCTGGTCTCCGGTGCATCGAACGCCTCGCGCGGCGCGCAGGTAATCGGCGATCGCTTCGCGGAGCGGGCGATAGCCGAACGGGTCGCCGTACGCGAGATCGCGAGCAGGCGTTCGGCTCCATCGTCGCGCCATGATCCGGCCCCACGTGTCGACCGGAAAGACGTCGACGGCCGGTACGCCCGCGCGGAATGCCCTCGGCCCCATTCCGACCGGCGGCATGGATCGACGAAGGCAGGAGGCGGTCGCTCGCGCACGGGCCGACGGAACGAGCAACGAGCGAAGCGGAACGCTCTGGTCGACGTCACGGATGCCCGCGCGCACGAACGAATCCGGCAACGAGTCGGTCACCCGGGTTTCGGCCCCGCCGAGCCCTTCGATGTACCCCTCGGCTCGAAGCTGCTCGTACCCCTGGACGGCCGTGCTGCGAGACACCCGAAGGTCCGCGGCCAGCTGACGCGTCGATGGGAGGCGGGCGCCCGGCGCGAGTCGCCCATCCAGTATGCACTGCCGGACGTGACTATAGATCTGTCGGTACAGCGGCTGACCGGACTTCTGGTCGATGGCGACGGCGAGGATGCGTCCGCGGCGCGCGCGAGGCGGCATCGGGTTGGCTCCGAAAGGGTTACCCGAAACTGGTATGGGCCGCTCCATACCAGAAAGCACTGAGGGATCGGACCGCCTAACTGACGGGTCGACCCGTCCGCGTTAGGGATGAACTGTCGATTCCACCATTACTTCGGGAACCAGAACCGATCGACCGCCGGCACGAAACGGACTGTGGTCTCGCGTACCAGTGGTGCCAGCCATTGCGCGAAGTCCTCCATGCCGGCCTGCTCGGACGGGATGTGGCCGATGACGATCAGGGCCTTGTCCATGCCGGCCGTGACGGCGTCGGCGACATATTCGACCGTCTCCCACTCGTGCGCTTCGCCGATCACGAGGACCTGGACGTCGTCGCGTCTCAGGCCGACGAGGTGTCTCGAGAACCCGGCGAAGCCGGGAGCCATCGCGACGTTCGAGACCCGCCGCTTCGGATCTCCGAGCACACGTAGCGTTGGCGCGCCGAGCCTGTCTCGAATGTCGGCCGCGAGCTGACCGAGCGTCGTCTCGGGCAGCGTGTAGAGGTGCTCGTCCTCGGGACGCTGGAATCGCTGCCAGCCAAGCGCGCGCGTCATCCCTGTTTGCACGCCGTCGGGGTGCCGAGTATGCCAATGGTCGTGCATCCGGAGCACGACCATGTGATGCTCTCGAATGAACGCGCGCTTGACTGCCGTAACGCTGTCGTGCGCTGTCTCCAGGGGCGCGAGCTCGTCGAGGTGCCCGAAGAACGTCGGCTCGTGCGTGATGACGAGGTTCGATCCCTGCGCCGCCGCGCGTTGGAGGACATCCAGCGTCGCCATCATCGTCACGGCGATCCCGGTCACGCGCGTGTCGGGGTCGCCGTCCTTGAATGTGTCGACGGTCTGGTCCATCCACGGCACGCCGATGTTCGCCTTGATCCGCTCGAGAACTTGTCGGGCCGTTAGGCTCGGCGCCTGGCCGTCCATCGCAGGTGGGGCGACGAGCGCAGTCGCAGTAAGCATGACGGTCATGACCGCGATGGGAACGGCTCTCGAGCGCATGGAATCGGCCCGTTTAGGTTTCGCCTGACGGCGCTGGCCGAGGCATCGGCGCGCGTCGCCTTGTCCGCTCGATAGTCCACTCCAGACCAGGAATGTCAATTCCGTTTCGCTCACGCGTGCGGCGTCCGCGAGTGCGCCCCGAAGAGATCGGGACGACGTCGGACCCGTACGCACCGCTTCGGTCTGGGGCCTTCCGGTGGTTCATTCTGAGCCTGTTGCCGTCCACGCTGGCGCAGCAGATCCAGGCGGTCGTCGTCGGGTGGCAGATCTACGCGCTGACGCACGACCCGCTCGCGCTGGGGCTCATCGGCCTGTCCGAGGCGCTCCCGTTCATCGGGATCGCGCTGTTTGCCGGTCACGTTGCCGACCGCATCGATCGCCGGCGCATCGCGCTCGTGTCGCTCACGGTGATGCTCGGTTGCGCGGCGACGCTTTTCGTGCTCGCGTTCCACCTGACGCGCGGGAGCGCTGTCTGGCCGATCTACGGGGTGATCGCGCTCAGCGGCGTTGCCCGCAGCTTCATGACGCCATCGCGCGCGGCACTCGCGGCCGAGCTCGTGCCGCGCGAGCTGTATCCCAGTGCGTCGGCCTGGCGAAGCGCCGCGTGGCAGCTCGCCGCGGTCGTCGGTCCCGCGCTGGGCGGGCTGCTGTACGGTTTCGGGAGCGCTCGCCTCGCGTATGGCGTCGCGTCGGTGCTGCATTTTGCGGGCGTGGTGTGCCTCGGACAGGTGCACCGAACGGTGATCCCTGTTGTCGAGGACCATGATTCGGTGTGGGAGAGTCTTGGCGTCGGCATTCGGTTCGTTCTGCATCAGCCGGTGGTGCTGGGCGCGATGGCACTCGACATGTTCTCGGTGCTGTTCGGCGGCGCCGTGGCGCTCCTGCCGATTTTCGCTTCGGAGATTCTGCACGTCGGACCGCAGGGCTTAGGAATCATGCAGGCGGCGCCGGCGGCCGGTGCGGTCGCGATGTCACTGGTGCTGACGCACAGGCCGCCGATGAAGCGGGCGGGCCGCGCGCTGTTCGTGGCCGTGGCCGGGTTCGGACTGTCGATCATTGGGTTCGGTCTATCGCGGTCGTTCCTGCTCTCGGTCGCACTGCTGGCGGTGAGCGGGTTGTTCGACATGGTCAGCGTGGTGATCCGGTCGACGCTGTTGCAGGTGTTCACGCCGCCGCAATTGCTCGGACGCGTGTCCGCCGTGAACTCGATTTTCATCGGCTCGTCGAACGAGATCGGGGCGTTCGAGTCCGGGGTCGCGGCGAAGTTGTTAGGCGCCGTTCCGGCGGTGTTGTTCGGCGGCGCCATGACGCTGATCGTCGTTGCGGTGACGTCCTGGCGCGTCCCGCAACTTCGGCGTTTGCGCGAGATCAGTGTGGACTGACCAACATCGTTTCGGGCCAAGCCTTTCAGGGGAACTGCGATGTAGCGGATGAAGCGGAAGAGGCCGGATAACCGCCTAACGGGCCCGCCTCCTCGCACCACGAGCCTGAGTTTCTTGGGAACAACCCCAGGACGCTCTGGCTTCCGAGGTCGTTCATTTCTCAACCCCGGCTCGTTGGGTAAGCCAGCGTCAGTGCAAAGGCGGATCCGGCCGTTTCGGCTTCATCCGTTTCATCGTTCTTCAAGAAAAAAGGCTTGCCTCACAGCGAGCCTTTACGATGCGCCAACCAGCCATTTGAACCAAATATCTGGGAATGAACAACCTCGGGAAGCGAGATCAGAGCCGCCCGGCAGTTCAGCCAAGAATCCCTGGCGCTTGGGCGCAGAGCTCTCCCCGCAGTAGGAGAGATCCGCGTGATCGTCGTTCAAAATCCGCGTTCATCCGCGCTCCTGCTGTTGCGGAGGCTCGAGGCAAAGGGATGCTTGGAGGCTGCGATCAGATCTCATGCGACCGCGCGAATCGCGCGATGTGCTCGGCGGCCCGAAACGCCAACGCCTGGATGGTCATCGTCGGCTGACCGGTCCCACATGTCACGAAGCTGGACCCATCCACGATGAACAGGTTTGGCACATCGTGCGCCCGATGGAACTTGTCCACGACGGACGCCTTCGGGTCGTTCCCCATGCGACAGGTGCCTAACAAGTGGACCTGCCACGGCGCGTCGAGGCTGAACGCCCACGTCCGCGTTGCCCCCGCCGCGTTGAGGAGCTCGAGGTTTCGCTCCAGGAAGAACTGGTAGAGCTTCATGTCGTTCGGGTGCTCGGTGAACGTCGTCCGGATCGCCGGCAATCCCCACGCATCCTTGAGCTCCGGGTCGAGCGTGATCGTGGACGCTTCCTGGGGCAGCTGCGTCGTATGCGCGAGCGCGTACGCTGTCCGCGTGTAGTACTCGCGCACCATCCGCTTGAACTCGGTGCCCCATCGCGGGCCGTCGGTGGGCAGGGCGTCCGACGCGAACGAGATCGGATACCAGTCGAACCGAAAGTCGATTCCGCCCCCGCCGACGATCCCGTATTTGGCGTCGAGCCGGTAGTGATCCTGCAAGTAGCGGCTGACCTGGACGCTCTTGTGGCCGTTTACCTCGTGCTCGAACAGGCCACCGGCGAACGCACCGCCGTTGAACGTGAGGTACTTCCCGACGGCACCGCTCGAGTTCGCGAGCCCATTCGGAAACTGGTTCGACGCCGACATGAGCAGGAGCCGCGGTGTCTCCGCGCCGTTAGCGCAGACCACGACGGCCTTCGCGCGCTGCATGATCTCGCGCTTCTGCGCATCGAAGTACACGACGCCCGTGACCCGACCGCGCGAGTCGGTCTGGATGCGCCGCACGTAGCTGTTCGGGCGAATCTCGCAGCGGCCCGTCCGTTCGGCTTCCGGAATCATCGTGGCGAGCGTGCTCGATTTCGCCTTCCACTCGCAGCCGAACGACTCGCAGAATCCGCAGTGCTGACACGCCGACCGTCCGCGATACGGCTTGGAGATCACGGCCATCGGCGAAGGCGCCGGGTGCCATCCGAGCTTCTTTGCTCCGATCTCCATCAGCACCCCTGACGGCTTGATCGGAAGCGGCGGCAGCGGGTACGGGCGCGAACGCGGAGGGTCGAACGGATTGGCGCCCGCGAGTCCGCTCACGCCGAGCTCCCACTCGGCCCTCGTGTAGTAGGGCTCGAGGTCCGCATAACGAATCGGCCAGTCCTCGAGCGCGGCACCGGGCACCGAGCCGTACCGGGTCCGCTCGGTGAAATCCTCTTCGTGAAGGCGCCAGTAGTTCGCGGTGAAGTGAACGCTACCGCCGCCGACCATGCGACCGTAGATGATGTAGTCGCGTCGCTCCGCTTTGTCGGCGGCGGTCTTCCGAAACGTCTGCGGCTGCAGCGCCGGGATGTTGGTGAGCTGGTGGCCTTCGCTCACCAGGAGCTCGTCGTGCTTGAAGTCGGATTCGCGCAGGTATGGGCCCTGTTCGAGCACCAGCACCCGGAAGCCACTGCGCGAGAGCTCGCGGGCTACGACGCCGCCGGCCGCGCCGGCGCCGACGATCGCGAAGTCCACCTCATCCGTCGGAGCGTACCGCACGGACGGCGACTGCCTAACGTCCCGCGTCACCCGCGCATCCACGGCAGCAGTCGCGCCATCACGTCCGGCTGATCGTAGTAGCCGAACGGCGGCGTCCACGACATGCGATCCTGGAACCCGATCGCTTTCCATCCGGCTTCGTTCCGGTTGCCGCGATGGCTCGGGTGCGAGAAGTATCCGCCAATGGTGATCGTGCGGAGCAGATTGAACTCGTCGGTCGTCTCGATCGACCGCAGCGTCTCGTCCTGCTGGATCGGCGGGAGCGACGCGAACGATGTCGCGTTGGGCACGCGCTTCCGCGCCGCCTGGTTCAGCGCAACGAGCGCCCGGTCGAATGCCGGTTTCCGCGTCGGCGCGAAGGTGGCGAGGAGGTGATCCGCGAAGAACACGACGCCAACGTCACGCGCGCCCGGAACGTCGTCACGGGGGATGATGCGATCGGCTGCCGCCCCGAAGTCCTCGGCCTGTTGTTCCGTGAGCGCGCGATAGCGCGGGGTCTGACCGTGCGATGCGGCCTGCGCGGCGTCGCGCGCGTCGGCGATTGCAGGCGGCCAGATGGTGGCGAGCCACGCGGTGCTCGCGGTGGTGCCGAGCAGGGCTATGAAGTCGCGACGAGAGCGAACGGGGTCGGGCGGGCTGTCGGACACACTCTCCCTCATGTGTTTTGCTCGGGGGGATGGTAGGAAGGGAAGGTGAGTTGGGCCAGCCCTGTTCGTCATCCGGACGCGAGGCCAGGATAAGACGGTAGACGGCAGAGAACCGAAGACGGCAGACGGCGGACGGCAGACCACCGCTGTTTCCTCTGCCGTCTGCCGTCTGCCGTCTCGCATGCCTGCCGCCCGTATGTTGTTGTTGCCCGTCTACAACAAAAGCATTACGGTGTTGGTGTAGCCAGCCGACAACAAAGAGCCGAACCAACGATGCCGCTGCCAGCCGACGAGCTCCTTCAGGGCACGCTCGACCTCCTCATTCTCCGCACGCTCTCCCGCGAGCCAATGCACGGCTGGGCCGTCTCGCACCGCATCCAGGAGATCTCGAAGGACGCCCTGCGTGTGAACCAGGGCTCGCTCTACCCGGCGCTGCACCGCCTCGAGGAGGAAGGCCTCATCGAATCGGAATGGGGTGTGTCCGAGCTCGGCCGTCGCGCGAAGTTCTACGAGATGACCGCCGCCGGCCGACGCCAGCTTGCGCGCGAGAGCGCCACTTGGCGGAAGTTCTCGGAAGCCGTTCAGCTCGTGCTGCAGTTTGCCTGAGGCGGTCATGCGAATCATTCGGAAGGTCATCCATCGCATGCACACGCTCGTCCGGCCACGCCGCTTCGAGCGTGATCTCGACGAGGAGCTGAGCTTTCACCTCGAAATGCAGACGCGCTGGCACGAGTCGCAGGGGCTCGACCGCCAGTCGGCACACGCGCTCGCCGCACGAGAGTTCGGCGGTGCGATTCGATTCCGGGAGGAGGTGCTCGACACTCGCGGCTTGACGTGGGCGCAGGACATCACGCGCGACATCCGCTTCGCACTCCGCTCGTACCGACGCGCACCGGGCTTCACCGCCGTCGCCGTGATCACCCTCGCGCTGGGGATCGGCACGACGACCGCCGCGTTCTCGATCATCGACGCGGTGCTCATTCGGCCACTTGCGTACGAGAAGCCGGAGCGGATCGTCACCCTCACCGGCCGAGACTCGTTGGGGCGCGAGATCCCGTCCGTGTCGGTACCGACCTTCGACGACTGGCGCGGCCAGAGCCGCAGCTTCTCCGCGATCGCACTGTACGGCACGGCGCGGCGCGCCGTGATCACCGCCGGCGAGGCGGCGCACGTCGAGACGGCCAACGTATCGCCCGACTTCTTCCGCGCGTTGGGAGTGCAACCGGCGCTTGGTCGAACGCTCATGCCCGACGACGTGACCAAAGGAGAGCCGGTGGTCGTCGTCAGCCACGGCTTCTGGGCCAGAGCGTTAGGCAGCCCGCGCACACTTCCCGATGCCCCACTCCGCATCGGCACCGACGCCTATCGGATCGTCGGTGTTCTGCCACCGGGCCTCGAGTACCCCGCCGGTGTCGACCTGTTCGTCCCGGATGCGTTCGGCGCACCGTGGCGCACAGCCAGTCGGAACAACATCAACTTCAACGCCATCGCGCGGCTGGCCGACGGGGTAACGATCGAACAGGCCCGCTCGGAGATGCGGACGATCGCGGCGCGCGTCCACGCGGCACACCCCGATGACCTGTACGGACGTGGCGTGTCGGTGACGACGCTGCAGCGTCGCATGGTCGGGCCGGTCGAGTCCTACCTCCGCCTGCTGGCGGGCGCCGTGATCGCCGTACTCCTCGTCGCCTGTGCGAACCTCGCGAATGCCAATCTCGCTCGAGGCGCGGTTCGCGGGCGCGAGATCGCGATCCGCACCGCACTCGGTGCCGGCCGATGGCGACTGGTTAGGCAGCTCCTTGTCGAGAGTGTCGCGCTGTCGGTGTCCGGCGGAATCGCCGGCGTCGTGCTCGCCTGGGCGCTCGTCAGGCTTGTCGCGCAAACCAGCGCGGTCGAGCTTCCGCGCGCTGGCGAGATCGCGGTCAACGGCACCGTCCTGGCGTTCGCGCTTGCCCTGTCAGTCGGCGTGGGGCTCGTGGTTGGTCTCGCGCCGGTGCTTCAGGCGGGCCGGTCGGCCCTCGCGGCAACGATTGCCGCCGGCGGTCGGTCGACAGGCACGCGACGCCGCGCCACCTCGCGCGATGTGCTCATCGGAATCGAGCTGGCCCTCGCGATCGTGCTGCTCGTCGGCGCGGGATTGCTCATCCGCAGCTTCCGCGCGGTGATCTCCCGCGACATCGGGTTCATGCCCGACGGCGCGGTCACGGCGGAGTTGTCCTTGCCGCCCGCGAGGTACTCCGGCCGTCGGGCTTCGCAGTTCTACGGCGAGCTGTTCTCGACGCTCCGCACGATTCCCGGCGTGACGACCGTTGGCGCGACGAACTTCCTCCCACTCGGCTCGAGCGCGACGGGGTTCATCGACGTCGAAGGCCAGGCGGACGTCGGCGCGGGCGCGGGTTACCGCGTCGTGAGCGACGACTACTTCCGAGCCATGGGCATTCCACTTCTTCGCGGCCGGTTCTTCGGACCAGCCGATGACTCGGGAACCACGCGCGTGACGCTGGTCAATCGGGCGATGGCCGAGCGGTACTGGCCCGGGCAGGATCCGATCGGCAAGCGGTTCAAGGCGAAGAGTATGGAGTGGAAGGACACGCCGTGGCTCACGGTCGTCGGCGTCGTTGGGAACGTTAGGCACTGGGGGCTCGAGCAGGACGCCCCTGTCGAACATTATGTCCTCTACCGGCAGCGGCCCGAGTTTGCCCTGAACATGGCCGTCGTCGCTCGCGGCGGCGACGCGGCCACGGTCATGAATGGGGTTCGCGAGCGGATTCGCGCGATCGACCGCGACGTCCCGGCCGACATCGGGACGCTCACGGCACGGGTCGACCGGTCGCTGGCCGAGCGGCGCTTCGTCATGAACGGGCTGGTCGCGTTCGGGGCGCTGGCGCTCGCGCTCGCCGCGATCGGTGTGTACGGCGTGCTGTCGTTCTCGGTGGCGCAGCGAACGCGCGAGATTGCTGTGCGGATGGCGTTAGGTGCGCATCGTCGCGGTGTGCTCGCGCTCGTCGTCGGTCACGTCCTGCGGGTGAGTATGGTGTCGGCAGCCATCGGCCTCCTTGCGGCGCGCGCGCTGAGCCGGCTCATGAGTGCGTTCCTGTTCGATGTCAGCCCGGCGGATCCGCGGACATACGTGGTCGTCACGGCCGTGCTGATCACCGTCGCGTTGATCGCGGCCTACGCACCGGCGCGCCGTGCGGCCACTGTGGACCCGATGCTGACGTTGAGGTCGGAGTAGCTAGCGTCCGGGCGCGTCACGGAGCAGAATGGTCGTCTTCGCGCGCTGTTCCGCCGCGCGCCCCGATCCACTTCGCGACTCCGGAGCCCCATATGTCCCGTTGGCTGGTCTGCATCGGGTTTACCCTCGCCGCCCTCGCTACCTGTGTAGTGGAAGCTTCCGCTCAGAACGGCACGCCGGCCGGCGTGCCCACCTTCGCCGAGCCGGGGATCTCGCCCGACCACTCTGAGATCGCGTTCGTGTCGGGCGGTGACATCTGGACGGTGCCGTCGACGGGTGGCGTCGCCCGACTGCTCGTCTCGCATCCCGCGAGCGAGTCGCGCCCGCTGTACTCGCCCGACGGGAAGCGCCTGGCGTTCGTCTCGACGCGAACGGGCGGCGGCGACGTGTACGTGCTGACGTTCGCGACCGGTGACCTCATCCGTCTCACGTTCGACGACGGCCTCGACCAGCTCGACTCGTGGTCGCCCGACGGCAAGTGGGTTTACTTCTCGTCCACGAGCCGCGAGATCGCCGGCATGAACGACGTGTTCCGCGTGAGCGCCGAAGGCGGCACGCCCATGCCGGTGAGCGCGGACCGCTACACGAACGAGTACTGGGCGGCCCCGGCGCCTAACGGTGGCGCCGTCGCCTTCACGGCCCGCGGCACGACGTCGGGCCAGTGGTGGCGGCTTGGCCGCAGCCACCTGGATGAATCCGAGATCTGGATCCTCCGCGATCCACAGGGCATGCGCTACGAGCGGGTGAGCGCGGGCCAGTCGAAGGATGAGTGGCCAATGTGGACGCCCGATGGCCGGACGCTCTACTACGTCTCGGACAAGGCAGGACCTCAGAACATCGTGCGGCGCGCAATCGGTGGTGAGCCGACGGCTGTCACCCGCTTCACGAATGGTCGAGTTCTGTGGCCCACGATCGCGACCGACGGAAAGATGATCGCCTTCGAGCGCGACTTCGGTATCTGGACGCTCGACACCGGCACGGGCGAGGCGAAGCAGGTCTCGATCACGCTGCGGGGGGCGCCGGCCGGTCCGGCGATCGAGCGCATGACGCTCACGAACGGCTTCGAGGAGATGGAGCTTTCGCCTGACGGCAGGAAGGTGGTGTTCGTCGTCCACGGCGAGGTGTTCGCTGCCTCATCCCGCGATGGCGGCACAGCCACGCGTGTCACGACGACGGCTGCCCGCGAACGCCAGGTCCGGTGGTCGCCGGACAGCCGCCGGCTCGTCTACGTGTCCGATCGCGATGGCTCGCAGGGGCTGTACCTCTACGATTTCGGCTCGACCCAGGAGACGCGCCTGACCCAGGCCGCCGCGGGCGACGTCACTCCGATGTTCTCGCCGGATGGCAAATCGATCGCGTTCCAGCGCGGCGGCACGGAGCTCCGCGTGATCGATCTCGACACGAAACGGGATCGCCTCATCACGCGCGGCACGTTCAGTCGCGCACCGTTCACGGCGGACGGGTCGGTCGCGTGGTCGCCGGATAATCGCTGGCTCGCGTACGTCGACCGTGCGGCCAAGGGGTTCAGCAATGTCTATGTGAGTCCAGCGGCCGGCGGCGAACGTCATCAGGTCTCGTTCCTTGCGAACGAGTTCGGAGGAACGATCTCGTGGAGCTCCGACGGGACGTATCTCATCTACGATTCGGGCCAGCGAACGGAGGAGCGGCAGCTCGCGCGGATCGACCTGACGATGCGCACGCCGAAATTCCGGGAAGATCAGTTCCGCGATCTCTTCCGCGTCGAGACGCGGAATCCGGCGCAGCCGGCGCCGACACCGCTGCCCGCACCTACCGAGCCCGCGGGGCCCCCCGCACCGGCGCCTAACGACTCAGCCCGGCGTCCCGCGGCGGACAGCATCGGTGCTCGCGGCAATGCGGCCGCCTCGCATCGGCCGGTCGCCCCGGTGCAGATCGTCTTCGATGACATTCGCCGCCGGTTGTCGCTCCTCGACGTGGGTGTGTCGGTCGCTACGCACGTCATGAGCCCCGATGGGAAAATGCTGCTGCTCACCGCAACGGCAGGTGGCCAACAGAACCTGTACGTCTACCCGCTCGATGAGCTCTCGCGCGAGCCCGCGGTCGCCCGTCAGATCACATCGACGGCCGGCGCCAAGCGCGATGCCCAGTGGTCGCCCGACGGAAAAGAAGTCTTTTACCTCGAGCAGGGTCGCATCTCGAGCGCGACTGTCGAGTCCCGTCAGACTCGCGCCCTCGCAGTCACCGCGGAGATGGACGTCAATTTCGATGCCGAGAAGATGGAGGTGTTCTCGCAGGCGTGGCGGTACCTGGCGGACAACTTCGCCGACTCCACCATGAACGGCGTGGACTGGGCCGCCGTGCGGACGCGCTACGCGCCGCACATCGCGGGCGCGCGCTCCCCTGACGAGATGCGTCGCCTGCTGAACCTCATGGTCGGCGAATTGAACGCGTCGCACTCGGGTGTCGGGGGCCCGCAGGGAGGACCGGGGCCGAGCACCGGGCGCATCGGCTTGCGCTTCGACCGGGCGGAGTACGAGGCGAACGGGCGACTCAAGGTGGCGAGCGTCATCCCGTTAGGCCCCGCGGCGATCGCCGGGATGAAAGCCAGCCAGTACGTGATCGCGGTGGACGGACGCAAAATCGATGGGCATACGAACCTCGACGAGCTGCTCGCCAACACGATCGGGAAAAAGGTGTCGCTGTCCGTCGCACCGACGCCTGACGGCAAGGACTCCCGCGAGGTCGCCGTGCGGCCGGTCAACGCGCAGACGGAGAAGGCGTTGCTGTATCGTGAGTGGGTGGAGGACAAGCGCGCGTACGTCGCCAAGGCGAGTGGGGGAAAGCTCGGGTACGTGCACATGTTCGACATGGGCGCCGGCTCGCTCGCCCAGCTCTACGTCGACCTCGATCCCGAGAACCATGCGCGTGAGGGCGTCATCATCGACGTCCGGCACAACAACGGTGGGTTCGTAAACCCGTACGCGATCGACGTCTTCGCGCGTCGCGGCTACATGACGATGACGCCACGCGGCGGAACCGAATCGCCGGCGCGCACGGTGCTCGGGCAGCGCGCGCTCGAGGCGCCGACGGCCCTCGTGACGGACCAGCACTCGCTGTCGGATGCGGAGGACTTCACGGAAGGATACCGGACGCTCAAGCTCGGTCCTGTGATCGGCGAGCCCACCGCCGGGTGGATCATCTACACGTCGAATGTGAGCCTCATCGACGGCTCGTCCTTGCGGCTTCCGTCGACGATGATTCGCGGGAGCGACGGGAAGGTGATGGAGATGAATCCGCGCTCCGTGGATGTTCTCGTCGAGCGTCCGGTCGGCGAGAGCTACACGGGCAAGGACTCACAGCTCGACGCCGCAGTGAAGGAGTTGCTCAAGCGACTGACCGTCAAATCCAACTAACTGCAGGCTGGCAAGCCAAACAGCCAGCTGCCTCCTATGTGGAATCAGTCCTACGACCCATTCAACTCGCCGGTTCTCTCGACGCTGGTTGCGGCGCTGCCCCTCGTCGTGCTGCTCGGGCTCCTGGCGCGCCACGGAGTCCGAGCGCATTACGCCGCGCTCCTCGGGCTCGCGGCTGCGCTGGTAGTGGCAGTTGCGGTGCAAGGCATGCCGACCGGGATGGCGCTCCGCGCCGCGGCATTCGGCGCCGCGTATGGGCTCTTTCCCATCGGCTGGATCGTACTCAACGTGTTGTTTCTGCACGCGCTGGCGAGCGATCGTGGTCTGGTCGACGAGCTTCGCGTGGGTATCACCCGCCTAACGAGTGATCGCCGGCTCCAGCTGCTCTTCGTCGCGTTTTGCTTCGGCGCGTTCTTCGAGGGCGCGGCCGGCTTCGGAACACCGGTCGCCGTCACGGGCGCGCTGCTCATTGCGCTTGGCTTCGAGCCGTTGGAGGCGTCGGGGCTCTCGCTCATCGCCAACACCGCGCCCGTCGCTTTCGGTGCGCTGGGAACGCCGATCATCGCATTGCAGGGTGTAACAGGACTGGATCTCAACGCGTTGAGCGCGATGGTCGGGCGGCAGCTCCCGCTGTTCTCCCTCATCGTTCCGTTCTGGCTGATCTGGGCGTACGCGGGTTTCCGCGGCATGATCGAGGTGTGGCCCGCCGTGCTCGTGGCAGGCGTGTCGTTCGCGGTGCCGCAGTTTCTCGTGTCGAACTTCCACGGCCCATGGCTCGTGGACATCGTCGCCTCGGTCGTGTCGATGACGATGCTGGCCAGCTTCCTTCGGGTCTGGCGGCCCGCGCGCGCCTGGGCGGGAGCGGGAAAGCCGGGAACCGTGGTGGCTGACGCGCTGGCGTCTGATCCCGTGCCGTCACCAGCCACACGATCGACTCCAGGCCGCCTAACGACGACCCCGACGGGCCGCGCGATGGCGTATCTGCCGTGGGTCGTGCTCAGCATCCTCGTGTTTGCGTGGGGACTTCCCCAGGTCAAGGCGCTGCTGAACGGGATCTCGGCACCGAAGCTCCCGATCGGTGGGCTCGACAAATCCGTGTTCCGGGTGCCGCCGGTCGTCGCGACGGCCGCACCCGAGGCCGCGGTGTTCACGTTCAACTGGCTCTCGGCCACCGGTACGGCGATCCTGATCGCTGCGCTGGTGACCGGTGTCGCCATCCGCTGCCGACCAGCAGATCTCGTGCGGACGTACTTCCGCACGATCGTTCGTACGGGCCCATCGCTCGTCACGATCGCGGCCATGCTCGCGCTGGGCTATACCGCGCGGTACTCCGGCCAGGATGCGATTCTCGGTCTCGCGTTCGCGCACACGGGTGTCATGTACCCGTTCTTCGGGACGCTGCTCGGCTGGCTCGGCGTTGCACTGACCGGGTCGGACACATCATCGAACGTGCTGTTCGGGAGTCTGCAGACGATCACCGCGCGACGCGTCGGCGTGAGCGAGACACTCATGGCGGCGTCGAACAGCTCGGGCGGCGTGATGGGCAAGATGATCGACGCGCAGAGCATCGTCGTGGCGAGCACCGCCACCCGGTGGTACGGTCACGAATCGAGGATCCTGAGGTACGTGTTCCGGCACAGCATAGCGCTGGCGGCGCTCGTCGGGATTTGGGTCATGCTGCAGGCGTATGTCTGGCCGTTTACAGGACTGGTCGTTCGCTGACACCGCCCTGTCAGCATCGCTTTACTTCGATACTCCGAAAAAGCAGGGAAACGGATAAAACGGATCTTGAACGGCGATCCTGCGGATCGCTCCTCAGCACCGACACGCCCGCTCGCAACGAGCAGTGTTTTTGAATAACAGCCTCGGGAAGTTCTTTACCCGGCTTCCCGAGGCAGTTGAACAAGAATCCCCCCGGCCGCTGTGAGAGGATCCTTACCTCCACACGGAGCGATCCGAGTGATCGCCGTTTCGCAGATCTGTTTCATCCGCGTTCCGGCTTTTTCGGAGGCTCGAGGCGAAGCGATGCTGACAGGGCGGACTGGCGCCGGAGTGATCGGTATACCATAATGGCACACAGAAATTTGCCCTGCACTCAATTTCGAAGATGGAGACTTTCATGAGGCGCACGAGCGCTCTCGCTATCGCCGCGATTGGATTCGTTTCATCTGCGCTGCCACTCTGCGCGCAGCAGAAGGAACCGTTCCCCGGGTTCGACGCGTACGTGAACTCGGCCCTCACGACGTGGAAGGTGCCCGGCGCCGCCGTCGCGATCGTCCGCAACGACTCGATCATCTACGCGAAAGGCTACGGCGTCCGCGAGATCGGCAAGCCGGCGCGCGTCGACGAGCGCACCATCTTCGCCATCGGCTCGTCGTCGAAGGCGTTCACATCCGCGGCCGTCGCCATGCTCGTGGACAGCGGCAAGGTGAGCCTCGACGCGCCGGCGACCGCGTACCTGCCTGGCTTCCAGCTCTACGACAACTACGCGACGCGCGAGATCACCGTCCGCGATCTCCTGAGCCACCGGAGCGGCCTCGCGCGCGGTGAGCTGATCTGGTATGGCTCCGACAACGATCGCGACGAGATCCTGCGCCGCGTGC
>DATCGG010000369.1:0-2515 GCA_036509075.1 Gemmatimonadaceae bacterium
GCGCGAAGCGGCCGAGCCGTCGCTGCCAGGTTTTGTAGGGCGGAATCAGCTTGTCGAGCTCCTCCTGCGTCTCGATCCAAGTGCTCCGGGCCAGCAGCGCGTACAGGTCCACCAGCCCCACTGCGCCGCTCATGCCAGACAACACGAACACCGCTTCGCCATCGAGCAACTGGCCGCGAGGATCCTCGTTTTGAGTCCCGATTGTCATGTAGAACGTCATGCGTGCACTATCCGCAGTCGGGCGGCTGGCGGCGTAGGCCTTCAGCAGCTTCGCCACCGCGTCGACGGTCGCAGTGCTCAGGGTGTCGTCGTAGAGACCCGTCTTGGTTCCGCGGCGCGCCTGCTCGGCGCGCTGGATGGTGACGCGGATCGCGACCTCGCGCCATTCCGGACGACTGGTGAGCCGCGCGAGGGCCGCCGAGTCGGCGAAGAACTGCGTCTTGCGATGCAGTTGCGGTAATCGCGGCGCTTCATCGTGGCCCAGGACGAACGGCTTGTACCCAGCGCGCTGGAGCAGCGCGGGCGCACTATCGAACACCGCGATCACCGACGAGTCGAACGGAAAGAGCTCGCGCAGCCAAGGATATCGCGCGACTCCGGCGTTGGTCGCCTTGGCCTCCTGGGCGATGTCGTTGACATCTTCCTTCGCCGTGTAGAGTCCGATGCGAAGCTCTCCCCCCGCGCGCTGAATCTCCTGTCTGAATTCCTGTCGCACTTGCACGAGGCGCAGCATCACGTCGTACGTCCGCGACATCTGCGGGAACCCCGCACTGGGCGCGTTGGCCAGCGCAGGACCGATGATGTACACGCGGCACCCACGGAGTGCGGCTCCGGCGAGCATCCCGGCCCAGCTGCTCGCGAGCCAGAGCCCGTCGGGTACCATGAGCACGCTGCCCCGTGGCGCCAGCGTGTAGAGCATGGCACGCGCGATCGTGGCCTGCTTGCGGCCGAACCCGGGCTCGTTATGCACCTGGAGCGCCCTACCCAAATCGCTGGCGGCGGCCGCCGCGCCGTCATCCCCGGCGAGCTGGCACGTCTCGCAGCGGGCCGTTTCGCGAAGCGGCAGCGGGATCTCTCCGTCGGTAAACGAGTTCAGCTTGAAGAGGCGTCGCGCGGCCGCGCGCACCTCGAGAACCGCTGGCCCGCGAACGAGAACGCCGCGGTCTTCCCACGTTGGCGTCGCGTAATGCTCGCCGACTCCGACGCCGGACAGCACCATCCCGCCAACGAACGGCGTGGATTCGGTGACATCGTAGAACGCGATCTTGCGATGGTCACGCATCAAGTTGTCGGGGAGCAGCGGCACCCCGTCGATGATGCGATGGCTGCGGAAGGTGAAGTCGCTCGGCTGTGTGATGTCGACGTGCACTTTGACGGTTCGCCGCAGCCAGGAGTCGCCGCCGTGCTTCGCCGCGAGCGCCTGGAGCCCGCGGGATCCCGCGACGGCCGTACGCAGCTCCTGCTGTCGCCGGCGGAGTATTGTCTCCAGCGAGTCGTTCTTGCCAGGAAGCTTGATCTCCGCGCCTAACGGGTCCTCGAGGATGGTCATCCACAGGCGCCCGTTGTTCGGCTCGTAGAAGTTCTGGTCGAGAATGACCATGTACGTCGTGAGCTTCCCGGTGCTGTCGAATCGGGCAACCGCCTGCGTGAGTGCAGGGAAGAACACGTTCGCGGTCTCCGCGAAGCCGATGGCGTCCACCTTACCGGACGATCGCGTGCCGGCGTAGTCGTGGACCCAGAGCACGTGGTAGTCACGTGCCGCGAAGATCGAGCGAGCGATCTCGAGCTGTACGCGGTCTTCGCGCAGGTAGGTGATCTGATTCCCGCGCGTGAACGGCCGGCCGATGACTCGAGCGATCAACGCGTCGATCTCCGCCTGGTCGTCGTGTTCCTCCGGCGTCAGCGCGAGCTGCATCGGCAGCCAGACCCGCCGGGAGTCGTCCCAGTGTTTCGAGATGAACCGGTGCACCGCCACGATCGACGTCAGCCATTGATCGTGCACGGCCGCGGCAGCGAGCCGGAGCTCGTTCGAGGTACCTAACGAATCGGTGAGCCAGGTCCGGAAATCGGTCTTCACCTCGTCGGTCAGCCCGGACAGGTCGTACTGCCGATCCTTCGGGCGCCCGAACTGCGCATCGAACGGAATCAGCATGTAGGTGAGCAACCCTGCCCGCGCGCGCTTGGCGGCCATGGCGCCGAGCGTCGTGTCGCGGAGCGCGATCGAAAAGGCTCGCTGGAGCGATGCGTTGTACACGCGCTCGGAGGCGAGGAACGTACGGCCTTCGGGATATTCCGGCGATGTAACGGCGATCGAGTCTCGGATGCGTTGAGCCTTGGCCCGGAGGTTCTCGACGTCCTTCTTGCTGTCGGCCTCGTGATGCTCGTTGAAGAAGTTGCTGTAGGCGGCGATCAACAGCGCGGCCTGGCTGGCGTGACGTAACGCGGTATCCGCGGCCGGCGGCAGCGGCGTAGCGTCGGCCTGGCGGTACGCGCCGGCGGATGCCGCTGTCGTGGG
>DATCGG010000370.1:0-7739 GCA_036509075.1 Gemmatimonadaceae bacterium
GTGCTCGGAGCGGGAGTGGGATATGAGCGCTGGCTCCGGTTCGCCGTGCCGGGCGAGGTGCTGGTTGCGGTGGTTGGCGTGGTGGGGATCATGTTCGCGCAGTGATGGCGGCAGGCGACTGGCGGCAGGCGGCAAGCAGCAAGAAGCGGCTACTTGACAGGACCAGGGTGGGCAGTGTATTTAACCACATAGTTAAATTACCGTATGGTTAAATACAGATGACCCCCGACCGACTCAGCACGACGTTCGCCGCCCTCGCCGACCCCACGCGGCGCGCGATTCTCGCCCGGCTCGCCATGGGTGAATGCACGGTCACGGAGCTCGCCGCGCCGTTCCGCATGACCATGCCCGCCATCTCCAAGCACCTCCGTGTGCTCGAAGGCGCGGGGCTGATCTCGCGGCGACGTGAAGCCCAACTCCGACCGTGCCGCCTCGAGGCCGCGCCTCTCAAGGACGTCGCCGAATGGGCCGAACGCTATCGAGCCATCTGGGAAGGCCGCCTCGACCGCCTCGACACCTACCTCAAGGAACTTCAGACGAAGGAGACGAAACATGCCCGTCAGCGCCGCCGCAAATAGCGAGACCTTCAAGGTCACCACGACGTCGGAGACCGATATCTGCCTAACGCGTCTCTTCGACGCGCCTCGCGCACTGGTATTCGAGGCGATGACCAAACCCGAGCACATCGCCCGCTGGTGGGGGCAACTCGGCAACGGGTACTCCGTGCCGGTCTGTGAGGTCGACCTCCGCGTGGGCGGGAAGTGGCGATTCGTGAACCGCCACCCGAAGGGCGAAGTTGCCTTCCACGGCGAATACCACGAGATCACGCCACCGGACCGTCTCGTCTACACGGAGCTCATGGAGCCGTACCCCGATGGATCGCTCGTGACGACGACGTTCACCGAGGAGGCCGGGAAGACGCGCGTGACCGTCATCGCGAGCTACCCGTCGAAGGCGATCCGCGATATGGTGCTGTCATCCGGCATGGAGCGCGGAGCGGCGATCAGCTACGATCGCCTCGAGGACGTTGCACGCGAGCTGCAAGCTGCCTAACGGCGCATCAGCCTGGCCTGGGTCCGGCGGCGGCAATGGAGTTTGAGCCTGCAGTCGAGAGTCGATCGGTATTGAGTCTTCCTGCGCTGTTGAACTCACCACACACGACTTGCAACTGCCGACTCAAAACTCCGCTGCCGCCGCCGGACGCCAAGCCACGGCTACTGTACGACGACAGTCCCCCGCATCCCCGGGTGGATGTGGCAGTTGTAGACGTACGTCCCCTTCGTATTGAACGTCAGCGTCACCGACTTGTTCGAGCTCGGCGCCGTGATATTCTCGGGCGCACCGGTCGGCGCGTTGTCGAAGAAGACGTTGTGGGCCAGTGAGCCGAACGCGTACGTCACGGTGCCGCCGACGGTGAGGTTGATACGGCCGGGCGTGAACTGCTCCGACGGTGTGGCCTGGACGGTCGCCGCCGCTACGGGGTTCGGGTCCGTCGGGCCCGGGTCCGATGGCGCAGTGGGCGAGTATCCGCCGCCGCACGCGGCGAGTGCTGCGATCGCGAGCGGCGCGAGAAACCTGGACGCGCCGCGGAAATGTATTTGCATGAGAGTGGTCCTTTCGTTGTTCCTGGTGTTGTTGGTACACAGTCTCAGGAACGGAAAAGACCATGCGGTGCAGGCCAAAATTCCCGCACCGAACGGTTCGATGCGACGAGCGGTCGATTTAGCTCGACCGCAACGCGACCATCGGGTCGACATTCGCTGCTCGGCGCGCGGGGACAGCGTTCGCCACCAGCGCCACTACCGCCAGCACGCCGAACGCGATCGAGAAGCTCACCGCGTCGAACGGACCAACGAACAGCACGCTCGACAGCACCTGAGCCGCACCGGCGGCGAGCACCACCCCGATCACACCGCCGATCATCACCAACACCATCCCTTCGCCGAGCACCATCCCGAGAAGCTGTCCGGGTCGGGCGCCGAGCGCCTTGCGGATGCCGATCTCGCGGACGCGCCGGCTGACCGAGTAGCCGATGACGCCGTAAAGGCCCACCGCCGCCACGACGAGCGCCAACGCACCGAACGCGCCGATCAGCCAGGCGCCAGCTCGCACGGGAAAGAGCCTAACGTCTGCAAGATCGCGCTCGGTTCCCTTGTCGAGGAAGACCAGCTCCGGATTGAGCGTCCGTAGCTCGCGCTGCAGCACCGGCACCATGGCGCTCCCGTTGGCGGACGTCCTGACGATGTAATTGCCGAACGTCTCCTGGCGGCTGAGCGGCAGGTGGAGGTACGGCTTCGGGCTCTCCCCCGGCGTGTCGACCTTGTAGTCGGCTGCCACGCCGATCACCTGGTACGGGTCACTGCCCGCGCCGAGGCGGAGCTCCCGGCCCAGCGCATTCTCGGGCTCACCACGCCAGTAGCGCTGGGCCATCGCGTTCGAGATGACCACCACCCGGCGCCGCTCATCGCGGTCGGCCGGCTCGATATTGCGGCCCGCGAGCAGCTTCACGCGCAGCGCATCGAAGTACCGCTCGTCCACGTAGGCACCGTCGATATCAATCGGCCGGTTATCGGGCGTCTCGTGGCCGGTGATGAACACCGAGAATCCATTGTTGTTGAGCGACAGCGGGAGACGGCTCGTGAGCGCGACTGCCTCCACCTGCGGCAACGACTGCAGGCGCCGGACGCCCTCCTCGAGGAACTGGCCGCCACGCGCGCGATCGTAGCCGTTCATCTCGAGGGCGAGCGAGAGATACGCCGTGCGGTCGCCATCGTAGCCAAGCGGGACGCGACCCGCCGCGGCGAGGCTGCGCACGAGGAGCGCGCCGCCGACGACGAGCACGAGTGACACCGCGATCTGGACGACAACGAGCGTGTCGCGCAGCTCGAACCTCCTTCGCCTGGACGCCGAGCTCGCGTCCTTGAGCGCCGGCACGAGATCCGGACGCGACGACCGCAGGGCGGGGATCAGGCCGAACACCACGCCGGTGAACACGGCAACGAGCAGCGTGAACACGAGCACGCGCCAGTCGGGGCTCACCGCGAGGCCGAGGTCGATGGGAAGCGGGGGTTGCACGCGAGCAATGACCCTGGAGAGTGCGGCGGCAAGCGGCAGCGCGATCGCACCGCCAAGGAGTGCGAGCAACACGCTTTCCGTCAGCAGCTGCCGCACGAGTCGCGACCGCTCCGCGCCTAACGCGGCGCGGACGGCAATCTCGCGACGGCGGCCAGCGGCGCGAGCGAGCATGAGGTTCGCGAGATTGGCGCAGGCGACCACGAGCACGAGGCCCACCGCGGCGACCATCAGGAGGCCGGCGGGCGCGATCTTGGAGTCCACGTCGGGATTGATGCGTACGTCGCGCGAGGGTACGACGCTGATCCGTTCCTTGCTCATGGTCTCGGGGAACTCCTCGCCGAGTCGCCGCACCAGCCCCTCGAACTCGGCGCGCACCTGGGCGTCGGTGACGCCTGGCTTCATGCGACCCTTGAGCCGCATCCAGTGCTGGCCCCGGCGCTCGAAGCGGGTGTTGCCGGTGGATTTGCCGAACACGCGTTGATTGCCGATCGGCTCGACCTTCTCCGCCATGGTGATCGGGATCCACATCTGAGTCGTGACGGCGGGCATCGTGCCGATGAATTCCGGCGGCGCGACCCCGAGCACCGTGTAGACGATGCCGTTCATCTTGAAGGTCTTGCCCACAACGTCGGGCGCCCCGGCGAACTTCGTCCTCCAGAAACGATCGCTCAGGACCGCATACGCCGAGGCATCGAAGGCCGAGGCTTCCTGACGCGTGAAAGTGCGGCCGAGAGCCGGACGGACACCTAACGAAGAGAAATAGTTGTCAGACACCAGCTCGCCGACCACGATGTCGGAGCTTCCCTCGATCGAGAGGTGCGCAAAGAAGTTCGAGTACCCGATCAAGTCCGTGAGCGTGGTGGTCTCGCTCCGGTACGTGACATAGTTCGGATACGAGCTGGTCTCGTGGGTGTTCGATGTCGACTGGTGGCCGTAGATGTCGACCAGCTCGTTAGGCTGGGCGACGGGCAGCGGGCGGAACAGAATCGCGTTGACGACGCTGAAGATCGAGCTGTTGACGCCGATGCCGAGGGCAAGGGTCAGCAGCGCGACCAGCGTGAAGCCGGGAGCCTTCCGGAGGCCGCGCACGGCGTAGCGGATGTCCTGCGTCAGGGTTTCCATTCCGCTTCTTACGGAATCATTACGAACTGGTTTCCGATCCCACGCCGGCCTAGCTTAGTGCCGCATCCTGACCGGACCTTACGCGACCGGAATCCGCATGGATCTCCGTACCCAGCTGGAGTCGACCCTCGGCGCGGCCTACACCTTCGAGCGTGAGCTCGGTGGCGGGGGCATGTCCCGCGTCTTCACGGCCGAGGAGACGCGGCTCCGCCGGAAGGTGGTGGTGAAGGTCTTGTCCCCCGAGCTGGCCGCGGGCGTGTCGGCGGACCGGTTCGAGCGCGAGATCCAGACGGTCGCCTCCCTCCAGCAGGCGAACATCGTCCCTGTACTGACGGTGGGGGAGACGGGCGGGCTGCCGTATTACACGATGCCGTTCGTGGAGGGCGAATCGCTGCGGGCGCACCTCGCGCGGCGCGGGGCCCTCCCGATATCCGAGGTCGTTGGCATCGCCCGCGACGTGGCGAAGGCGCTGCAATACGCCCACGACCGTGGGATCGTCCACCGCGACATCAAGCCGGACAACGTCCTCCTGAGTGGTGGCACCGCGGTCGTGACGGACTTCGGGATCGCCAAGGCAATCTCGGCCGCGCGTTCCGGCGGCGACCATGGGAGCGCCACGCTCACGGACCTCGGCACATCCATCGGCACGCCGGCGTACATGGCACCGGAGCAGGCCGTCGGGGATCCGAGCCTGGATCACCGCGCCGACGTGTACGCATTCGGGTGCATGGTCTACGAGCTGCTCGCCGGCCGTCCGCCGTTCACCGATCGCACGCCTCAGCGAATCGTGGCAGCGCATCTCAGCGAGCCGCCGCAGGCGATTGCCGAGCTCCGCACCGATACGCCCGCGCCGCTTGCCGATCTCGTGATGCGATGCCTGGAAAAGGAGGCGGGGGCCCGACCTCAGGGCGCCGCCGACGTCCTGCGTGCGCTGGACGCCGTGACGAGCGCGGGAGCAATGCCGTCGGCGCCGCCGATCTTGTTAGGTGCCCGCGGCATGCTGTGGCGATCGCTCGCGATTTACGCTGCAGCGTTCATCGCCGTGGCGGTCCTGGCCCGTCTTGCCATCGCCGCCGTCGGCCTCCCGGATTGGGTCTTTCCGGGCGCGCTCGTGGTCATGGCGCTCGGTCTGCCGGTCATTCTGTTCACGGCCTATGTACATCGCGTCGCCCGTCATGTCGCGACGGCAACGCCGACGTTGACTCCGCGTGGGACGCTCGTCCCGTCGATCCCCGGTGGGCCGATGGCGTCGCTTGCCGTGAAGGTAACGCCTCACGTGAGCTGGCGTCGGACGTGGTTGGGCGGCGTCCTGGCGGTGAGCGCGTTCATCGTCGTTATTGGTGGTTTCATGCTGCTGCGCGCGTTAGGCATCGGGCCGGCCGGGTCGTTGCTCGCCGCAGGTAGGCTTGGCGAACGCGACCGGCTGGTTGTCACCGACTTCCGCGTCCGCGGTGCGGATTCCGCACTGGGCGCCGTCGTGAGCGAAGCCGTGCGCGCGCAGCTCGGACAGTCGGATGTCATTGGGATACTGTCGCCCTCGGCCATCGCGGCCACGCTTCGCCGCATGGAGCGCGAGCCCGGGACGCCCGTCGATCTCGCCGTCGCTCGCGAGATTGCGCAGCGCGAGGGGGCGAAGGCCGTCGTCGACGGGGACGTCACCCCGCTAGGCGCCGGCTACGTGGTGACGCTCCGGCTCGTGACGGCCGATTCCGGCGCGGAGCTCGCGTCCTTCCGCGAGACCGCCGATAGTCCGAAAGACCTCCTCCCGACGATCGACAAGCTTGCCCGGCAGCTTCGTGGCAAGATCGGAGAGTCCCTCCGGACCGTGCACGCTGGCCCTCCCCTCGTGCAGGTGACGACGCCGTCCCTCGAGGCCCTCAAGAAGTATGCGGAGGGCGTTCGGATCAACGACGTTGAAAGCGACTTCGGTGGAGCGGTAGCGCCGCTCGAGGAAGCGGTGCGCATCGACACGGCGTTCGCGGCGGCCTGGCGCAAGCTCAGCATCGTCTACTTCAACGCGAACATGCCGCGGGATCGACAGGACTCGGCGATGGCGCATGCGTATCGATTTCGGGATCGACTCACAGAGGCCGGCCGCCTTCGGGTTCTCGCGGACTTCGCGCTCGGACCCGGCCGGGATCGAGGGCGCGGGATCGCGGCGGAGGAAGAGATGGCTCGTCGTTATCCCGACGAAGCGGGCCTCTTCAACAACCTCGGTGTGGATTATTCGACCCGGCGTGAGTACGCGCGCGCCGATACGGCCTTTCGGCGTGACATCGCGCTGGATTCATCCAGCTCGCTGGCGTTCGGCGGGGTCATCCGGACTCTCGTTGAGCTGGGTCGGACGGACGAGGCCCTGGCCATGTATGACGAGACGCGGCGTCGCTTCGGGGACATCGCGGGACTCGAGCTTTCGTCTGCGACGCTATCGTATGCGCGCGGCAACGTGGACTCCGCCGCCGCTCGCTTCCGTCGCATGCGTACGTCGAAGACCACGACTAATCGGTCGATCGCAACGAGAGCGGTGGCGACGCTGGCACTGCGAGAGGGGCGACTTGCCGAGAGCGCGCGGCTCTTCGGCGAGGCGCGGCTGGAGGACGAGCAGCGCAACATGCCGATTTCTCCGATCGAGGACTCGGTGACGGCTTCGTTGATCGATGCGTGGTTCGATACGCAGCCGGTGCGTGCGGTGCAACGACTCGACGCCCTTCTGGCCCGCGTGCCGCTGCGATCACTGCCGGTGGACGACCGGAACTACTTCGGGATCGCGACGGCCTACGCGCTTGCCGGTCGTGCGGACCGAGCGCGTGCGGTGCTCGCGCAATTCGACAGCGAAGTGAGAGATACGACACTGCGGCGGTACTTCGAGCCGGATCGGCACACCGCGCTCGCAGAGATCGCGCTGGCCGAGCGGCGCCCGCGTGACGCGATCGAGGAGTTCAGGCGCGGCGATCGTCGTCCCGACGGCCCCATCGAGGGCTGCAGCATCTGCATCTACATGTCGCTTGGCCGTGCGTTCGATCAGGCGCGGATGCCCGATTCCGCGATCGTCATGTTGGAGCGGTTTGTCGCGACTCCGTCGTGGCGTCGACTGGCGATCGACGGCGATGGCCTGTACCTGGCTCCCGTGTACAAGCGGCTGGGGGAGCTCTACGAAGAAAAGGGCGACCGCGCCAACGCCGCGTCCTATTACAACAAGTTCGTCGAGTTGTGGAGCGGCGCGGATGCGGAGCTGCAGCCGAGGGTTCGTGACGTGCGTGCACGACTCGTTAGGTTGACCGATGCCGAGCGACGCTGAGCGCAACCCGGTGCCAGGCCCGATGCTGCTTTCACCCACACACGTCCAGAGCGGACGACCGCTGCCCGGCGAGTTCGCCGCGTATGCCGCGACGGACATCGCGCACGTGGCCGGCGATGACGCGCTCGCGGCGCTCGCGTCGCAGGCCGAGCGCGTGCTCGCCCTGCTCGAGAGCGTGAACGACGATGCCGTCGACGGCGTTACCTACGCACCGGACAAGTGGACGCTCAAGGACGTGGTCGCG
>DATCGG010000371.1:0-16961 GCA_036509075.1 Gemmatimonadaceae bacterium
AAGCAACAAGCCGTTCGTCGACAAGCTCGACGCCGAGCTCGCGTGGATCGAACAGGCGCCACTCACGCCCGCGGTGCGGAAATACATCGCGCTCGCCGTCGATTGCTCGTATCCCGACCGCTACAAGGAACGCGGCGACACGACGAACCCGCTGGAGCGGCGACGCGAAGTCCCGATCAACGCCCCGCCTCTCGTCGCGTATCGCGCCGCGAATTGTGCGAACGCCGACACGCTCGGGCTCAAGCGAGTGCTCGCCGCGGTGCCTCAGTTCGATGAAGCCGCCTACGCGCTCGGCAACGTGGTCGTGTGGTTCGCTGGCGAGACGGGCGGTGATGACGCCCGGAAGTACTACGCGAGTGCGTATGGGCGATTTCCGCGCGCCGCGGGCATCACGTTCATGTCGGGTTGGCTCAACCTGAACGCCGGTGACTGTCGGGAAGCGATTCGCTATTTCGACGAGACGGTCGCCATGCAGCCCGAGCACGATCGCGCGATCCTGCAGACGGCGATCTGCCAGTCGACCCTGCATGAGGACTCCGCAGCCATCGCGACCGCGACGCGATTCATCGCGCTCGACACGCCAGACATCGCGCAGGGCTATTACTGGCGGGCGATCGGCCGGCTGCGTCGTCGAGAGCTCGACCTGGCGCGAAGCGACGTCGAGCTGGCGAAGGCCCGTTCCCGAGCGGCCGAGGTTCTCACGGCGGCGGGGATCATCGAGTTCGAGCAGGCTGACTTCACCATTGCCGAAACCGATCTTCGCGGGGCCCGCGCCGCGCCGAAGGGCGAGGAGAATTGCAATGCGGGCTTCTACCTCGGCAGCGTCCTCACGACGAAGCGCGAAGCGTGGGCGGAGGCGGCTGCGTCGTACGACTCGGCGATGGTGTGCTACGACGACAAGGCAAATGTCATCGCGGCGAAGATCGAGCAGGTGCGTCAGAGCACGCGAGGGAGCGCGGAGTTCAGGGCGAAGCGGATCGCGTCGTTGGAGGCCGACCTCGCGGATCGACGGAAGCGAAATCAGACGTCGGCGTTCAACGCGGCGAGCATGAACGCGCGGCTCGGCAACCTCGCTCGGGCGGCCGAACTGCTCCAAGTTGCCGCGCAGTCACCGGACCTGGCGGATCAGGTCGAGAAGCTGAGAGAACAGCTCGTGCAGGTGCCGCGGCACCAATGACACGACCTTAACCGCCCATTAAGCCGTCGAGCAGTACGATGGACGCTCCGCCGTAAATCGCGTCGACCTCGACCCAGAGGTAGCCATGCGCGCTTCGGCCGTATTCTCCTGCGCGATCCTGCTCATCGCGTGCGCGAAGAAAGAGCAGAAGGCACCGGACACCACCGCTGCCGCAGCCCCCGCCGCCGCTCCTGCACCCGCTCCGGCGCCTGCACCCGCCGCGACTCTGTCACTCGCGGACCTGGCCGGGAAGTGGACTGGCCCAACGCGGCCTGAGAACAGTGACAGCGTTCTCGTTGTCGCAACAATCACGGCAACCGCGGATACAGCCGGCTGGACGCTCACTCTGCCGAAGCGTCCCCCGATCCCGCTTCACGTTTCGGTGAGCGGCGACAGCCTCCTTTTTTCGAACGGCCCGTACGAGAGCGTGCTCCGGAAAGGCGTGCAGGTGACGAACACCGGCGCCCTGCACAAACAAGGGGACAAGCTGGTCGGGATCAACGTCGCACACTACAAGACCGGGGGTGCAGACTCGGTCCGACGTCTCCGGATGGAGTTGGCCAAGCAGCCGTAGTGGGCACTGCTCGGGACTCGGGACTCGGGACATCGGGAGATCGGGACTCGGGACTCGGCTGGGAGGCTATTACTGCAGACGAAGGCTCCTCGGTGGTAATGGCATCCTGGCCGAGTCCCGAGTCCCGATGTCCCGGCTTCTCAGTCCCAGTCCCCTCCGTTTCAATTCCGCGAAGCCGTATCCGGCACGAACCGGAAGTCGTACTCCAGCCGAATCGTATCGGCGACGCTGAGCACTACCGGCACCTTCGGCTGCTCTAGGCCAAAGTCCTTGAATGTGAAGGCAGTCGTCGCGGTGCCGACGATGCCGTTCCCCTCGCCGCGCGCGGTCACCTGCCAGATGGTCGGGTGCGTCGCGCCATGGACGGTCAGGTCTCCGCGAACGGAGAACGTCTGCGACGAACCGGGCGCGATCGGCATCAGCAGACCCTCCAGCGCGACCGGCACCAACTCGGCCTGTGGGTACTTCGAGGTCTCCAACGTGCTGCGGCGGAGGAAGTTGTCGCGGCGGGCCTGGTCGCTTTTGAGCGACGACAGCTCGATGATGACCTTCGAGCTCTCCTTCACCACCTTGCCGTCGGACCCCACCACGATTCGCCCCTTGATGTCCTTGGTCGCCCCGATCGCGTCCTTCGGGAGGTCGAAACCCGCGAGCTGCTCGCGCACCCGATATCGCGCCTCGTTGCCGTCAGGGGCGACGATGTAGCTCTGGCCCGAGGGGCTCGGGGTCGGAGCTGACTTGGCTTGGGCCGACAGGCTGCCGGCGACGGCGGCGAACGCAAACGGGGCGAGTAACAACGACTTCACGGGCGGGGATCTCCAGAAAGGGCTATCGGTTGTACGGCTGTCGCAGCACTTTCGCTAGGGTCGCGCGTAAGCAACCCGTACACCGTTCGGGGGCTACCGTTTATGGAAAGCGTCGTCGCCGCTCTGCTGCGTGATTTCGAGAGCGGGAAGCTATCGCGGCGCCAGCTCGTGCAGACTCTGGCTCTCATGGCAGTCGGATCGCCGGTGGCGTCCGCGATCGCCCAAAGCGCTGCCGCGAGTCCGGCCAAACCGGCGGGGACGCCCTGGAAGACCGTCTGGCTCGACCATATCTCGTTCCAGGTCTCCGACTATAAGAAGAGTGTCGACTTCTACACCGACCTGATGGGGTGGAAGGTTTTGAATGACACCGGCACCCAGGCAGCCATCGACATCAATGGCATCGGCGGCATCATCATTCGTAACCGACGCCGGCCTGCCGACGCGGGTGCCGGGACTCGACCCGACTCGGCGAGTGGCGCGGGAAGCGTGGCCGTGGCACAACCCTCGCGGCCGCCAGTCACGGCCGTGGTCGACCACATCTCGTGGGGCATAGAACCGTGGGACACGGAGACGGTTCGCGGCGAGCTGCTCAAGCGGGGCCTAACGCCGCGCGAGGACACCGGCAATCGTGGGTCCATGGAGACGTCGCCGTTCAAGAGCTTTCACGTGAAGGATCCGGATGGCTGGGATCTGCAGATCAGCAACCAGACGAAGGACAAGCACGAGCTGTGACCCTGGCGTCGTAACCCAACCAGCCCGCGAGTGGGTCGGATGAAGAGTTTGCTTGCGGCCGCCGCGATCCTGGCGGCAGCGGTTTCGTTCGAAGTTGGCATGCGTATGAGAGAGGCTGACGCACACGTGGCGCCAGCTGCTGTTTCATATGTGCCGATGGCGGCACCCGTCGCGCTGGCATCGGCCTCGCACGGGACGCCCCGCCCCACTCGTCCCGTGCGCTCGCGACGCGCCACGCCGCCCACGTATACACGGGCGCAGCTCGATGCCCTGAACGACGTCCTCGACGCGTACTGCATCGATTGCCACAGCAACGACCTGAAGCTCGGCAACCTGTCGCTGGAAGGCTTCGACATCGGCCAGGCGGACACTGCGCGCGTGAAGGCCGAGAAGATGATCCGGAAGCTGCGGGCGGAGATGATGCCGCTCGCCGGACGGCCACGTCCGCCGAGCGACACGCTGCAGATGGTGGCGAACGCGATCGAGCGCGTGATCGACAAGTCTTCGCCGCCCAACGCCGGGTCGCGCACGTTCCAGCGCCTGAACCGGCCCGAGTACGAGAACGCGGTTCGCGACTTGTTAGGTGTCGACATCAACGCCGCCGACTACCTGCCGCTCGACACGAAGAGCGCGAACTTCGACAACATCGCGGACGCCCAGCTGCTGTCGCCCACGCTGCTCGAAGCGTACCTCAACGCCGCCGCGACGGTCAGCCTGCTGGCGGTCGGCGACAAGGACGCTCCGACCACGCTCACGACCTACCGCGTATCCCCGTACATCTCGCAGCATCCGTGGGACCACGTGGAGGGGGCGCCGTACGGAACGCGCGGTGGTGTCGTTGCGCAACACACGTTCGTGGCCGACGGCCGCTATGAGCTCCGCTTCAACGTCGCGGGCGGCGTCGGCACGCAGCTCGAGGACATCGACGTCTCGATCGACGGCGAACGCGTGGCGCTCCTCAAGTACGAGCGCGGCGTGAACAAGTCGTTCTCGATGCAGGATCTCCCGTTAGGCGTCGACCTGTACAAGACCGAGCCGTTGAACGTGACGGCCGGCCCGCATCGCGTCTCGGTCGCGTTCGTGAAGCGAACTGACGGCCCGTACGAGGACCTCATCAAGCCACACGACTGGTCGCTGGCGTCAGGCGGATCCGCGAGCTCGGGCACGACCATGCCGCCTCACATCATGGACCTCGGCATCGTCGGCCCGCAGGATGCCGTGGGCGTTTCCGAGACACCGAGCCGGCGTATCATCTTCTCGTGTCGCCCGTCGGCCACCCTCGCCGACACCAGCTGCGCGCGGCAGATCGTCACTCGCCTCGGCACGCGGGCGTACCGGCGCGAGCTCACGTCGCACGACGTGAGCGGGCTCATGACGTTCTACAAGCGTGGCGCCGAAAAGTCCGGCTTCGAGGAAGGCGTTCGCTCGGCGCTTCAGGCGATGCTCGCCAGCCCGTACTTCGTCTTCCGGTTCGAGACGACGCCCGATAACGCGACACCAGGTAAGGACTACAAGCTGAGCGACTATGAGCTCGCGTCCCGGCTCTCGTTCTTCCTGTGGAGCAGCATCCCCGACGATCGCCTGCTCAAGCTCGCCGCGACCGGGCGTCTCTCGCAACCCGTAACGCTCCACGCCGAAGTGAAGCGGATGCTCGCGGATTCGCGCGCCGACGCGCTCGCGACGCGCTTCGCCGGGCAGTGGCTCCGGCTGCAAGACATCGAGAAGGTGCGTCCGGATGTGTTCTGGTTCCCGGACTACGATGAGCAGCTGGGCCAGGCGATGCGGAAGGAGACGGAGCTCTTCTTCGGCGACATCGTCAGGCACGACCGCAGTATCCTGACGATGCTCACCGCGAACTACACGTTCGTGAACGAGCGGCTCGCGCGGCATTACGGGTTCAGGAACATCTCCGGCGAGCAGTTCCGCCGCGTGACGTATCCGGACAGCAACCGGCGCGGCATCCTCGGTCAGGGAAGCATGTTGGTGCAGACGTCGCTCGCGAACCGGACGTCGCCGGTGCTGCGCGGGAAGTGGGTGATGGAGGTCGTCATCGGCATGCCGCCTCCGCCACCACCGCCTAACGTTCCGTCGCTCGACGAGACGACGGATGGCAAAGACGGCAAGCCGCTGACGACACGCGAACGCATGGAGCTGCACCGCAAGAACATCACGTGCCGCACGTGCCATCAGTACATGGATCCGATCGGTCTCGCGCTCGACAACTTCGACGTGACCGGCCGGTGGCGATATCGCGAGAACGCCATGCCGCTCGACACGCAGGGGCAGCTGTACGACGGCACCCCGGTGTCCACGCCGGCGGAGCTCACGCGGGCCCTGCTCAAGCGCCCCACGCCATTCGTTCGTCATTTCACCGAGAACCTGATGGCGTATGCGTTAGGCCGCCGCGTCGCGGATGAGGACCAGCCCGCCGTTCGGGCGATCGCGCAGCGGGGCACGGAGAGCGGGTACAGGTTCTCGTCGTTCGTCATGGGCGTCGTGAACAGCACCGCGTTCCGCATGCGCACGGCCGAGCAGCCGGTCGCGGCGGACGACAATCGCTTGCAGCGTTAGGCACGGACCTCGAGAGGAGCTGAGTAACCCGAATGCAGATCCTGGCCGGAAAGGCGATGGAGCGCCGGACGTTCCTGCGGGGCCTGGGCGCCTCGCTCGCCCTCCCCTACCTCGACGCGATGGAGCCGGCGGTCCGGTCGCTCCGAAAGTTCGGGGGCGCATCGGCAGCCACGGAGAAGACGCGGCTCGTGTGCATGGAGCTCGTGCACGGGTGTGCCGGGTCGAACACCTGGGGCGCATCGAAGCACCTGTGGGCGCCGGCGGAGATCGGTCGCAACTTCCAGCTCAACCCGGATGGCGCGCTCGCTCCGCTCGATCCCTGGCGCGAGTACCTCACGATCGTGAGCAACACCGACGTGCGCATGGCCGAGGCGTTCGAGGCACCGGAGATCGGCGGCGACCACTTCAGGTCCAGCGCCGTGTTTCTCACGCAATCGCACCCGAAGCAGACGCAGGGATCGGACGTGTTCGTCGGCACATCGTTCGACCAGATCGTCGCGCGCAAGATCGCCGAAGACACCGCGATCCCGTCGATGCAGCTGTGCATCGAAAACCAGGACCGTGGCGGTGGCTGCGACTACAACTACGCGTGCGCCTACACCGACACCCTGAGCTGGGCGAGCCCGACGGACCCTCTGCCCATGATCCGCAACCCGCGCATCGCGTTCGACCAGCTGTTTGGCGCGGGGAGCAACAACACCGATCGAGCCGCCAGACGCAAGGCCAACCAGAGCATCCTCGACTGGATCGTCGGCGACCTCGCGGGCCTGAAGCGAGAGCTCGGGCCGACGGATCGCCAGCGAATCGACAAATACCTGTCGGATATCCGGGAGCTCGAGCGCCGTATCCAGGCCGTCGAGGCCCGGAATGGGAGCGGCGAGCCACGCGAGCTGCCGGAAGCGCCGTTAGGCGTCCCCGACTCGTTTGCCGAGCACATGAAGCTCATGTTCGACATCCAGGTGCTGGCGTTCGAATCCGACATGACGCGCGTGTTCTCGTTCAAGACGGGACGCGATGCGTCGACGCGCGCGTACCCGGAGAGCGGCACCGACAAGGCTTTCCATCCGGCGTCGCATCACGGCGGCAAGGAATCGGCGATCCTCGACTTCAACAAGATCAACCGCTACCACGTGAGCATGCTCCCGTACTTCCTCGAGAAGCTGAAGAACACGAAGGAAGGCGACAGCAACCTGCTCGACAAGACGGTCATCATGTACGGCTCGCCGATGGCGGATGGGAACATCCACAACCACCGTCGCTGCCCGCTGCTGCTGTTAGGCAAGGGGAATGGTCGGCTCCCGGGCAACACGCACCTCAAGGCGCCTGACGCGACGCCAATGGCGAACGTGATGCTGACGCTCGCCCACCAGTTCGGCTGTAACGATCTGCGAAGCTTCGGCGACAGCACGGGCGAGTTCACGCTCACAGGTTAGCGATCATGAACGTGCGCTCCTTCACGCTCGTTGGTGTCGTTGCGGCCTGGAGCTCGATCGCCGCGGTTGCGTCGCGGCCGCCAGCGTCGCCGATCGCCGACGCCGCCATGCGCGGTGATGTCGCAACGGTGCGAACGCTCATCGCGCGCCGCGCCGACGTGAACGCGCCACAGGGCGACGGGATGACCGCCCTCCACTGGGCCGCCGACCATGGCGACTCGGCCATGGCAGCCGAGCTGCTGCGCGCGAAGGCGAACGTGGCGTTGCGAACTCGCATCGGCGCGTACACGCCGCTGCACATCGCGGCGAGAACCGGCAGCCCGGCGGTGGTACGCGCGCTTCTGGCCGCGGGGAGCGACGTGAAGGCTACGACGACGAGCGGTGCCACGGCGCTCCACTTCGCCGCCGCCGCAGGCAACCCGGACGTCGTGAAGGCGCTGCTCTCGAAGGGCGCGGACCCTAACGCGCGCGAATCGAGCTGGGGACAGACGCCACTCGTCTTCGCCGCCGAGTATGGGCGGGCCGCCGCGGTCGAGGCGCTGATGAAGCATGCGGCGGATCCGTCGATCCGGACGCGCGTCATGAACCTTTCCGACGATGCCGCCCGCGACCAGGCAGCGGAAAAGAAGCGGAACGCGGTGCTCATCTCCTTCGAGCCGCCGGCCCGGCACGACTCTGCCGAAGCCGACTTCAAGAAATCGCTCGAGGCGGCGAAGGCTGCCGCGCGCGCGACCGCTCCACGTACCGCTGCCGATTCGGCAAACGCCGGCCGTCAGGGTGGTGGCCGAGGAAATCAGCTACCCGTGCGCGAGCCGCGTGGTCCGTTTACTCCAGAGCAGATTCAGACGGCGATCGACTCGGGACGCGCGGTGCTGATGGCGGACAAGCTGCCGACCGACTCCGTGAAGGAGCAGGTGGATACGTTGAACGGCGGTGTCGAGGGGTACATCAAGCAGGTCGGCAGCGTGGGTGGCCTCACAGCGCTGCATCACGCCGTGCGTCAGGGTAATCTCGACGCGGCGATGGCGCTGCTGGACGGTGGCGCGAACATCAACGACACCTCGCTCGTGGACGGGACGACGCCGCTGCTCATGGCGATCATCAACGGGCAGTTCGACGTGGCGATCCGTCTCGTGGAGCGCGGTGCGAACCCGAACCTTGTGAGCGCGTCAGGGATGGCGCCGCTCTACGCGACGATCAACTCGCAGTGGGCGCCGCGGTCACGGTATCCGCAGCCACAGGCGATTCAGACGCAGAAGACGACGCACCTCGATCTCCTGGAAGCCCTGCTCGCGAAGGGAGCGGAAGTCAACGCGCGCATCAAGAAGCAGCCGTGGTACTTCGCGTATAACAACTGCGGGAATCCGAACTGCGGGCTCGAGACCATCGACGGGACCACGCCGTTCTGGCGTGCGACGTATGCGCTCGACCTGGACGCGATGAAGCTGCTCATCAAGCACGGCGCGGACCCGAAGCTGCCATCAGTCCCACCGGCGCCGGCCTCTCGTGCACGACCGGCTCGCCCAGCGGCGAGCGCGGACAGTGGCCGGACGCTTGCCGCGAAGGCAGACACCGCGAAGGCGGTCACCGCGGCGAAGCCCGACTCCGCGAAGGCAGTCACGGCTTCGCCGGCGCCTAACGCCGCTCAGCCCGGGCTCGGAGCGGGAACACAGTTCAAGCTCGACCCCGACATCGAGGTGCTCGCCAAGGCCGCGCCGGTCGGTCCAGGCGTGCTGCCGATTCACGCCGCGGCGGGCGTCGGTTACGGCAACGGTTTCGCGGGGAACTCGCACCGCCACGCACCGGACGCGTGGATGTCGGTGATGAAGTACCTGGTGGAGGACCTGCACACCGACGTCAACGCGCGTGACAACAACGGCTACACGGCGCTCCATGGTGCCGCGGCTCGCGGCGATAACGAGATGATTCTGTACCTCGTGGCTCACGGCGCCGACGTGAAGGCGGTCGCACGCAACGGCCGCACGGTGGTGGACATGGCGAACGGACCGGTGCAGCGGCTACGCCCATTCCCGGAGACGATCGCGCTGCTCGAGAAGCTGGGGGCGAGGAATCAGCATCATTGCGTCTCCTGTTAGGGCCTTTGGGCCCTAACAGGAGACGCAATGACGACTGGTTACAGGTAATTGGTTGCTCGCAGTTGAACACCCTCGGGGACGCCGTGATCATGAGCATCCCGAGGGTTTCACATCTAGTAACCAACTACCTGTTACCAGTGATCAGTCTCGCGTGCTCATCGCACTGCTGCAGTCCGCCCTCTCCCTCCTTCCACGTCACCTTGCCGTCGGCGTCGGCATCCTTGCCCAACATCACCTCGTTCGTGAGCGATACGAGCTGGCTCACGAGCCCCGCCGCGTCCGACGCCGAGCTCGCGGCCTGAATGCGTTTCGCGAGGGCAATGATCGCATCGGCGCGCTGAACGGTGTTCCGCGCCGAGACTGCTACATGGTTCGCGTGCATCGCCATGTCCTCGGGTGCCCCGGGCGATTTCGCGGCCAGATCCATGTGGGTAGCGATGCCTAACGCCGCCCGCTTGACGCCGTAACCGAGCCCCGGTCCGGCAGCCACGACCGCCGGATCGACGGCGTTGATGACGTGGCCGGCGTGCAGCTTCATCGCCCCGAGGTTCTCGGGGTCCCGTGCGGCGAGTCCGGCATGAACCACCGCAATGCGCGCTTCCTCCATGGCAGTCGGGAGGAGCCCGAGGCCCTTGGGCGTGTCGGAGAACGCGTTCATGACATGGCCGACATGAGTGCCGACGGGCCCGGCGGGCACCGCCACAGCAAGCGGCGCAGCCGCCACCTGACCCGGCAACGGGGCGCCAGTCATCCTCGCGACCGTCTCGTCGAAGACGGCACGCGACGCGGAATCCGTGCTCACCAGATACGTCTTGTGCCGGAACTCCTCCTCCGACATCCCCGCGTGATGTAAGACGTCCGCGACGCCCGAGGTGAGTTGCTCGCGCAACTGCTGCTGTGCCTGCGACGTCTTGTTTCGTGGCTGCGCGAGCTGCTTCTGGATGGAATCGCGCACCTGCGCAACCGAGATGGACACCTTCGCGAAGGCCACGATGTCGTCCCGCGCGGCGCTGGACATCGGCGGCGGAGGCGCTGCTGTCTTCTGGGCGAGCGACGGTTGCGCGATGACGATCGAAGAGAGGACGAGCATCAATCGCACGCGACGCGTAAGGCAGAACTGGATTCGTTCCGGGTAATTCACTTGGTGCGTCGGGGTTATAGAGTTCTCGGACGGACTGAAGGTAGTACGCCGTCAAACGCGAGTCGTTGAAGACCTGCGCAGCGCGGCGACTTCATCACGGCCGCCGCGACACCTCACGCTCATGGCGAGAATGGCCTCGTGCAGACGTCGATGCAAGTCGATCCTGGCGCGCGAAGCGAGGCACCCGCAGTATTGAGCCGAACATTCGTCCCACCGCTCATGGCGCCAGGAACCTCGGCTTCGGACGTCTTCCTTCCGCAGGACGTCGCTGCCACGCTCGACACCCTCACGTCCGCTCTGCGCGACGTCCCGGGCGACAACCTGCTCGGCCTCATCCTGTTCGGTGGTGTCGCGCGCGGACGCTACCACCCGGGCACGAGCGACATCAATATCGTAGTCTACGTGCGCGAAAGCACCGCGAAGGCATTGGCGGGTTTCGCGCCACCGCTGCATGAAGCGTGGCGAGCGAAGCGAGTCGAACCGATGATCGTCGCGAAGGGTGAGCTACCGCGCCTGTCGATCACGTTCCCGACGAAAGTTCTCGATATCCAGCGCAAGCATATCACACTCTTCGGCGAAGATCCGTTCGAGGGCATCACCGTCTCGAGCGAGCACATTCGCGCGCGGGCGGAGCAGGAGTTGCGCAATCTCGCGCTTCGCCTGCGTAGGCGATTCATCTCGATTCACGACGACGGCGCGGCGCTCGCCGCTGCGGCACACGACGCCGCGGTCACGCTCGCGGTGAACTTGCGCGCACTGTTGTTTCTGCGCCGCGTCGTTTCCGACGAATTCCAACCCGCACTTGCGATTTACGAGCGCGCTGCCGAGACATTCGGACTCGACCTTGCGCTGCTCGATGCCCTGAAACGCGCGCGCAGCACGGCCGATGCGACGCCGTTCACCATCGAGCAATTCGATCGACTCCTGGCAACCGTGAACAAGGCATCGGATATCGCCGCGAGCATGGACTGAGCGTGGGCATTCTCGATCTTCCTGGACCACAATTTCTGGGCGTCTTCATCCCGATCCTCGCCGTGGCGTGGATCCTCGGATCGATCGCGCGCCGCATGATCAAGCCAGGGGGGCGCGCGAGTACTGAGGTGCCGGAGCTCACCTCGATCGAGGCAGCGTATCTCGCTGGCGGATCCCGGCTCGCGCTCGCAGCACTCATGACATCGCTCGCGCAACGCAAGGCGGTCTCCTTCAATGCCCGAACGCGCGGCGTTACGGTCGTCGCCGAAACCGTCACGTCCGAAAATTACTACGGAGGGCGGCTGTACACTCGCATGGGCAGGGACGAGCGAACGCTCGAAAGCCTGGAGGACGATGCCGATCAGGTGTTCGCCGATCTCCCGGAGCGTCTCAAGCGACTCGGCCTCCTCGTAGCTGACGACCGACGATGGATACCGCAGGCGACGATCCTCGCGATCATGGGCGCGGCGCTCGCGGTCGGCGTCATAAAGGTCGCCATCGGCCTGAGTCGCGGCCGCCCGGTATCGATTCTGCTCGTCGTCATCGGACTCGGCGTCGTCGGCCTCGTGAAACTTCTGGCCCATTTGCCGGAGCGCAGCTCTTTGGGCGATAAGGTATTGAAGCGACTGCGGCATCGAAGCGCAGGACTGGAGGTCTCCACCGCGAAGCGGCCGGAGCGTCTCGCGCCGAACGACCTCGCGCTCGCCGTCGCGCTCTACGGACCGGCAGTGATTAGCGTCGGTCCGGTCGCTGTCCTCGCCCAGGCCCTGCGTCCGCGACCACCAGAGAGGAGTGGGGCCTCTTCATCGCATAGCCGCGACTGCGGTACAGACAGTTGCGGAAGCTCGTGCGGCGGCGGGTGCGGTGGAGGCGGCTGCGGAGGGTGCAGCAGTTGATGCGCGTCCCTTCACTTGGCCTCGGCATCGGCTGGCGACCAGAGATCGCCCTCTTCATCGAGCGCCGGACCGATCTCGGCTTCATCGAGGTGATCGCGGAGAACGTGTCGCCCAGGGACAGCTTTCCGCGCGCGATCAGGCAGCTGCAGGAGCGCGGTGTGCGCGTGGTGCCGCACGGTGTGTCGTTGTCGCTCGGCACCGCCGAAGGTGTGGAACGCGAGGGCATCGAGATGCTGGCGCGTCTGGCCCGCGCGGTGGACGCACCGTTGGTGAGTGAACACATCGCGTTCGTTCGCGCGCGTGGTGTGGAGGCGGGGCACTTGCTTCCTGTCCCGCGCACGCGTGAGCAGTTGCGTGCACTCGTACGCAACATTCGCGCGACCCAGGCTCTGCTCCCGGTGCCATTCGCCGTCGAGCACGTCGCGGCGCTCGTCGAGTGGCCGGGCGCAGAGATGGACGAAGCAACCTTTCTCGGAGAGATCCTCGAGCAGACGGGTGCGCATCTGCTGCTCGATCTCGCGAATGTCCATGCGAACGCGCGCAACCATTCGTCGAGCGCCGGGGAAACGCTGGCGAATCTTCCGCTCGATCGCGTCGCGTACGTGCACGTCGCCGGTGGAGAGGAGCGTGACGGATTGTACTACGACACGCATGCCCATCGCACACCACCAGAGGTCTTCGAGCTTGTGCGGGAAACAAGCAGCCGTGTGGAAATACCAGGCTTCATGCTCGAGCGTGACGATCACTTCCCGAGCGATGCGGAGCTTGGCGAGGAGCTCGACGCCGTTACGGCCGCCCTCGCTGAAGGTCGCGCGCGGCGCGGAGCACATGTTGCCTGACGTCACTCGCGACTCGACGGTACCACGCGCGAGGGACGCGTCAAACGACGCTTCCGGACTGGCTGCCGCGCAGGCGTCACTGGTAGCGGCGGTGACCGCCGACGCCGACATCCCGCCCGGCTTCGACGCGCGTCGCGTCGAGGCACTGAGACGCGTGCTGGAGAGGAAACGCCGCAAGGCGGGAGAGAGACAGGCGACGCCGTCGTCTCGATGGCAGATGTTTGAGCGGCGGGTACGGCAACTCATCCGACGGCTGCTGCCGCGCTGACGCGCCCGAGCCTGGCTCTACCAGAAGCTGCAGACGTGAAGCCTGCGTCGCCCACCTAACGCGATTCAGCGACTACGACCGGATGTGGGTTGCGCCATCCCCGCCGGCATGCGCACGGCGACGACTCGTCCGCGTGCACACTCCGCGTTGTCCGCACGCAGCACGACCTCCACGAGGACCTTCCGCTCGCCAACCTCGGTTGCGCGACTGCGAAGCTCGAGCTCGGGACCGAGCGGAGTCGGACGCAGGTAGTCCACCTGGAGCGATGCGGTCACGAACCGCGGCGTCTGGTCGACACCGGGCGTCGCGCCAGCCCTTTCCATCGACGCCGCCGCGGCCGTTGCCATCGCGTGGCAATCGATGAGCGACGCAATGAGCCCGCCGTAGACGAATCCCGGCAGGGCGATATGCTGCGGCGCAGGCTGGAAACGCGCGACGGCCTCACCGTCATGCCACTCGCTCTTCACGTGCAGGCCGTCGGCGTTGAGTCGCCCACAGCCGTAGCAGTGCGAGAAGTCGTCGGGGTAGAGATCCTGGAGTGGTTTCATGCTGAGAGATTCGGCCGCGCCCGGCGTCGGCGCAAGCGCTGGCCATACGCGGACTCGGGACTCGGCACTCGGGACATCGGGACTCGGCCGGGAAGCCATTGGCGCCGAGGAGACCTTCGCCTCGGTGGAAGGCTCGTCGCCGAGTCCCTAGTCCCGATGTCACGCGAGCAGTCGGCGCGCAATCGCACCGAGATCGCGCACCGAGGCATCCGCTTCGAGAAGGCGGGCCAGGAACCCCGTGACGTTCGCGACCGCGAACGAGATCCCGGACAGATTGCGCTCCACGGGCACACCCTCTATCGGCCGCGGGTAGCCTGACGAGGCGAAGCCCAATCCTCGTGGCATGTCGTGAGGCACCACGGCGAGCTCGTGCCGATCGCAGGCGGGATCGAGCGTGACGCCCACCACGTTAGGCAGCGACCCAGGCAGCAACGCCACCCCGCCGGATTCGCGCGCCGAAACGACGATGGCACCCAATGCCACCCCCTCGGCTACCGCTGCGCCGAGCATTTCCGCGCGCTTCGGGTTGGCCGTGCCCAGGCTCAGATTGATGAGCCGAGCCTCGTGCAGCGCGGCCCATGAGATCGCCGCGGCGAGCACCTCGGCGCTCGTGGCCAGCGTGCGGTCGAACACGCGCACTGCTAGAAGGTCGATGCCCGGTGCCTTCTCGAGGATCGCCGCTGCCACCGCGGTTCCGTGACCGATGCGGTCGACGAAGTCGCCGTCCGTCTCGCCGTCTGCCCCGATGCGCACGCCTGAAACCTGCGCGCCGCCAATGTGCGGATTCGCCGGGTGCACGCCGCTGTCGATGATCGCGACGCGAACGCCCTTTCCGGTCAGACCCGCGAACGGTGGGTCGTCGAGCGTGAAGCGTCTCGCGGTCACTCCGCCGGCTGCAGCACGGCGAACAGCTCGGCGAACGCGCCGCCCCGTGCGATCAGCGTGTCGGCCGTGCCATCCTCGACGATCCGGCCCTGGTTCAGAACGACCACGCGATCGGCCTGTCGTGCGGGCTGGAGTCGGTGCGAGATCACGATCGTCGTGCGACCGCGCATGACCGCCTCATACCCCGCCATCACCTGCGCTTCCGTTGCCGGATCGATGGCGGCGGTCGCTTCGTCGAGCACGAGCACCGCGGGATCGGCGAGGAACGCGCGCGCGATTGCGACGCGCTGTCGCTCACCCGCAGAGAGTGCGCGGCCACGCTCGCCGACCGGTGTGTCGATTCCCTGCGGTAACCGGTCGAGCAGCTCGGCGAGGCCCGCGGCGCGCGCCGCGGCGGCGACATCAGCCGCGGAGGCCTCGGGCCTCGCGTACCGAACGTTGTCGGCCACCGTGGTGTTGAAGATGAATGGGTCCTGCTCAACGACGACAACGTGGCGGCGGACGTCAGCCAGACGAAGGTCGCGAAGGTCACGACCATCGAGCAACACGCGACCGCCGGCGGGATCGAGCTGCCTGACGAGCAAATCCGCGATGGTGGATTTGCCGCCGCCACTCGCGCCGACGATGGCCACGCGCTCACCCGCGCGAATCGTCAGGCTCGCGCGGTCGAGCACCGACGCCCCGCGGTCGAACGTGAACGTCACGTCATCGAGCACGACCTCGCCGCGCGCCGACGAAAGCGGCGAGGCCCCCGCCGCTTCGGACACCTCCGGCGGCGTATCGAGGATCTCGTGCACTCTTCGGAGCGACACACGCGCGGTGGCAACGCTGGCGTACAATCCCATGAGGCCCTGGACCGGCCCGAGCAGCCGCATTTGATAGGCGACGAACGCGACCAGCGTGCCCATCGTGATTCTGCCGTCGATCACGCGCCAGCCGCCGACGAGAAAGACGGCGCCGGTGCCGAGCGCCAGCAGGAGGCCGGGGACGCCACCGGACAGGTAGGTCAGGCGGCGCATGTGCATGAGCGAATCGATGAACGCGTCGTTGCGTTCGCGAAATCGCGCTGCCTCACGCTCCTGCGCGTTGTGGGTGACGACGAGGCGCATCCCCTGAAGCGCTTCGATCAGAAACGTTCCGATCCCGGCGCTTCTGTCGCGCACGGCGGCGATCGAGTCTTCGAGCCGACGCCGGTATCGCACGAGCGCGACTACTGAGAGCGGAAGCACCGCGAGACTCACGGCGAACAGGAGCGGGTCGAGCGCGATGAGAATCGCAACCGCGCCCACGAGGAACACGACGCTCCCGACCCACGACAGCGCGACCTCCGCGGCTACGCGCTGGATCTCGCCGATGTCGCTGTTGATGCGCGAGGCGATCTGGCCGAGCGGCATGCGCGCGAAAAAGCGCGGCGAAAGCTGCTGCAGATGACGGAACAGCGTCAACCGCATGTCGAACAGAATCTCGGCCGACACCCGCGTGTATCGGAGGCCGCTCACGACATTGAGCGCAAAGCTCGCGATAGTGAGGGCGGCGAATGCGAGCACGACACGCACGAGCGCGCCGGTATCGCGACCGAGCAGGGCGCGGTCGATCAGGATCCGCGTCAGGTATGGCAGGAGGAGAGACAGTCCCGTGCCGATGAGCGACAGCACGAGTACGAGCACCAACCGCCGCCAGTACGGGGCGATATAGCCTAACAAGCGGCGGACATCTGAGTGGACAGCGGTCACTGCGGACTGAACAGGTTATTGGTTAATGGAACAGGTTATTGGTTACCGGAACTGGTTACAGGTAATTTGAACCCCCGGGATGCTCTGACTCGCTGTCGAGTCGCGTCCCGAGGGTTCAAATAACGAATTACCAATTCCAGTAACCTGTAACCTGTTCTGTTGCGCCGTTCATCGCCCTGCGTTTGCCGGACGCGGAGCTGGCGTGGGCGGGATGATTATGAGTCCGCTCATGTCCTGCCCGAGATCGACGGTTCGCAGCTTCTTGAAGGATTGCGCGTCGTAGACGTCGA
>DATCGG010000372.1:0-2567 GCA_036509075.1 Gemmatimonadaceae bacterium
CGATCATTTGGTCATCTACCGGTGGAGGCTCGACGGGAATGGCCCACGACTGTCCCGCCTGGCGGTCCCGCTGAAGGACATTCTCAAATCGCTCGGCGAGAAGAAGCTGCACCCGTCGGACATCGCAGTCGATCCGCTCACGGGGAACTACGTGCTGATCGCCAACGAGAAGGTGATCGTGGAAATCACCCCCGGCGGGCAGGTGGTGTTCGCTCGCAAGCTCCCCGGTGACCACGATCAGCCCGAGTCCATCGCGATCACGAAAGACAGCATCCTGATCATCGGTGACGAGGCGAAGCATCGTCCTGCGGTGATCACGCTGTACCCGTGGCCGTGACGATGCGTATCGTCCGCCATTCGCTGCTCGTTAGGCTGTCGGCGATGATCGCGATCGCGGTCGCTGGTCCGTCGGCGGCCGTCGCACAATCCCGCGAGCCCAGGCAGCCGCCTCCTCCTCGCATCGTGAGCCGCGACAGCGTGACGATCGCCGCGAGCCCCCGCTACGCGTCCACCGGGTTCAAGCGCTTTTTCCTCGGCGACACGTATCGCGATCTGTGGACGACTCCGGTGCGCGCGCCGGTCGTGGATCTCGACACGTATGCCGGCGGCCTCAAGCCGCTGAAGGAGGGCGGCGGCCATCAGACGAAGAACCTTCGATTCGGCACGCCGATCGGCACCGAGTTCGTCTTTCGTCCTGTCGACAAGGCCAATGCGACTCCACCCGCGCGGCTCGAGGGCACCGCGCTCGCCAAGATCTTCCGCGACCAGGTGAGCGGGCTCTTTCCGGCGGCGGGTGTCATCATCGCCCCGATCGCCGACGCGGCAGGGGTCCTCCATCCGACGCCGACGTTCGCCGTGATGCCGAACGACTCGTCGTTAGGCAAGTTCCGCAAGGACTTCGTCGGCATGCTCGGCACCCTCGAGGAATATCCGCACAAGCCCGAGGAAGGCCCAGGCTTCGGCGGCGCGTCCGACGTGATCGGGAGTGAGGAGCTTCTCCCGCTACTCGACAGCCTGCCGACGCAATCGGTGGACACCAGGGCGTTCCTCAACGCCCGCCTGACCGACATGCTCGTCGCCGACGCCGATCGCTACCACGGCAACTGGAAGTGGGCGCGCTTTGGGTCTGGTAAGTCCGCACGTTGGGTTCCGATCGCGCGCGACCGCGATCATGCGTTCAACACCTACGATGGTCTGCTCGCGCGCATCGCCCGGTTCGGCGCCCCGTTCCTGTTCACGTTCGAGGGCACGTACCCTGGTATTGACGCGCTCTCCAACAATTCCCGCGAGCTCGATCGTCGCTTCCTGTCGAACCTCGAGAAGCCGGTCTGGGATTCGATCGCTCTTGCACTCCAGCACAGGATCACCGACGCGGTGATCGACTCGGCCGTGCGCAGGCTTCCGCCAGAGTACGCCCATGTCGGCCCGTCGTTCGCCGCGAAGCTCAAGCAGCGCCGCGATGGGCTTCCTGGAGTCGCGAACAAGTTCTACGACGTGCTGGCGAAGGCCGTCGAGGTTCACGCCACCGACAGAAACGATCGCGCGACGGTGACGTACCTGCCCGGTGGCCTCGTCGACGTCGCGGTCGGATCCGGCAGCGATACGCCCTACTTCCATCGCCGCTTCGACCCGCGCCAAACGAAAGAGGTTCGCGTCTACCTGCACGACGGCGACGACTCGGCCGTCGTTACGGGCGACGTTACGTCGAACGTGAAGGTCCGCGTGATCGGCGGCAACGGCACGAACAGCCTGGTCGACTCGTCGCGTGTCGTGAGTAGACACCGGGCGCGCCTCTACGACCTCGGGCACGTGAGCGGTATCTACTACGGCCCCGACTCGTCGCGCGACACGCTCTTCAGCCGCCGCCCCTGGGTGAACGACACAGGCGGCGTTCAGTATCCCAGCAAGGACTACGGGACCGGCATCAAGCCGGTGGCGGGATTCGGAACCGGCGGGCTTGGCGCAGTTCCACGGGTCGGCGCTCGCTGGATGCGGTACGGGTTCCGCAGGGAGCCGTATGGAACCATGCTCGGTCTAGATGCGGAGTATGCCACGGGAGTACCGGGGTGGCGCTTCACCCTGCTGGGCGACCAACGGCTCGAGAGCTCCCGCGTGCACTTCACCGCAGTCGGCCGCATGTCCGACTTCGAGCTCGTGAACTTCTACGGCTTCGGCAACGAGACGCCGGGCGGAGAGGAGCAGCAGAACCGATTCCGGATCGACCAGCGTCAATGGCTGCTGCGCCCAGCGGTGGCGCTCGCGTTAGGCCGCCGCGACAGCGATCTCTCGTTCGGCCCGATCGTCCAGTATTCGTACACCGAAGCCAACGCCGGTCGAGTGATCGCGGCCGAGCAGCCGTATGGCTTTGGCCACTTCGGTCAGGCGGGGCTGCGGCTTGGTCTGCGATACGATCGGCGCGATCAGCAGCAGGGGGCGAAGCACGGGTTCTTCATCGATGCAAACAGCAGCACATTCCCCGCGATGTGGGACGTGGAAAATCCGTTCTCGCAGGTGTCGGGCAGCGCGGCAACGTACTTCACACTCCCGCTCCCGCTGCACCCGGTGTT
>DATCGG010000373.1:0-2475 GCA_036509075.1 Gemmatimonadaceae bacterium
CCGCGGTCATTTGGCGCGCAGCTCAAAGCGCTCCGCGCGGCGGCGGGTTTCACGCAGGAAGAGCTCGCGACGATTTCGGGCCTGTCGGTTCATGCGGTGAGCGCGCTGGAGCGTGGACAACGCCGTCGACCGCATGGCGAGACCGTGCGGGCGCTGTTGACGGCGCTTGACCTGACCGGTCCGACGCGTGACGCGCTCCTGGCGAGCGCGCGCGCACCTGATCACGACGCAGCGAGCGATGAACTGCGCGGCGTGTCGCTGCCCCTGGCGCTCACGGCGCTGCTCGGCCGCGACAGTGACATGCAGACGCTGCGACCGTGGCTCGCGGATCCCGCGGCACGTCTCATCACCCTCACCGGGCCGGGAGGAGCCGGCAAGACGCGTCTGGCGCTGGAACTCGGGCGCGCGATCGCGGCCGAGGGCGAAGTTCGTGTGTTGTTCGTCGGGCTGGCCGCCGTTCGGAATTCCGCGTTCGTGGCGCCCGCGATTGCCGAGGCTCTCAGCGTCGTGGACGCCACCGCGCTCGATCTGCCGAAGCGTGTGCGGGCTGCGTGCGACGTTACACCCACGTTATTGGTGCTCGACAATTTCGAGCAGGTCCTGGACGCGGCACTGCTGGTCGCCGACCTTCTGGCGGCAGTCGCCGCGCTTCGGGTGCTGGTCACCAGCCGCGCGCCGCTTCGCGTACGAGGCGAACGGGAGTACGCCGTGGGACCACTCGCACTGGAGCCCGACACCGCGTCACCCGCGGATCTGGCGCGCTCTCCCGCGGTACGCCTGTTTGTGGAACGAGTGCGGGACGTGCAGCCCGACTTTCGGCTCACGTCCGCGAACGGTCCCACCGTCAGGGAGATCTGTCAGCGTCTGGATGCGCTGCCGCTCGCCCTCGAGCTGGCGGCCCCGTGGATCAAAGTGCTCACGCCTGAGGACTTACTCCGTGGACTCAAGCACGACGTCCTGCTTTCGGCTGTCGTGCCGCGCGACCTCCCGGAGCGCCAGCGGACGATGAATGCAACGGTCGCCTGGAGCTATCAACTGCTTGGGCCAAACGAGCAACGCGTGTTCCGCCGTCTCGGCGTGTTGCCGGGTCGGTTTCCGATCGAAGCAGCCGCCGCCGTCGTGGCGGGGCGTGAGCGTACCGCGGCGAGGAGCGACGAAGCACTCGGCACGGCAGCGGCCCTGATCGATAAGAGCCTTCTGCTGCGAGTCGAGAGCGCAGTGTCGACTCGCCCGCTATACCAAATGCTCGAAACCGTGCGGGCGTACGCGGCGCTCGAGCTCACTGCCGCGGGTGAACGCGATGACGCCCTGGAGGGGCTGGCGCGCTATTGCGTGGCGGAAGCCTCCCTGGCTGCGGACGGCCTGATCGGCGCGGCGCAGGTCGAATGGCTGAATCGCGTGCGTCAGGATCTCGAGAGCTATCGCGCCGCCCTGACGTGGCTCATCGATCGCGACCGCCCGGCCGAAGCATCCGAAATCGCGTGGAGCCTGTTCTTCTTCTGGGCCATCCGTGGGCATGCGGCCGAGGGGCTCCGCTGGTATGAACAGATCCTGAGCCGGCCGTCCATTCCGCCGGCAGTCGAAACGAGGGCGCTGCTCGGAGCGGGAGCGATGCGCTACACGCAAGGCGAACTCGCGCCCGCACGCAGCGCGGTTACGCGCGCCCTTGCGCTCGCCCACGAGACCAGCGACATGGTGATGGTTGCGCGAGCCGAGAATCTGTTCGGAGACATTGAACACTCCGTCGGCAATGGCGACGCGGCCCGCGACCACTTCGCTCGCGGCGTCGAAGGCTTCCGCTCGCTGGCTCTCCCCTGGGGACTCGGCAATTCGCTGACTGGATTGGCGGCGGTCGTCCTTGCAAGCGGCGACGCCGCGCACGCGGAGCGCCTGCTTGATGAGGCCACCTCGGTGCTTCGTCACGCTGCGCCGTGGTTCTTGTCGTGGACGCTGTATCTTCGCGCCTTCCTGGCGGTGCGGCACGGCAATGCCGATCAGGCGATCGCATTCGTGCGAGAAAGCCTCACATATATCCGGCAGCTCCATGACACGTTCGCGTTCGTGTACGCGCTCGTCCCTCTCGCCGCGGCAGCGGTGCTCAAAGGTGACGACGAGTGGGCAGCACGGATCCTGGGCGCGAGGGACGCCGTCACCGAACGCACCGGTGCGACGGTTGTGGACACATCGGTGGCCGATCTCAAGGACCAGGCGGAACGAGAGGTGCGTGCTCGCCTCGGTGCCAATCGGTGGGCTCGGTCGTACGCAACAGGACGGGGTGTCTCAATCGATTCGATGCTGAAGGACATTGACCGCGTCATTGCACATGCGTAGACGCGCTGCGTCCGATCGTACCCGTCACTGCTTCTTGCGCTCCCGCCAAACCATGTTCAGCCGGTAGAGCAGACGTTCGAGAGAAAAGCAGGAGTTTGGAGCGACACGTGGAGGTTAACGCGCGTCATCGTCTGCCTCGACGAG
>DATCGG010000374.1:0-26608 GCA_036509075.1 Gemmatimonadaceae bacterium
GAAGTCCGCGATCCGCTTCGCGCGGGTTTCGGCCTTCTTTGCCGTCTGGACTCGGAAGATGACCCCGTAGCGATTCGGGCCACGCAGCGTCTCGAAGAACGCCTTCGCGTTAGGTGAGGCGTCGAGCGCCGCCTGAAGCTCCGGCGGCACGTCGCGATCGCTCCACGACTGATACGCCGACTCCCAGCGTCCGCTGGACTTCGCCGATTCGATCGCGGCGAGGCCAGCCGGTCGCATGCGGCCGCTCCGGATCAGCGCGTCGGCTTTCCCGGTATTGATCTTCGACCAGATGCTGCGCGGTCCGCGCGGGGTGAACCGCTGGAGCCACGTGCGTTCGTCGAACGGCCGCTTCTGGCCGTCGATCCAGCCGTAGCATAACGCGACGTCGAGGGCTTCCTGATATGTAGCCGATGACAGACCGCTGGCCTTCTTGGCAATCTGCATCCAGACCCCTTTGGATTTCGCGTGATTCGCGTCCAGCCACTTCTCCCACGCGGCGGGGGTCTTGAACAATCGGATCGGGAGATCCAGGTCACTTCGAGAGGTCTTCGCCTTTGGCATGCTGTGGCGTTAGGTCGATACTTTCGGTGGAATAAAGATGAAGCGGATCATGCGGAAGCAGCCGGATACTGCCTAACGGCCAATTAGTCATCCCGAGCCGACAGGCCCAATTGTCATCCCGAGCCGACAGGCGAGGGATCGCGATTGTCCCGAAAGAGGGCTCACTACCGAGAGAGTCGCGATCCCTCGCTTCGCTCGGGATGACAACTCGACAGCGATGCCTACCCCGGCAATAGCTCGGTCGTCGTATCGCGTCTCCGTTTGCTCCGCGCAAATCCTTTCACGTACTTGATCGCTCCGGGCGTCGTGTACTTTGCCGCGTACGCTTCGTCGACGGCCGCCTTCGTCCGCTCCGACGTCTGCGTCACCGCCCGAACCCGGAGCTCGCGACCCGCCGCCTGGATGCGTCCAACGGGCTCGTTCATGAAGGCCTCGTACCACCCGGCCCGCTTCAAACCCCACGAGCGGATGAACACCCGGCCATCAACCACCACCACCCATACACCAATGAATCGGTGGTCGCCCGAGCCAGCCCGCACGCCCAGTATCTTGTCCTTTGCGATCGCCGTCGCGACCGCCTTTGAAAAGCGTCGTGCCGCCATCCGACCCCCTGTCGATTTGGGTCGTCGCCAATCGACTACTTCCCGACCATGTGCCACACCACGGCCTACGATATCCAACACATTGGAGGGACGCCATGAAGTACCTGTGCCTGATCTATCAGAACGAGGAGACCTCGGCCCGTAACGCCCAGCAGGGCGTACCGATGTCACAGGAGTATTTCGCGTTCACGCAGGAGATCCAGAAGAGTGGGCACATGCTGGGTGGCAATGCGTTGCAGCCAGCGAACACGGCCACGACCGTGCGTGTTCGTGACGGGAAGGTCTCCACGACCGACGGTCCGTTCGCCGAGACGAAGGAGCAGCTCGGCGGGTATTACCTGCTCGAGGCAACGGATCTCAACGACGCCATCAAGGTCGCCGCACGAATTCCCGGTGCGAGGACGGGATCCATCGAGGTGCGGCCGATCATGGTGTTCAGCAATCAGCCATCCTGACCGCGCGGACGTGACCCGTTAGGCATCACGGCATATGGGGCACCCGGCCGATCCTCGTGCCGCGATCGACGCGATCTACCGCAGCGAATCACGCCGCGTGCTCGCGACGCTCATCCGGTTGCTCGGCGACTTCGACCTCGCCGAAGAAGCGCTCCACGACGCGTTCGCCACCGCCGTGGAGCGCTGGCCCGAGGACGGGATTCCCGCGAACCCCCGCGCGTGGCTCATTTCCACTGGCCGGTTCAAGTCCATCGATCGCGTAAGGCGCCGCGCCCGGTTCGATGCGAAGCTCATCGAAGTGACCGAGCGACTCGCGACCAACATGACGCCAGCGCCCGAATCGGATGATGAGGAGGTCGAGGACGACCGGCTCCGGCTGATCTTCACCTGTTGTCACCCCGCGCTCGCCCCCGACGCGCAGATCGCGCTTACGCTGCGCGAAGTCTGCGGGCTCACGACGGAGGAGATCGCCCGCGCGTTTCTCACACCAGCGCCCACGCTCGCGCAGCGGATCGTCCGTGCGAAGAACAAGATCCGCGACGCGCGTATTCCCTACCAGATTCCTCCGCTGCCGGAGCTTCACGAGCGGTTGGACGCCGTCCTGCACGTCATCTACCTCGTGTTCAACGAGGGTTACTCGGCCTCGTCAGGCACGTCGCTCACGCGTCACGACCTGAGCGCCGAGGCGATTCGGCTCGGCCGCCTGCTCGTCGAGTTGCTCCCGGAGCCCGAGGCGACCGGCCTGCTCGCGTTGATGCTGCTGCACGACGCGCGTCGGTCGGCGCGCGAGTCGAGCGATGGCGAGCTGCTGTTGCTCGAGGAGCAGGATCGGTCGCTGTGGAACCGCGAACAGATCGACGAAGGCCGGCGGTTGGTCGAGCTGGCGCTGCCCTCGCAACCCGTGGGCCGCTACGTGCTGCAGGCCGCCATCGCCGCCGTGCACGGCGAGTCGCCTAACGCGGCATCGACTGACTGGCGCCAGATCGTCGGTTTGTACGACATCCTCCTGCGCATTGAGCCGACGCCCGTGGTGGAGCTCAACCGGGCAGTTGCCGTCGCAATGGCGGACGGTCCGGCCGCGGGACTCACGCAGATCGACGCGATCCTCGCGCGCGGAGACTTGGCCGAGTACTACCTCGCGCACTCGGCGCGGGCGGACCTGTGTCGTCGCCTTGGTCGCCGCGCGGATGCGATCGCCGCCTACGAGCGTGCGATCGCGCTGACAAAACAGGAACCGGAGCGACGTTTCCTCATGCGCCGCCTCGCCGAACTGGGGTCCGCTCCTATTGAACGGTAATAGGAAGCACGCTATCGTAGCTCTATGCGCTGATTCGTTGGTGGGCATCGTGATTTGACATCCGAGTTGGGTAAGCCTTTTCGGGAACAACGATGACGCGGATGTCGCGGAAACTGCCGGATCCGCCTTTGCGCTGACACTGAGTGTGGCAACGCCCCAGACTTTGACGGAACGACCTCGGCAAGCCATGCGTGCCCAGCCCGGTTACCAACAAAATCGGCTCGTTGTGCGATGCGGTTGCCCGTTAGGCAGTCATCCGGCCGTTTCCGCTTCCTCCGCCAGATCGTTGTTCCCGGAAGGATGTTGCCCTGCACCGAAGTCGTACCCGGTGTGCGGAGGGCCTCCGTGTCTCGGGCTGGTATCGCAGTTCGTCGGCAGACTTGAACAACGCGCACAGGGTTGTTAGCATCGGCTCAATTCCGATAAATCATATCGGAATTAACGGTCGTGCCGACTACCGGAGAAAATGCGCTCGTTCCCAGCCCTTGTCGTTCTCGCTCTGTCGATCGTAAGCCCCAACGCCGCAACGGCTTCCACATCGACCGCCGCATTCCAGGCCAAGCAGGACACCACGCGCCGCGACTCGACGGCGCAAACGCTCGGCCGAGTGGTGATCAAGGAAAAAGCGACAAAACGATCCGGCTACACGACGACCCGGTCCAGCTTCGCCACCAAGACCGATACGCCTCTCCGCGACACGCCGCAGTCGGTCAGCACCGTGAACCGGCAGCTCATCGCCGACCAGTCGATGCAGAACATGGCCGACGTCGTCCGGTACATGCCGAGCATCTCGATGGGGCAGGGCGAAGGACACCGCGACGCACCGACAATCCGAGGCAACAGCTCCACGGCGGACTTTTTCGTCGACGGCATCCGCGACGATGCGCAGTACTACCGCGATACCTACAACCTCGAGCGCGTCGAGGCGCTCAAAGGATCGAACGCCATGATCTTCGGTCGCGGTGGCGGCGGTGGCGTCATCAACCGCGTGACCAAGGAAGCGGGGTTCGCCCGCGTCCGCTCGCTGTGGCTCGAGGGTGGGTCGTATGACCATCGCCGAGGCTCGATCGACGTCGACGAGCCGGTGACGTCGAAGGTCGCCGTGCGCGTCAACGGGATGTACGAGAACTCGAGCGGGTTCCGCGATGAAGCGAGCCTCGAACGCTCCGGTGTCAACCCGACGGTCGGCCTCGCGATCGGTCCCAACACGACCGCGCGCATCGGCTACGAGTTCTTCCGCGACCACCGCAACGTCGACCGCGGGATTCCATCGTTCAACGGTGCGCCGTCGCCAGCGCCGCTCGAGACGTTCTTCGGCAACCCCGACGTGAGCTATGCGGACGCGCGGGTGCACAGCGCGAGCGCGACCATCGATCACGGTTTCGTCTCGGGCCTCACGCTTCACAACCGCACGCGCTTCACCCATTACGACAAGTTCTACCAGAATGTGTTTCCTGGCAGCGCGGTGAACGCCGCGGGCACGGAGGTCAACCTCTCCGGCTACAACAACGCGCAGACGCGCGCCAACCTCTTCAATCAGACCGAAGCGACGTACGCGGTCGGTACCGGAAGCGTCCGGCACACGCTGCTGGCCGGCGTCGAGATTGGTCGCCAGGCGACCGACAACTTCCGAAACACGGGGTACTTCGCCAATGCGGCGACTTTGTTCCCCGTGCCGTTCGCGAGCCCGACGGTCGTCATGCCGGTCGCGTTCCAGCAGAGCGCCACGGATGCCGACAACCACGTCGTCGCCGATGTGAGCGCCGTGTACGCCCAGGATCAGTTCACGTTGTCTCGGCAATGGCAGGCGATCGCCGGCGTTCGCTACGAGCGGTTCGATCTCAGCTTCCACAACAACCGCGACGGGTCGAACCTCGGCCGCGATGACCACATGGTGTCGCCGCGGCTCGGTCTCGTGTTCAAGCCGGTCGAGTCGGTCTCCACGTACGGCTCGTACAGCGTGTCGCACCTCCCCAGCTCCGGCGATCAGTTCTCGTCGCTCAACGCCACGACGCAGACGCTCGAGCCCGAGCAGTTCACGAACTACGAAGTTGGTGCGAAGTGGGACGTGAGCCAGGATCTGGGAATCACGGCGGCCGTTTACCGCCTCGACCGGTCGAACTCGTCGGCGCGTGACCCTAACGATGCGTCGAAAACGGTACAGACGGGCCGCCAGCGGACCTCCGGCTTCGAGCTCGGCGCGACCGGCAACGTGACATCGCGCTGGCAGGTTGCCGGTGGCTGGGCTACCCAGCGCGCGAGGATCCTGAGTGCGACGACGTCAGCTCGTGCTGGCGCCACCGTCCCACTCGTGCCACAGACCATGCTGTCGCTCTGGAACCGCTATCAGTTCCTCCCGCGACTCGGCGGCGGCGTCGGGGTCATCCACCAGACGCGAACCTACGCCGCGATCGACAACGCGGTGACCCTGCCAGAGTTCACGCGCGTCGATGCCGCCGCGTACGTCGGCGTGACGAGCAATGTGCGTCTGCAGCTCAACGTCGAAAACCTGCTCGACGAGCAGTATTACCCGACGTCGCAGGGGAACAACAACATCATGCCCGGCGCACCGCGCAGCCTGAGGCTCGGGATCAACACGGGATTCTAGCTGTAGGTCCCGCTAGGTGCCTACGCTCGCCATCTGCCGGATGACGTCCCATTCCCGGGGCGTCACCGGCGTCACGGACAGGCGACCGATGCGCAACAGCGCCATCCCGGCCAACTCCGGCCTGGTCTTGAGCTCGGCCAGCGTGACAGGTCGGCCCAATGGCCCGACTGCGCGAAGGTCCACCATGCACCAGTCAGGATCGTTAGGCTCCGGGTAGGCCTCGCGAACGACCTCGCACACACCGACGATGGCCTGCGGGTTCACGCTCGAGTGGTAGAACAGGACCTGGTCGCCGACCTTCATGCCGTCGCGCATGAAATTGCGCGCCGCGAAGTTGCGGATGCCGTCCCAGTTCGTGGTCTGGTCCTTCGCCGCGAGCAGGTCGTCGAACGAGAAGGTTGACGGCTCGGACTTGACCAGCCAGTAGCGTCGCTCGCCTGGAGCGCGCGGGGTGAACACGGCCGCCCACGCCCCGCCCTCCTTCCCTTTCGCGGCAGGTTTCTTCGCGACGGGCTTTTTCGCGACCGCCGCCTTTTTCACCGCTTTCGTCGCCGATTTCTTCGCCGTACCGGTCGCCTTCTTTCCGCCGGTCCGCTTGCCCTTTCCCGCTGACGCCATATCGTGCCTCGTTATTCTGTTTCTGGTCGCGCTAATCTGCTTCAAAGGGGGTCAGACTCTCAATGCATCGTTTCAGCGCGGCCCAGGCCGCGCTGAAACGATGCATTGAGAGTCTGACCCCCGACGGGGCGAAACAACGCAACTCGACCGATGCCACAAGAACTGCGGTTCGCGCTCCGTTCGCTGCTCCGGAGCCCGGGATTTCTGATCACTGCAGTGGGGTCCCTCGCGATCGCCATAGGCGCGAGCGTCGCGGCCTTCAGCGTGATCGACGCCGTGCGCCTGCGGGCGCTCCCGTTCGTCAGTGCCGATCGGCTCGTGATCATCGGTGAAACCCCGACCGGCCTCGGCACCGAAGGCACACCGCCGTGCCGAGGGGGCTGCAACGTCTCGTACGAGACGTACGCGCAGGTGTTGCGGACGCAACGATTTCGTTCGGTCGATGCGATAGCCGCCACCACGGGCGGCGCGAAGTCACTCACACGAAATGGTGAGGCGATCCTGGTCAACGGCGGCGTCGTCTCGCCTAACGTATTCGGCCTACTCGGCGTGAAGCCGGTGATCGGGCGAGCGTTCACGGCCGACGACGACCGGCTCGGAGTTCCGCTGACGACCGTCCTCAGCCATCAGCTCTGGGAGACCCAGTTCGGCAAGGACCCCGGTGTCATCGGAACGGACGTCAAGTTGAGCGATTCGCACTACATCGTCATTGGGGTCATGCCGCCTGGCTTCCGCTTCGAGATCAACTCCGACTTCTGGCTTCCTGTCGTTCCCACACTCGACCCGAGCACGCGGCCGTCGATCCGTACCGTGACGGTGTTCGCGCGGCTTGCCCCCGGGCGAACGATCGCGGACCTGCGCGCCGAGCTTGCGAACGTCGAGCCGGCGGTCGCGGCGGGAGCGGGCAAGGCACAGAAGACGAAGCTCGTGGCCGACCCGCTGCGCGAACGGTACGCGTCGTCCACCCAATCACATGACCTCATCTTCGGCGCCATCGTCGCCTGCCTCCTGGCCCTCGCCTGCGCGAACCTGGCGAACCTGGTCCTGACCCGGACGCTCAACCGTCAGCGGGAGTTCGCCATCCGGTCGGCGTTAGGTGCCGGCGCCGGTCGTCTCGCCCGCGTCCTTCTGGCACAGAACGCCGTGATCGTCGCGGCGGCGGCCGTGCTGGGCATCGGTATCGCATGGTCGGCGTTAGGCGTGATGAGCTCGCTCCCGGCGCTCACATCGCTCCGCCCCGACGGCATGGAATACCGCATCGACGCGCGCGTGCTCGGCTTCGCGACCGTCGTCGCCGTGCTCGCCGCGGCGCTCGTGAGCATCATCCCGGCCCGGCTGGTCGTCGGACGCGACGTGCACCATCTCCTGCGTGTTTCGGCCGCGGCCGGCAGCGGCGACCGGGCACGGTGGGCGCAGCGACTGTTCGTCGTCGGACAGGTCGCGTGCGCAACCGTGCTGCTCATCGGTGCCGGCCTCATGGCGCGAACCGTCTGGCACTTCGCCCAGGTGGACCTGGGGTTCAAGGTGAATCGACTCGTCACCGGGACGCCGAGCTTTCCGCATCCGTGGCGCGTTCCGGAGAAGTACATGCCCGTGACCGAGCGCATTCTCACCGAGCTCGGTGAGCTTCCCGGCGCTGCGTCAGTCGGGCTTCGCGCCAACAACCCACTGCCTCGGCGCGATGGTCGTGCGAGCATAACGCTGGAGGGCAGGGCCGAGCCGCTGCCGGCCGGGCTCGTGCCCGCCGGCGCACTGTCCGTGAGCCCCGAGTATTTCGCCACGGTCGGCGTGCCCGTCATCAACGGGCGTGCCTTCACTGACCGCGACCGAAAGGAGTCGATACCGGTCGCCATCGTGAACCAGTGGGCGGCACGACGATGGTGGCCCGACCGCGAGGCGATAGGACAAACGGTTCGCGTGGACACGGGCGGTGGCACGCTCGCGATTACCGTCGTGGGCGTCGTCGCGAACAGCAAGGCGGCTCGTCCGAACCTGCTGCTCGACGAGGATGGTCCAGAACTGTATCGCCCATTCGAGCAGGCGCCGTCTGCATTCCCGAGCTTCTTCATCGCGGCCGCATCGCGACCCGAGGCACTGCTCCGACCGGTGAGCATGCTGCTCGCGCGGCTGGTCCCGGATCGCCCGGTATTTTCGACGCTGGTGAGCGAGACCGTCACGCAACAGCTAGGCGGCGTCCGCACGAACGCGATGCAGATCCTGGCGTTCGCCGTGATGGGGCTGCTGCTCGCGGTGATCGGCGTGTACGGGGTGTTGTCGTTCGAGGTCAGTCGTCGCACGCGCGAGATCGGCATTCGCAGCGCGCTCGGCGCCTCGCGCGCGAGAATCGCGGGCAACACGCTCACTGACGCGGCGCAACTCACCGCGATAGGCGTGGTGGTCGGTGTGCTGGTGTCGGTGTTCGCGACGCGGTTGATCGGAAGCCTGCTGTACACGACGAGTCCGCACGACCCGCTCGTGTACGTGGCCGTCGTCGGGTGCATCGTGCTCGTGTCTCTCTTCGCGGCGTACCTTCCAGCGCGCCGCGCCGTGAGGGTCGATCCGATCGTGGCACTCAAGGCGAGCGACGCCTAGGCATCGCGACTGGTCCGGCTTCAAAGCGTCAGCGCGGACGCACTGGCTTCCCGAGGCATTCAGCAAAGATTTCCGGCCGCTTGGGCGAGGGCCCTTAAGGCCTCATGGAGTAATCTGCGTGGTGTCCGCGTCGCGCGCGTCAGCGCCGCGCCCCCGCGTACCTCCGCGCTGACGCTTTGCAGATGCGTCTATTTCGCGATGCCAGAGCAGCGGATGACCATTCGTCCCTCATCTCAAACTGTACTCAAGGTCGCGGTTGTCGAACCACCACCACTCGACACCGAGATCGCCCATGCGACCCGCCTTCCTCGAGGACCTGCGCCACGACATTCGCTACGCACGGCGCATGCTGCGGTCGAACCCGGGATTCGCCGCAATCGCGATCCTGATCCTCGCGGTTGGCATCGGCGCGACGACCGCAATCTTCAGTGTCGTCAACGCCACGCTGCTCCGGCCGCTGCCGTTCCGCGAGCCCGACCGCCTCATGGCCGTCTTTCTGCGCATGCCCGTGCAATACGGGTCGGGGGAGATCGACATGACGTGGTCGTACCCGAAGTACCAGGCATTCCTTTCAGCTCAGCGTACGTTCAGCGATGCGGCGATCCACATCGTCGACGCCTTCAACATCTCGACCGACGATGGAGCCGAGCGCATCCTCGGCGAGTCGGTGAGCGCGAGGTACTTCTCGATCCTCGGTCTCACGCCAGAGCGTGGCCGGTTCTTTCTCGACAGCGAGGATCGGCCGACTGGCGGTGATCGTTCGATCGTCCTGAGCGACGCCTACTGGCGCGAGCGGTACGGTGGGGCCGAGTCGGCGCTCGGTGGCGTGATCGAGGTGAATGGGTTCCGATATACGATCGTGGGCGTCGCGCCGCCGGGTTTCGCGGGCATGTCCGGCACGGCGCGCCTGTGGCCGCTGTTCACGGCGGTGCGCGGGCTTCCGACGCTCCAGAGCAGCACGACCCATCAGTTCGATGTCGTCGCGCGCCTAACGACGACCGCAACCGTCTCGGCCGCGAAGACCGACATGGTGAACGTCGGAAGCGTCGTGAACGCGACCTACCCCGATGAGGGCGGGGGCACGTGGGGTGCCGCCGGGTACACGCTGCAGGAGCTGCGCGTGGATCCAATGGTGGGGCGGTCGGTGGTCCTGCTGGCGATCGCGGTATCGATGCTGCTGCTGATTGCCTGTGTGAATGTCGCGAACCTGTTGCTGGCGCGGGCGGCCGCACGCCGACGGGAGCTCGCCGTTCGGCTGGCCATCGGCGCGGGCCGCGGTCGACTGGTCAGGCAGCTCCTGACCGAAACCGCGATGCTCTCGACAGCCGGCGTGATCGCCGGGCTCGTGCTCGCGGCGGTCGCTGTGCGGGCACTCGCCGCCATGGCGCCACTCGCCGCGGCGAATCTGTCGACCGTCCGTGGCACGTTGACCGCGATATCGCTCGGCCGGATCGCGCTCGACGGCCGCGCGGCGGGCGCGGCGGTGCTCGCGGCGATGTTCACCGGGCTCGTGGCCGGTCTCATTCCGGGGCTCGTCGTGGCACGGCTCCCGGTTGCCGATGCAATGCGCCAGGGTGCCGTCGCCGCACCGACCTTCTCAGGCCTCCGTCGCCTAACGATTCGTGGCGCGCTCGTAATGGCGGAGATCGCGCTCGCTGTCGTGCTGCTGGTGACGTCCGGCCTCATGGTCCGTACGCTGGGTCACCTGTTCGACGCGCAGGTTGGGTATCGGCCGGACGGCGTGTTGACTGCTCGCATCGGATTGGCGCCTGGCCGCGCCACGAGTCAGCCGATCGGTGCACTGTGGAATGCCGTCATCGAACGCGTCGCGACGCTGCCCGGGGTCACGAGCGTCGCGGTCGGAAGCTGTGCGCCGGTGGGTGATCACTGCGAGGGCACGGACATCCGCGTCGCCGGGCATTCGGACCAGGCGCACGTGTCCTTCCACGTCGTCACCCCGGGTTACTTCGCCACCCTCGGCATTCCGATCGTTCGGGGACGAGAGGTCTCGTTGTTGGACCGGCCCGCGACCCAGCCGGTCATGGTGATCAACGCGACTGCCGCGCGAACGATCTGGGGAACCGACGATCCGCTCACGACGCCCGTGCCCAGGGACGATCGCACGATCAACGTCGTTGGCGTCGCTGGCGACGTGCGCTACGAGGACATCGAGAGCGAGCCCAAGCCGGCCATCTTCTTTCCCGTCGCACAGATGAACCGCAGCCGGGCGATGCTGTTCGTGCGCACGGCGGGCGATCCGGCGTCGCTGGCGAATGCCGTCCGCAACGCGGTCAGGGCGGTGGATCGCAACCATACGGTGTCCGATGTGCAGACGCTCCGGCACCGCATGTACGAAGCGACGGCGCGAGACCGGTTCGCGACGCAGGTGCTGAGCGCATTCGCCGTGACGGCCCTGGTGCTGGCGGCGATCGGCATCTACGGCGTACTGTCGCTCGCCGTGGCGCAGCGCCGCCGCGAGCTCGGGATCCGCATGGCGTTAGGTGCCGAGCGAGGTGGCGTGCTGGCGATGATTCTCGGGCAGGCGATGAGTATCGCCGCGGCCGGTGGTTGCATTGGCGCGGCGGGCGCGCTCTTCGCTGGCCGAGCGTTAGGCAGCATGTTGTACGGGGTGAGTCCGGCCGACCCGGTCACCTACCTGGCGTGTGGCCTGGTGCTGGCCGCCGCGGTCTTCGCGGCGGCCATTGTCCCGGCCGCGCGGGCCACGCAGGTGCATCCGATGATCGCGCTCCGATCCGATTAATGGGTACCGATCAGGTGCCCGGCGGCTTCGCGCCGCGGAACGCGAGCATTGCGGCATAGCGGAGGAGGTTCGCCACCGCATAATCCGGATACTTCGCCTTCATCGCCTCGTAGAGTGATGGCGCGTCGGACGATGTCTTGCGGAGCGAGTCGAAGTCCGCGAGGTACCGATCCATGGCGTTGAGCACCTCAGGCGTATCGGGAGCGTTCACGTCCTTCTTGTGTCCGGCGACGACGACCTTCGGATGCAGCGCGGCAATCCGCTTGATCGATGCCCGCCATGCCACGCGCGACGTCGTATCCGAGCTGCCGAGCCATGCGTGCACGCCGTTGAAGATGACGTCGCCCGCCAGGACCGTGCTGATCGACGGAATCCAGAGCACGCTGTTGACGCTCGTAATGACGTCGCCAGTGAGATCAGGAATGACCTCGACCTTCTCGCCATCTACCGTGAGCTGCATGGACGGCAGCGGCTGGGGCGTCACGATGCTGTCCGGAAGCATCTGCGGCGCGCGCGACTTCTCGTTGGTGAACGCCGGCGGAGCCGTTCGCTTGTATTCCTCGAGGGCCTTGGCCGTCATGTAGACCGGTGTTCCCGGAAATCGCTCGACGATCGCGGCCGCGCCGGCGAAATGATCGTGGTCGGGATGCGAGAGAATGATCGCCTTCAGATGCTTGCCTGACGCCGCGATGCGGTCGGCGAGGCGTCGTGCGTCGGCGAGATGGTATTGCGCGTCCCAGAGCAACGCCTCCTTGGGACCCATGACGATCGTCGCGACGACATCGAAGGCAGTGGAGTCGGCACCGACCTCTTCGATGGTCAGCTTGGGTGCGGTCCAGGCCGAGGCGACGGTCGGTCCCTCGAGCAGGGCGAGCGCGATGCCGACCGACAGCGCCGCGAACGCGGTGATGCGCGCGGCCCGCAGGACACGACAAGGTGATGGCACGAGAGCTCCTCCGATGCAGTGGACGGGCTGGGGTGGTCGGCTGAAACGACCCCCGGTTCGTGACATCGATGCCGCCCTGGACCATGCATGTCAAAGACATTATTCTCGCCACATCCATGCATGCCATTTATGACCTGCCGCTGGTTGCGCGGCATGGTCCGCTCGTCACACGGCCGGTCTCACCTCAGCCCCACCGTTCGTGGATCTCGAAACCCGGCAGCTTCGCATGCTCGTCGCCATCGCCGACGAGGGAACCGTCACGCGCGCCGCGGCGACGCTCAACGTCTCGCAGCCGGCACTGAGTCACGGCCTCCGCGCGCTCGAGAAGAGCGTGGGTGTGTCGCTGTTCGCGAGACGCCCCCGCGGGCTCGTCCCCACGGAGGCAGGCGAACGGCTCCTGCGCACCGCCCGCTCGGTGTTGCGCGAGATCGAGCGTGCGCGCACCGAGATCGCGGGCGGCGCCATCGGGCGAGGCGAGCTTCTGCGACTGAGCACCGAGTGCTACACCGCGTACCACTGGCTCCCGCCCGTCTTTCAAGGGTTCCGCGAGCGCTGTCCCGGCGTCGAGCTTCGGGTGATTCCATCAGCCATCGGGCACCCGCTGCGAGCGTTGCGCGAGGAGACACTCGATATCGCCATCGGCGTTAGGCACGAAGCGTACGCCGGTTTCGTGTACCACGAGCTGTTCGAGGACGAGCTCGTCGTCGTGATGCATCCCGAGCACCCGCTCGCATCCGAGCCCTACGCCACCGCGCAGCATTTCGCCCACGAGCACCTGCTGCTCTTCACGGAAGATCCATTCGACACGACGCTCATGCGCGTCGTCCTCGCTCCCGCCGGCGTGATGCCGCGGGAGATCTCCTACGTTCCGGCGACGGATGCGTTGCTCGAGCTCGTGAGGACCGGGCTCGGGATCAGCGTCTTCGCGAAGTGGGCGGTGGCGCGCCAGCTCCGGGCCGGTGAGCTCGTGGGGATTCCGCTCACGAAGGCCGGACGGAGGCGCCAATGGTACGCCACCGTCCGACGCGCGATCGCCAACCGCTCCGCGATCGGCGCCCTCGTGTCACTGCTTCGCGAGCATGCCCCAGCGTTTCAGACCGCTCCCGCACCGTCACGGCGTCGCCGAGCCCGCGCGATGGCATCCTGAAGCGCCACGATCTTCATCGAATCCACAGGCCAAACTGGACATGCGCGTGCGCGGCGCGACGGTGAGTTGACCATCTCAACGAAGACGGACATCGTCGATCAGCAGACGAAACGAGCCGGGTGTCCCGCTCGCCACGAACGCGATCCCCATGAGATCGTGCGCATCGGTTCCCGCGAACGACGCGATCGGCATCACGACCTCCTTCCAGTCACCGGACGCCGTAAAGCGCTGAATGACCGGCATCTGGCCCTTGCTTCGGAGGAACATCATGACCGCGTAGGGGCGACCCTCTTCGGCCTTCGCGTAGAAGCGCAGCTCCTTCTTCGACGAGAGATTGACGGGTGCCATCGCCGTTTGGCCGGCAGCGAACATCACACCCGACCAGCCGAACGGGAGACCGGCGTCGAGCGTGCCCGCGATCTCCAGAGCGCCTGGCGTGTTGTTGGCGCCGCTGCTCACCACCTTGATTGCGGCGACCGACTTCCCGCCCGCGAGCTGGTCGGTCGTGACGAACCATCCGGACCCGAACTTCACCGTGGGCTGTCCGGCGTCGAAGTCGCTCACGTCACCGGACTCGGAGCCTGGTGGAACCGGGAATGTGCCTGACGCCGCGAGCGCCGCGGCCTTCGCCATCTCGTCGCGGTACGCGTCACGGTGGATCTCCATGCCGCGCTTCCACACAGCGGCGATATCGCGTGTCGCGAGAATGTCGTTCGTCGGATCGCCGTTCACGAGGACGAGGTCAGCACGAAGCCCCGGAGCGATCCGTCCGCGATCCTCGAGCAAGAACGTCCGCGCGGGGACCGAGGTGGCAGCGCGCAGCGCCTCGATCGGTGTTAGGCCCGCCTTCACCAGCAGCTCGAGCTCGCGGTGCATGCTCGCGCCGTGCGCGGTACCGGGGTTCGGGGCGTCCGTGCCGGCGAGGATCGGCACGCCCGCGGCGCGCAGCTGCCGCACGGTCTCGAACGCAAACCCCAGCTCGCGAGGCGGGCTGCCTGCACGCTTCGGGAACGTCTGCTGGAGCGTCTGCACGTTCGCGGCCGGGATATATGGAGCGAGCTTGGGGTCCTTCGCGATGAGCTTCCCGCCGTCGCCCCAGGAGATCGACTCGAGCACCGAGAGCGTGGGGATGACGAACGCCTTGCGACCGGCGACGAGCTTCGCGAAGCCGGCGTCAGGCATGCTGTCGACGAAGAGGTGCACGAGACCGTTGGCGCCGACTTGGATCGCGTCGCGCGCGCCGGCGAGATCGCCAATGTGCACCACCGCCATCTTCTTGCGCGCGTGCGCGGCGTCCACGACCGCCTTCATCGTCGGCTTGTCGATCGTGGCGAACCTGATCCCGTACGTGTGGCCGTCGTCGTAGACGATCTTGATGTAGTCCGAGCCTTCGGCGATCCGCGCGTCCACAAATGCCTGCGCCTCGCCGGGCGACGTGATCGTCGGGATGGCCATGCCGTACTCGGTGCCGTGACCCTTGGGCGCGGTCACGAGGACGCCGGCCGAGCGGAAGTCGGCGGTCTCACGGCCCTCGGCGGTGCCGTCCAGCTTCCGAAAGCTCGCGGCGGTGCTCGGGTCGGTGAACATGTCGAGGACGGTCGTGACGCCTAACGCGGCGTCGTCGCGCAGCGCCGTCCCCCAGGTATGCGTGTGCGAGTCGATGAGGCCGGGGAGGAGCGTCTTGCCGGTTCCGTCGACGACCGGTGTCGACGCGGGAGCCGAGATCGTCGGGGAGACGCGCGCGATCTTCCCATTCGTGACGAGCACGCTCGTCTTCGGAATGACGCGCTCGCCGTCGAAGACGCGGACGTTCCGGATCAGCACAGATCCGTCGACGGCGTTCTGCTGTGGTGTCTCCTGGGCGGTCGCGGTAGTGGCTACGACGGAGACCAAGGCGAAGAGCATAGTGCGCATGGGCGGCCTTTCGGGAGCTGGGTCTGACCCAATTTCGGCGATATATCGTCAGCTTCGGCATTACGATATATCGCCCAAAACAGGTTTCAACTTGACAAATCAATTTTTCTTGATGTATAGTACACTCGTGACCACTGCGACCCGCACCCCTGCCGACCTCGATCGCTCCGTCGCGCTCTTCCACGCGCTATCGGACGCCACTCGGCTCTCGATCATCGAAATGCTCCGAGATGGAGAGCGGTGCGTGTGCGAGCTCCAGGGCGAGCTCGACGCCGCGCAGTCGCGCCTGTCCTTCCACCTGCGCGTGTTGAAAGACGCGGGGCTCATCACCGACCGCCGCGATGGGCGCTGGTCATACTACGCGATCACGCCCGGTGCGCTGGGCGAGGTCCATGATCTCGTGGTCGCCATGCAGCCCACGAAACGCGGCCGCGCACTTCCGCAGGTCGGGTCCTGTTGTGGCTAGCCTTTTTTTTGTCGTCGACACATCAACAATTTTTGATATCTGAGGCGAACGAATGTCAGAACGTGATCAGGGCTACCTAGGCGACCTAACGACACTCGAGGGTATCCGCGCGACCGTGCGCGAGCGCTACGGCGCGGTTGCGCAGCGGGTGGCTGGCGGCGCGACAGCCGGCGTGTCCTGTTGTGCGCCGGCGGAGGGCTCAAGTGGATGCTGCGGATCCGCGACCGAATCGTGGGATCCGATCACCGCCGACTTGTATGACGCGGGACAAACCGCCGGCCTGCCGACTGAGGCACTGCTGGCTTCGTTAGGTTGCGGGAATCCGACTGCCCTGGCTGCGCTCGAAGAGGGCGAAACGGTCCTGGACCTGGGGTCCGGTGGTGGCATCGACGTCCTCCTGTCCGCAAAGCGCGTCGGCCCGACGGGCAAGGTCTACGGCCTCGACATGACCGACGAGATGCTCGCCCTCGCGCTCGACAACAAGGCGAAAGCCGGCGCCACGAACGTCGAGTTCCTCAAGGGACACATCGAGTCGATCCCGCTTCCGTCGAACACGGTGGACGTGATCATCTCGAACTGCGTCATCAACCTGTCAGCCGACAAGCGTCGAGTGCTGGCGGAGGCGTTTCGCGTGCTCAGGCCGGGCGGCCGCTTTGCGGTAAGCGATGTGATCGTGCGCGAGGGCCTGCCCGCACCAGTCAGGGAGAGCATGCCGCTCTGGACTGGCTGCGTTGCCGGCGCACTGGAGGAGCGCGAATTTCTCGACCTCCTCGCTGACGTGGGGTTCGAGAACGCGAGCATCGAACCGACGCGCATCTACACGCGCGATGATGCGGCGGCCCTTCTCGACGGAACGGGCCTCGATCCGGCGTTGGCCGACGCTGTCGAAGGAAAGATCTTGAGCGGATTCGTCCGCGCAACCAAGCCGGGTGACGCTCGTCGTACCAAGCCGCCGCGTGAGCTCGCGACGGTCGCCGAAACCGCCAGGGCGACGCGTGCCTGCGGCTGCGACGACGACTGCTGCACCTAACGTGGAGATCCTGACCATGTCGAATACGCCCTTGAACGGCGCCCCCCACATACGCCCGGCGGAACCGTCGGATCTCGCCGCGATCCAAAGACTGCTGACGGTCAGCGGCCTCCCGCTCGACGGTGTCCGCGACGCACTCGATGGATTCGTCGTCGCGCAATCCAACGACGGCCTCGTGGGCGTTGCTGGTCTCGAAGTGTGCTGCGACAACGCGCTCCTCCGATCGGTCGCTGTCCTGCCCGACTGGCGGTCGCACGGGCTGGGGCGTGCACTCGTCACGCGTGTGATCTCCGACGCGGAAGCGCGCGGGATCCGCGCCCTCTATCTTCTCACGACGACCGCCGAGCACTACTTCCCGACCTTCGGGTTCGAGCGGATCGCGCGGTCGGAGGTCCCGGCAGACATACAGGAAACCGCGGAGTTCCAGACTGCGTGCCCCGCGTCGGCGACAGTCATGTGCCGCGTGTGTGTTACGAGCGCAGCTCCGGTCGCCGGATAGAGCGATGCGCTACGCTCTCATCTCCGACATTCATGCGAACCTGCCCGCGCTCGAGGCGGTGCTGGCGGACATCGCGGGGCGGGCGAATGTCGACGCCACCTATCATCTGGGAGACCTGGTGGGCTACGGCCCGTGGCCTAACGAGACGATCCATCGATTGCGCCAGACCGGAATCCCCGGCGCCGCCGGCAATTACGACTCGACCGTCGCGGCCGGCTACAAACACTGCGGCTGTCGGTACGAGGACGCACGACAGGAGGAGCTCTCGCACCTCTCCTTTGCCTGGACGCTCGCCCAGACGTCGAACGAGAACAAGGCGTTTCTTCGCGGCCTTCCGTTCCGGATCGATCTGCGACCGTTTGGCGGACACGCCGGTGGCCCGACGGTCACGCTCCTCCACGGGAATCAGGTCCTCAACACGGTCTACGTCCATGAGGATCGTACAGATGATTTCCTGGCGAAGATGGGAAGCGCGGTGGGCGCCAGGGCGGGCGATGTGGTGTGCTTCGGTCACACGCACAAGCCGTGGCACCGGGTCGTCGACGAAATCCATTTCGTCAACACCGGGAGCGTGGGCCGACCCAAGGACGGGGATCCGCGAGCCGGATACATCCTGCTCGACGTCATGGAGTCCGAGCGGGTCGTAGTGGAAATCGTCAGGGTCGATTACGACGTTGAGTCGGTGGCGAAGGCGATTCTTGCGAGCAGCCTTCCCGACGAGTTTGCCGACTATCTCAGAACCGGCGGGAGTTGGATGGCGGCGACTGTCCGCCCGTGAGCGACTCGTGATTCGGGAAGCGGGAAGCGCGTCGTTCTGCCGAATCATCATGGAGCATCCGCACCGGCGGCGTATCGAGGTCATCGAACTGTCCTCGCCGAGCGCTCGCGACGAACGCGATGACCGCGGCGAGCACGATGAGCGCTGCCAAGGGGACGACGATGAAAATCACGCTCACGAAGCGCGCTCCATCGGGAACGTCCGACTCAGCCACGACACCAGCACCACCGTGAGCGAGCTCGCCGGCATGAGCACCGCCGCGATCAGTGGCGTGATCACGCCGGTCACCGCGAGCGCCGCGCCGATCACGTTGTAGCCGATTGAGAACGCGATGTTGCGCCGGATCACGCGGATCGTTCGTGCGGCTCCGTCGGTCAGGGTCACGAGCGGCTCGAGGCCGGGTCGTGTCAAGTAGACGTCGGCGGTCGAGAGGCACGCCTCCGCGCCGCCGTGCACGCCCACGCCGACCGATGCAGCGGCCATCGCCGCCGCGTCGTTGACGCCGTCCCCAACCATCACCACCGTGCCGTCGCGGCGGGCCTGTTGAACGACGCGAAGCTTCTCCTCCGGCACCGCGCCGCCCACACACACCTCCCGGCTCAGGCCTAACGTCTCGCCGACGCTCGCGACGACGTCCGGGTGATCGCCGGAGATGATTCCTACCTTCCACCCGCGCTCACGCAGGGTCTCGATCGCAACGCGAGCATCCGCGCGCACGGGGTCGCCGAATCCGGCGGACGCCACGATCACACCATCGACGGCAACAAGCACCGGGGTGAGATGTGGTCGCGGAGCGACGAGCTCGACGCCGCGCGCGGCACGCGACTCCACGAACGACGGCGAGCCGACAACCACGTGCCGTCCGTCGACCGTGCCATCGATCCCGCCGCCCGCTACGTGCGTCGTCAAGCATGCCTCACCTGCCGCGATCCCGTCGAACGCGCGACGGAACCCCGCGGCGATCGGATGCAACGACTCCTGCTCCAGCGCGAGCACGAGCGGCTTCACCCACTCCGGCCCATCCCACGCCGCGAGCGCCACCCGTGCCTCGGTGATCGTGCCGGTCTTGTCGAGCAGCACGGTGCCCGACGCGGCAAGTCGCTCGATCGCGTCGCCACCTTTGATGAGGATTCCGTTCCGCGCCGCGCGACCAATGGCCACACTCACGGCGAGCGGTGTTGCCAGCGCGAGCGCACACGGGCACGTGACGACGAGGACCGCGATCGCGTTGTCGATCGCGGCAGCTGGATTTCTTGGATACCAGAAGAGGACCGTACCGGCAGCGACCAGCAACACCACGGCGACGAACCACACCGCCAGACGATTCGCGAGTTGGACGACGGGCGCGCGCCTGCGCACGCTGTCCTCGACCTGGCGGAGCAAGCTCGCGAGCCGACTCTGCTCGCCAGCAGCGTCGACATGAACACGGAGGGCCGACGACACGTTCATGGTCCCGGCGTATACGCGGTCGCCGGTGTCGACGGAAACGGGCCTCGACTCGCCAGTGAGCAATGCGACGTTGATGCTCGAGCGGCCCAACGTGACCGTCCCGTCCGCCGCGAATGTCTCGCCGGCACGAACCTCGAGCGTCATTCCCGGCAACAGCGCCTGCGCGGGCAGGTCGTGTATAGCGTCACCCTCGACCACGCGTGCCGACAACGGAGACAGCGAATACAGCAGCTCGGCCGAGTCGGTCGCGGCGCGCTGTCCGCGCTGCTGGAGAAACCGGCCGACGAGCAGCGCGAAAATGAGTGTCGCCAGCCCATCGAAGTAGATGGGACCAGAGTCGACGATCGTGTTCGCGAGACCTTGGGCCCATCCGACCGCCAGCGCGATTGCGATCGGAAGGTCCACGTGCAGCGTTCGCGTTTTGAGCGACGCCCACGCGCCGGCGAAGAACACGCGCCCCGGTCCGAACAGGGCCGGGGTCGTGAGCAGAAGGCTCACCCAGCGAAAGAATCGTTCGTACGGTCCGTCCATGCCGCCGAACTGGCCGCTGTACAGCGCCAGCGCCGCGAGCATCACGTTCGCCGCGATGGCGCCGGCCACGCCGATCCGCGCCAGCATCGCCCGATCCTCTCGGCGACGCATGGCCTCCACCTCGAGACCGCGGAACGGATGCGGGTGGTAGCCTAACGAATCAAGCGTCCGCGCGATGTGCGACAAAGACACCGCGGCGTCGTCCCACGCCACGCGCGCGAGGGACCGCCTGACGTTCAGCTCGGCCCGCGCGACACCGCGGACCACCAGCGGGACGCGCTCCACGAGCCAGACGCACGCGCCGCAATGCACACCCTCGAGGTACAGGTCGACCTGTGCGAGCCCCTCCGGTGTGCGCCGAACGTAGAGCTCGTGGAAGGTTGCGTGATCGAACTCCTCGAAGCTGCGCCCTGTGGGTCCTGCTGCAACGGGACCGTCACGACCGACGGTTGTGTCGTGGTGTGTGTCGAGACCGTGGTCGTGAAGTACTGCGAACGCCGTGCGGCACCCGCCGCAGCAGAACTGGTCCTGGGCGTCAGGTTCGATCAGCCCGGCCGGCACCGGGAGCTGACAATGCGTACACGCCACGTCCGCGGCGTGTTGGAGGGACGTGCGAACGGCGGCGTCAGCGGCCGTCATGCACCATCTCCGCGTGACCGCGATGCGCGAACGGGCTGGCGGTCATCCGGCCCGTCATGGACAGGAGGCCGAGCACGACCGCCGCGCCGGCAGCTGCCAATGGCAATCGTCGCTGGAAGGCCCCGAACATCCGCTGGGCGCCCAACCCGATGGTGACCATCATCGGGAGCGTGCCGAGCCAGAACACGAACATGATCACCATGGCGTCGAGGACGCGCCCCGTTCCGCCGGCCGTCGCGACAAAGACGTAGAGCCAGCCGCACGGCAGCAGCGTCGTGAGGAGACCTGTCGCGGCCCCGCGCACCGTCGGCGACTCGTTTCGGAACCGAACGAGCAGCGACGTGAGCGTCGTCTGGAGCGCCCGCGGCGCCAGTCGCGCGCGCATTCGCACGCCTAACGCCGTGAGCAGTGTGCTGCCTCCCCACACCACCATGAGCGCGCCAGCGACCATCGCGGCGAGCCTCCCGATCCCGGCGACGCCGCCGATTCGATCCACGCCATGTCCGACCGACCCGGCGAGCGCACCGAGGAGCAGGTAGGAGACGAGGCGTCCGACGTTGTACGCAGCATGGGGCGCGACACCGGTGTGGCGCCCGGGCCCGGTGCCCGAATACATGCAGACGAACCCGCCGCACATCGCCGCGCAGTGTACGCTGCCGAGGAGGCTCGCGCCGAGGATGGAGAGAAGCAGGGTCATTGCGCTGGCCGGGCGTCGACGCGCGCGACTGCCGTGAAGCGCGTGGGCCCCGCCCGCACGTCGAACCGCAGCTCCCATCGCCCTGGCCGCCGCGCGTCGAGCTGGGCGGCGTACTCGCCCGCACCGGTCGCCGCGAGGGTTGCCTCGTGAACCTCGTTCGCGCGCGCCACCGGCAGCGCCGAGACTTTCACCACGGCGTCAGAGATTGGTCGCCCTAACGAGTCCGTGAGCGTCGCGCTGATGCGGGTCGTGCCGGTCGCGGCCACGAACTGGAGCTGAGGCGTCAGGCGCCAACCGAGGATCGAATCCTGACGTGCCTGGGCCAGCGTCGAGTCCCACGTGATGGCCTTTTGGTAGTAATCGGGCTCGATGGCGAACGAGGGATCATCGTTCGCGATCCGCATGACCCACAGATTCGCCGCGACCGTCGTCGCCAGCACGGTCGTGATGCCGATCGGCCACCAGGCGCCGCGTTTCATCGGTCTCTCGCTTTGCCGTCGTCGGCGTCCTGAGGGCCGACGAGGCGGTACGGGAGGTCGGTAGAAAAGCCGGCGCCATCGCTCACCCGCACGGCGACACGGTGCTCACCATTCCGAAACACCGATCGCGGCAGCAGAACGAAAAGCGGAGTCTCGGCCGACTGGCCCGTCGCCACGTGCAACGGATTCTGCGGCACGACCACCGAGCCATCCGCCGCACCCACGACCTCGATCCGGTAGTCGTGATCGTCGTCCGTGCGGTTCGCGATCTTCACGCGGAGCTGGTTTGCGATCTGCCCGTCGGCCTGCTGGGTGAACGGCTCACCCTGGCCGCCTAACACGGTGACATCCGCGGCGTCGCGAGTGGCAAGCGCATAGGTAAACGCGCCGAGAAACAAGGCGAGCGCGAGCGGATAGAGCACGGTACGCGGCCGGATGAGATGGCGCTTGTGACCCTCCAGCAGCTCACGAGATGAATAACGGATCAGACCTTTCGGCTTGTTGACGCGAGTCATGATCTCGTCGCACGCGTCCGCGCATTGCGTGCAGTGAATGCACTCCATCTGCAGCCCGTCGCGGATGTCGATGCCTGTGGGACACGTCGTGACGCAGGCGCCGCAGTCGATGCAATCGCCGGCGCCGGCGGGCCGCGTCTTGCCCTTCATCCGCGGTTCGCCGCGCGTGGGATCGTACGCGACGATGAGCGACTGCCGATCGAGCAACACCGACTGCATGCGTCCGTAGGGGCACGCAACGAGACACGTCTGCTCGCGGAAGTACGCGAAGTCCCCGAAGATGGCGAGCGCCGTTCCGGCCATGACCAGGAACGACGTCGGGTGGTCCGCCGGTGAGCGCCGGATCCACTGCGCGAGTGCTTCCGTGCCGACGAAGTACGCGAGGAACGTGTGCGCGAGGAAGATCGCGAGCACGACATAGATCGCATACTTGAGCAGCCGTCGCGGATGGAAGTGGCTGCGCTGCTTGTCGAGCGCCAGCGAGCCGCTCCGCCCACCTTCTACGAGTCGCTCGATGGGACGGAAGAGAAACTCCATGTACACGGTCTGCGGGCATGCCCATCCACACCACACCCGCCCGAACAGCGCCGTCATCAGAAAGATCGCGATGATGATGCTCGCGAGCAGGAGCATCAGCAGCATCGTGTCGGTGGGAAGGAACGTCGTACCGAAGAGCGTGAACTGGCGGCGCGGGATGTCCAGTAGGATGAGCGGCTTCCCGCCCATGCGCACGTGCGGGATGAGGAAGAAGACGAGCATGAGCGCGTACGCGACGGCTCGACGTACCGTCGCGTAGGTGCCATGCGACGGCTTCGGACGGATCCAGCGTCGCGATCCGTCCTCGTTCAGCGTCGGGAGGACGCGCCCAACTGCGGCTGGAGCGCTCACCGCGGTACCAGATCTCCCTGGGGTGCTTTCGGGTTGGGCGGATTCGTGCCGCGAAGTGTGTAGATGTACGCGACCACAGCGTCGAGCTGGTTGGGCTTCAGCACCTTGCCCCAGGGCGGCATCCCTTTCTCGAGCACACCGTCGACCACGGTCTTGTGGATCTGCTCCAGAGTACCGCCATGGAGCCAGTAGTCGTCGGCGAGGTTCGGGCCGATCTGGCCGCCGGCGTCGGCGCGGTGACAGGCGGCGCAGTTCTGCCCGAACACCTGCTTGCCTAACGCCACAACGGAGGCGTCCTTCGTCATCGCCGCCAGCTGCTCGCCCGATGCGCCCGCCGGCTGGGCGGCCTTTCGCTTCGCGTCGGCCGATGCCGCTGCGGCGATGTCGCGATCGTAGTCGGCGATCCGTCCCTTGCCGACCCCGAATCCGGGGACGTTGAAGAAATACAGGATCGAGAAGATGATCGTCGCCCAGAAGAGGTAGACCCACCACCGCGGCATCGGGTTGTCGAACTCCTGGATGCCGTCGTAGCTGTGCTCGAGCAGGTGGTCCTGGTCCGGCTTGTTTTCGTTAGGCATGGGTGTCTTTCCCACCGAAGCGAGGAATCGCGCTCGTCTCGATAGAGGGCTCTGTATTCGTGTCCTCATCGATCGGCAGCCGCCGCAGGTGCTCGTACGTGCGCCGCTTGCCGGGCGCGAAGAGCGAGATCACGATCCCGACGAACGCGATGAGGAAGATCACGAGCGCGATCTCGGCATAGACGGAGAGGCCCGCGCCGCTCACGACATCGGTGAGGCTCTTCATGGCGTGGTCCTCGCCACCTGCGCCGCCTTGACGTCGCGGCCGAGTCGCTGGAGGTATGCCACCAGCGCGATGATCTGCTTGTCCTGCAGCCCCTTGGGGCCGCCCTCACCCTCGACCGCTTTCGCGAGAGAATCCGCCTGCGCGCGGGCCATCTCCGGCGCGCGATTCACGGCGTCACCGTACGGCACGCCGAGCATCGCCATGACATCCACATGCCGCTGGATGCCGGCGAAATCCAGCCGATCCGTGAGCAGACGCGGGTATGCCGGCATGATCGACTTCTGGGTGATCGCGCGCGGGTCTTCCATGTGCCGAACGTGCCAGAGGTTCGGGTATTTGCCCCCTTCCCGAGCGAGGTCGGGCCCAATGCGCCGGGATCCCCAGAGGAATGGATGGTCGTACACGAACTCACCTGGTTTCGAGTACTCACCATAGCGCTCAGTTTCGTGACGGAACGGGCGGATCATCTGCGAGTGGCAATTGAAGCAGCCCTCGGCGATGTACACGTCGCGGCCCGCGAGCTCGAGCGGTGTGTACGGCTTCACCGACGCGATTGTCGGCACGTTGGAGCGAATGAGGAAGGTCGGCAGGACCTCGAACAGCGATGCGACGATCACGGCCACGGCGGTCATGACCGTGAACGTGACCGGCAGCCGCTCCCACGCACGGTGCCAATCCATGGCGATGAAGCGCGCCCAGGCGCCCGTGGGCGCGGGCGTGACGTGACCGTTGCCCTCGATATACTCTTTCGTTAGGCGCGGCGCCTGGATCAACGGCACCTCGTAGCTCGCCGGACGGCCGCGCCACGTCATGAGAATGTTGTAGCCGAAGAGCAGCATGCCGACGATGTACAGCGTGCCGCCCGCCGCGCGCATCCAGTACATCGGCATGAGCTTCATGACCGTCTCGACGAAATCCGGATACGCGAGCCGGCCCGTCTCGTCGAACGCGCGCCACATGAGCCCCTGCGTCACACCGGCCGAGTAGATCGCGACGACGTAGAGCAGGATGCCGAACGTGGCGATCCAGAAGTGAACTTCCGCGAGCTTCTTGCTGTACAGCGGTGCCTGGAAGAGCCTCGGCAGCAGCCAGTACACCATGCCGAACGTCAGGAAGCCGTTCCAGCCTAACGCCCCCGTGTGGACGTGGGCGATGATCCAGTCCGTGTAGTGGGCCAGCGCGTTCACGCTCTTGATGGACAGCATCGGCCCCTCGAACGTCGCCATGCCGTAGGCCGTGATGGCGACGACGAAGAACTTGAGCACCGGCTCCTCCACCACCTTGTGCCAGGCGCCGCGCAGCGTGAGGAGGCCGTTCACCATCCCACCCCACGACGGCATCCACAGCATGACAGAGAACAGCATGCCTAACGTGGACGCCCATTCGGGCAGGGCCGTGTAATGCAGGTGGTGCGGCCCCGCCCAGATGTACATGAACACGATCGTCCAGAAGTGGAGGATCGACAGCTTGTAGCTGAAGACCGGCCGCTCCGCTGCCTTGGGCAGGAAGTAGTACATCATCCCGAGGAACGGCGTGGTGAGGAAGAACGCGACGGCGTTGTGGCCGTACCACCACTGCATGAACGCGTCCTGCACGCCGGCGTAGATCGAGTACGACTTGAACGCGCCGGCCGGGATGGAGAGGTTGTTGAAGATGTGCAGGATCGCGACGGTGACGATGCTCGCGATGTAGAACCAGATCGCGACGTAGAGATGCCGCTCGCGACGCCGGGCGATCGTGCCGAAGAAGTTGACGGCGAACGCGACCCACACGACCGCGATCGCGATGTCGATCGGCCACTCCAGCTCCGCGTACTCCTTGGCCTGTGTGAAGCCCAGCGGAAGGGTGATGGCGGCGGAGACGATGATTGCCTGCCACCCCCAGAAGTGAAAGCGGCTCAGGCCATCCGAGAACATTCGCGCCTTGAGCAGACGCTGGGTCGAGTAGTAGGCCCCGGTGAAGAACGCGTTGCCCGCGAACGCGAAGATGACCGCGTTGGTGTGAAGCGGGCGGAGGCGGCCGAAGGTGAGCCACGGCGCGACGTTCATCGCCGGGCTCGCGAGCTGGACCGCCACCACGAGCCCGACGAGCATCCCGACGAGCCCCCAGACGAACGTCGCGATCAGGAACTTTCGGACGATGTCGTCATCGTAGCTGAACGAGTCGAGCAGAGCGTTCGGCGTCGGCGCGACCGTCCGCGGCGCAGGCGGCTCGTAGCGGGCGGGCTCGCGGCCTGTGGTCGTCGGTTTTGGGCCCGTCATCTCAGTTCCTCGCGGCGCGGGGCAAGGCCAGCGAAACGAGCGCGGAGCGAAAGGGAGTTCGCCGCGCCCGC
>DATCGG010000375.1:0-2437 GCA_036509075.1 Gemmatimonadaceae bacterium
CTGACGGAATCAATGCCGCTGACGAAAATGGGCCAGGACGACATGCCCGCGAACGGAACTGACTCCTGAAGCGTCGCGTGCGACACCCCGGGAACTTCTTTCGTCGACTGGAGGAGGCGAAGCCGAAGCGCGACCATCGCCGCGCTGTCGACCTTGACGTCGCGCATCTGCAGCCCCACGAGCAGCACCGAGTCGGCCTCGAACCCTAGCCGGACATCGCGCACGTAGTTCAGGCTGCGAACGAATAGGCCTGCCGCAACCAGGAGCACAACACAGAGGGCGCTCTGCGTGAGCAGCAACGCCGACCGCAGAGCGGTGCGATGGTAGGTGCCTTCGCGCGCTCCCGATTTCAGATCGGCCGTCACGGTGCCACGCTGGAGATGGGCCAGCGGCGCGAGACCCGTCAGCACGCCCACGCCTAACGTGACAGCACCCGCGAACAGCAGCGTTCGCGGATCCGTGAACAGCGCCACGTGGTCGCTGTCCGGCAAGAACGTCGTGCGCAGTACGCGGCTTCCCCAGAACGCGAGCGCGAGGCCGCCGGCTCCCCCAATCGCCGCGAGAACAATCCCTTCCGTGAGCAATTGACCGAATAACCGCACCCGACTGACACCGAGGGCGACGCGGACGGCGATCTCGCGTCGGCGGCGGATGGTACGCGCCAACATCAGATTAGCAACGTTCGCGCAGGCGATGAGCAATACGATCACGGTGACACCGGAGAGCCACACCGCGGCGCGTGCGACGCTCGAGGGCTCCGGCCCGCGTTCGGTGAGGACCGGACCGGCCACCGCTCGCGGTCGGAGCTCTTTCAGGTTGAGCTCTCCGCCGTCCGCGGTGAATTGCGCCTGGTAGCTACGTCGAAGCGCGTTGGTGAGGTCAGCGGTCGCGCCAGCCACAGTAACGTCAGGCTTTCGCCTGACGATCGTGCTCAGCCCAAAGGCGTGGCCGTACGTGGTCGCCCAGTCGGGGTGCCCTTCGCTCGCCGCGTAGGTAGCAACCGGGATGAACACGGCCGGTGGCTCGTACGGCCAGAGCCCCACGAGCTCGCCGGGTGCGACCCCGATGACCGTGTACGTGACGGCGTCGATCGCCAGCGTCGAGCCAATGATGTCCCGACGCGCTCCAAACTGCGTTTCCCACAACGTACGACTCAGAACCGCCACGGGGGCTGGCGTGGGCGGGACATCCTCGGCTTCCGTGAAGTACCGTCCAATCAGTGGCGGGGCGTCGAAGAACCCGAAGAACGAGGCGCTCACGATTGCGATGTTGCGCACGCGTGTCGCCTCGCCAGTACCGACCGCGAGCTGCCGGAGCACGTACGTCGCCGTCGATGAGAAAGCCGTGGAGTACCGCGCGATGTCTGCGTTCCGAACGTATTGCCCGCCGGTCTCGCGCTCGACGCCATCCGACGTTCGATACAGATAGACCCGATGGACCGTCCCGGGATCGATCATGCGCGCCGGCGGTCGAAACAGGAGGCGATCCACGAGCGAGAACATGGCGGCGTTCGCGCCGATGCCAAGCGCGAGCGTCAGGGTGACGCCTAACGTGAACGTCGGATGACGTCGCAGATCGCGGAGCGTGTAGATGGCATCCTGCCAGAGCCCTTCGAGCGCGGGCCAGAGCCACACGGCGCGCGACGCTTCGCGCATGACGGTCTCGTTGCCCATGGTGCGTCGCGCCTGGGCCTTCGCGGCGTCCGCGGTCAGCCCGCTGCGAACGAGGTCGCGCTCGATCATCTCGCGGTGGAACGACAGCTCGTCGGTCAGGTCGATCTGATTCGACCGAAGCCGCAGCCAATAGGCGAGCCGGCGGAGCAAACGCATGGCGATCGTCCTCAGGCGAATTCCAGCACCAGTCGAATGGCCTCGACCACTCGCTCGAACTCCTCACGCTCGGCCGCGAGCTGCCTGCGTCCCGCGGCGGTCAGCGTATAGAACCGCGCACGGCGATTGTTTTCCGAAACGCCCCACTCGGCCTTGATGTAGCCGTCGAGCGTTAGGCGCTGGAGGGCAGGGTAGAGCGAGCTCTCACCGACCTGGAATACGTCGCGCGACAGCTCTTTGACACGTTGGGCGATGCCGTAGCCGTGGTTGGAGCCGCGGACGAGCGTCCGGAGAATCAGCAGGTCGAGCGTGCCAGGCAGGATCTCGGCAGGCGTGTTCGGGGGCAACGGCTTGCTTCCATCGATAGACGATGGGAACAGTCATAACGAGCACGGGAGTTGTCAAGCCCACCAACGTGTGTCAGCCGGACAGGCAGCTGTCGGAGATGTGCCAGTCCGTGAGCTCCACGGTGAGCAGCGCGTCATCCCAGTCGCCGCCCTCGGCAAACCCGTAGCCCAACCGGACGCGCGCCGGGAGCTCGAGCATGATGGACTCGAGTTTCGCCAGGCTCAGGAGCGCGTCAGCGCGCATCGTTTAGCGGCTCCTGG
>DATCGG010000376.1:0-10152 GCA_036509075.1 Gemmatimonadaceae bacterium
ATCCCCGAGACGTATGCGATCATCAGACTCGGTCGAGCGCTCGCGCCGGCAACGACATATCGGCTGCGCGCGGACTCGCTGAGAAGCTTGCTGGGCATCCCCCGATCGTCCGACCGCGTCTTCATCACACCGCGTCCAAAGACCGATTCCACCAAGGCACGCGGCGACTCCGCGAGGCGCCCGGATTCCACGCGGCAACCGCCAGTGCGTCGCCCACCGCCACAAGGCGACTTCTCGTTCCGGCTCATCCGCGAGCTGTTCACCCCTGGAGTGAGCAAGTGAGCGAGCCGAGACCTGGTTCGCCTGCCGCGGCACAGCTCGACCCGCGTCCTGACCCTCGGCGCGCGCTGCCGTCGGTGGGCGTGCTGCTCGAGAGCCTCGAGGTCGCGCCGCTGTTGGCGCGTGCGCCGCGCTCACTCGTGACCGAGGCGGTTCGTTCGGTCGTGGACGGGGCGCGGCAGGATCCCACGGCGGCGCCTAACGACCTCTCCGGGTGGGCGGCGGCCATCGGACAGCGCCTGGCGCTCCTCGAGCGGCCGTCGCTTCGACCCGTCATCAACGCCACTGGCGTTGTCCTGCACACGAACCTCGGCCGCGCCCCGCTTCCCGCTGCGGCGCTCCATGCGATCACCGAGACGGCCGCCGTCGCCTGCAACCTCGAGTACGATCTCGAGCGCGGCGAGCGAGGTTCGCGTTATGTACACGCCGTGGCGCTGCTTCGTGAGCTGACCGGCGCCGAGGACGCGATCGTCGTCAACAACTGCGCGTCGGCGTTGGTGCTTGCGCTCAACTCGCTCGCCGCCGGTCGCGAGGCCATCGTCTCGCGCGGTGAGCTCATCGAGATCGGCGGTAGCTTTCGCGTGCCCGACATCATGGCGAAAAGTGGCGCCGCGCTCGTCGAAATCGGCACGACGAATCGCACCCATCTCGCGGACTACGAGGAGGCGATCGGCGAGTCCACGGGCGCGATCGTGAAGGTGCATCGCAGCAACTTCGAGCTGCGGGGCTTCGTCTCGGAAGTGGAGCTCTCGACGCTCGCGGCGCTCGCGCGCAAGCACGCGATTCCGCTGGTCTTCGATTTTGGGAGCGGCCTCCTCGTGTCGCTCGACGAGTATGGGCTGCGTGGTGAGCCGACCGCTCGTGACGCCTTGCGCGACGGCGCGACGCTCGTGCTGATGAGCGGCGACAAGCTGCTCGGCGGGCCGCAGGCCGGAATCATCCTTGGTGATGCGAGCGCAATCGCGGCATGCCGAACGAATCCGCTCGCTCGCGCGGTTCGCGTCGACAAGCTGACGCTCGCCGCGCTCCAGGCGACCCTCGCGTTGTACCGAGAGCCCGCTCGTGCGGTTCGCGAAGTCCCCGCGCTGGCGATGCTCACGGCTCCCGCGGCGAACGTACAACTGCGCGCAGAGCAGGCCGCCGCCCGTCTTCGCGGCAACGGTGTCGGCTGCGACGTCGTGGAAACCGAAGCCAGCGTCGGTGGCGGCGCGTTTCCCACCGCCCGCATTCTGTCATACGCCGTCGCGCTCCAGGGAAGCGCGGCAACAATCGAGCAGCGGCTGCGCTCCGGCGTCCAACCCGTGATCGGCCGCATCGCGAACGGCCGCGTCCTGCTCGACATGCGAAGCGTTCCGACTGCGCACGACGAACAGCTCGTGCGAGCGGTCATCACGTCGCTGACCTGAGTCGCGGAATGGCGCGCCGAGCTGCCTTCCTCGATCGGGACGGCACGATCATCGAGGACGTGAGCTACATCTCCCGCCCGGACCAGGTCCGCCTCCGTCCAGCCGCGGCCGAAGCGATCGCCTTGCTCAACGAGAACGACATTGCCGTTGTCGTGATCACGAATCAGAGCGGCATCGCGCGCGGCCTGTTTACTGTGGCCGACTACGAGGCCGTCCGCGATCGCGTGGCGCAGGTGCTCGGCGTGCTCGGCGCCCGGATCGACGCGTCGTACTTCTGTCCGCACTACCCCGCCGTGAGCGGGGCTTGTGGCTGCCGGAAGCCTGGACGCCAGCTCTTCGATCAGGCCATCGCCGAGCTCGATCTGGCCCCCGCGACTTCGATGTTCGCGGGCGACCGGGCGCGTGATGTGCTCCCCGCCCGCACGTTCGGGGGAACGGCGTATCTCATCCCCGCACCGTCGACCCCTCCCGAGGAGGTCCAGGAGTCGGTTCACGCAGGCGCCATTGTCGCCGACTCGCTGCTCGACGCCGTGCAGCGGTTTCTTGCCCTCTTCCCGCGATCTTCTCGCGCCCGATAGAATCCGCTGCATGACCGTTCGAGTCGCCGTCCTCGCGTCTGGAGGTGGGACGAACCTCCAGGCCATTCTCGACTATTTCGATGCGCAGGGTGACGCTCGGGCTACGACGGTGGCACTGGTCGCATCGGATCGTGCGTCAGCGGCAGCGCTCGACCGCGCCAGGCGTGGCTGCGTCGAGGCGATCGCACTCGACGAGGCACAGCGCGGCGATGGGCTGGCCCGGCTGCTCGAGTTGCACGCAATCGACTACATCGCGCTCGCCGGTTATCTCCGGTTCGTGCCCACGAGCGTTACGCGGCAGTGGCGGGGACGCATCGTGAACGTGCATCCGTCGCTGCTCCCGTCGTTCGGGGGCACAGGGATGTACGGCATTCGCGTCCACCAGGCCGCGATCGAAGCCGGCGTACGCGTCACGGGCGTGACGGTGCATTTCGTGGACGAGGAGTACGACCGCGGGCCGATCATTGCCCAGTGGCCTGTGCCCGTGCTTCCTGGCGATACTGCGAAAGTACTGGCGGAGCGTGTTCTGACCGTCGAGCACGCGCTGTACCCGGTGGCGCTGGACGCCGTCGCGCGAGGCCGCGTGACGTTAGGCGCCGACGGCCGCGTTGCCGGGCTGGCGGCGGTGCCGGAGTTGGTCATGTTTCCCGCGCCACAGCCATCAACCAGTAAATAACCAGTCACCTGTAACCAGTGTCAGTTCATGCCTCGCGCTCTTCTCTCCGTTTCGGATAAATCGGGCCTCATCGAGTTCGCGCGCGGTCTGCGCGAGCTGGATTGGGAACTCATCTCCACCGGCGGCACGGCGAAGGCCCTGCGTGACGCAGGCCTCCCTGTCCGCGACGTCGCGGAGGTGACGCACTTCCCGGAGATGCTCGACGGGCGCGTGAAGACGCTGCACCCGATGGTGCACGGCGGGCTGCTCGCGCGGCGCGACGTCGAGGAGCACATGACCGCCCTCGCCGAACAGGGCATCGACACGATCGACCTGGTGGCGGTCAACCTGTACCCGTTCCGCGAGACGGCGTCGAGACCTAACGTGAGACCGGACGCCGTCATCGAGCAGATCGACATCGGCGGGCCGTCCATGCTCCGATCTGCCGCGAAGAACTTTCCGTCGGTGTTCGCCGTCGTGGATCCGGCGGACTACGGCCGCGTGCTGGCTGCGCTGCGGGCCAGTGACGACGACCTCGACCTGCGCCGAGTGCTCGCCGCCAAGGTCTTCGCGCATACCGCAGCCTACGACGGGGCAATAGCCACCTGGTTTGCCGAGCAGCGCGGCGACTTGTTTCCGCTCGAGATCACCGTTTCCCTCGAGCGCGCGCAGAGTCTTCGATACGGTGAAAATCCAGGGCAGCAGGCGGCCTTCTATGTGGAGCGCGGCAGCGGCGGTCTGGCGGCGCTCGAGCAGCGTGGCGGGAAGGAACTCTCGTTCAACAATCTCCTCGACCTCGAAGGCGCGCTGATCGCGACGGATCCCTTCGCCGGCGAGACCTGCTGCGCGATCGTGAAGCACACGACGCCGTGCGGCCTCGCGGTCGGCACGTCGGCGGTTGACGCGTATCGCAAGGCGCTGGCATGCGACCCGGCGTCCGCGTTCGGCTCGGTCATCTCGTTTACCACGGCCGTCGACGCCGAGGCCGCCGAGGCGGTCGCCAGCCTGTTCGTCGAGTGCATCGTCGCCCCGGAGTTCTCGCCGGAGGCGCTCGACGTACTCGGGCGGAAGAAGAACCTGCGTGTGCTCGTCGGCACGGCGCGGTGGACGCCGCATGCGCTGGACTTCAAGCGCGTCCGGGGTGGCGTGCTCGCGCAGGAGCGCTCGCCTAACGTGATCGACGATGCGACGTGGCAGGTCGTTACCCGACGCCACCCCACGGCCGAGGAGCGCCAGAACATGCTCTTTGCGTGGCGGGCAGTCGCGTCGGTCAAGTCCAACGCGATCGTGCTCGCCAAGGATGGCGCCACGATCGGGATCGGCGCCGGTCAGATGTCACGGGTGGACGCCGCGTTCGTGGCGGTCCATAAGGCGCGGTCCGCGGGCCACGACACGGCGGGCGCGGTGATGGGCTCGGACGCGTTCTTCCCCTTCCGGGACAGCCTGGATCACGCCGTAGAGGCAGGGGTCAAGGCGATCGTGCAGCCCGGCGGCTCGATCCGCGACACCGACGTGATCGCCGCCGCCGATGAACACGGGATGGCGATGGTATTTACCGGCCAGAGGCAGTTTCGGCACTAACTTTCGTGACTCTTCCCGCGAAACCCAAGTTGTATCTGGGACTCGCGTTTTCCCGATAACCGGACTTCAATGGCCGCTTCCACAATTTCCGCTGATCTCGACTATCGGCCGTCGTACCTCGCGGCCGGCATCGCGGCGGCGCTCGTGCTCATTCTATACGTCGTCACCCTGGCGCCGTCGACCGCCATGTGGGACACGAGCGAGTACATCGCCGCCGCGTACATCCTCGGCCTGCCGCACCCACCGGGGAACCCGTTTTTCGTCCTGATCGGGAAATTCTTCACGCTGATGCCGATCGCCGGCACGATTGCAGCACGCGTCAACATCCTGGCGGCGGTCTCGAGCGCCGTTTCGGCGGGGATGTGGTTCCTCATTACGGAACGCGTCCTCGTCAGCTGGTTCCCGCAGCGGTGGCAGCGAATCGTCGGCGGATCGCTCGCCGCCCTCATCGGCGCAACCTCGTTCACGGTGTGGAGTCAGTCGGTCGTGAACGAGAAGGTGTATACCGTCAGCCTCGCCGGGCTCGCGCTCGTCGCGTGGCTCACCGTTCGCTGGTGCGACGAGCCGGACGGCCCCAAGGCCGACCGCCTGCTCGTTCTCGTCGCCTACCTGCTCGGCCTCGGGTACGCGAACCACATGGCCGGTATGCTCGCGGCGCCAGCCGTCGCGATCGCGGTGCTGATTCGTCGCCCCAGGACCCTCGTTCGGCCCTGGCTGATCGCCGCGTGCCTCGGCGGTGGTGCGCTCGGCATCACGCCGTTCGCAACGCAGCCGATCCGTGCCGCGTACTTCCCGGCGATCAACGAGGGCGAGCCAACCGGATGCCGCACCGAGCTCAAGGCAAGCTGCACCTTCTCGGCAGGCACGTGGCAGGCATTCAAGTACAACTTCAATCGTGAGCAGTACGGCAAGCCGCCGGTGGTGGAGCGCCAGGCGCCGATCGGCGCGCAGATCGGAATGTGGTGGCTCTACTTCAAGTGGCAGTGGCTGCGCGACGCCCATGGCGATCGCGAAGCATTGCAGGTGACCCTTGCCACGATCTTCCTCATTCTCGGACTGATCGGCGGGTGGGTGCACTGGCAGCGGGACCGGCGCTCGTTCTGGTTCTTCGGTCCGCTGATGTTCACGATGACGCTGCTGCTCATCTATTACCTGAACTTCAAGTACGGATATTCGCAGGCCCCGGAGCTCGGCGACAACGTGCCGCGCGAGGTCCGTGACCGAGACTACTTCTACCTCTGGAGCTTCTCCGGCTGGAGCGTGTGGGCGGCGCTCGGGCTCGTGTATCTGTGGGAGACGATCGCGGCGCTGATCGGCTCCGAGAACGTTAGGCTCGGGCGCGAGACCCTGCAGCTCCCGCGCAGGCAGAGCTGGCTCATCGCGTCGCCCGTGCTCGCGCTCTCGTTCATTCCGTTGTTCGGCAACTGGAACGCGGCGTCGCGCCGGTACGACACGACCACGCGCGATTTCGCGGCCGACCTGCTCAATTCCGTCGAACCGTACGGGATTCTCGTCACGGTCGGAGACAACGACACGTTCCCCCTCTGGTATGCGCAGGAGGTCGAAGGGATTCGCCAGGATGTCATCGTGGCGAACACGTCGCTGCTCAACACGGACTGGTACACGCGTCAGCTGATCCGCGCGCCAGTTCGTTCCTACGACGCGGCAAAGGGGCCGGCGATCTATCGCAACGGGAACTGGCCGAAGCCGTCGGGACCGCCGGTCAAGATGACGATGGACGAGGCCGACCAGATCCCGATCGCGTTTGACATGCGCGAGCCGCAGCAGTTCACCGCGGGCAAGATCGAAGCGACGATTCAGCCGCGGACCCTGACGCGTGCCGACATCTTCGTGCTCCGGATGATCAAGGACAACACCGGCCGTCCGGTGTATTTCAGCCGCACGTCAGGCGGCTACGGCAGTCAGGAGCTCGGCCTTGGTCCGTATCTCGTGACGCAGGGGCTCGCGCGCAAGCTCCTGCAGGACATCCCGCGCCCGGCGGGCCGGGACACGATGTTGCTTCCTGGCGAAGGATTCGTGGATGTGCCGCGGTCGACGGCGTTATGGGACAGCGTGTTCCAGGCGCCGAAGTCGATCGTGAAGAAAGGCGACTGGCCGGATCGCGCGTCGGTCGGGATCCCGGCGCTCTATGTGTCCACGGGGTTCATGCTGTCCGAAGCGCAGCGGGCGCAGGGCCATGCGGACGAGGCCAAGCGCGTCCTGGCCACCGCCGAGAATGTCGCCAAGGCCACTCGGCTCGCGGACCTCTTCAGCGCGGCGCAGAGCCTTCCGCCGTTAGGCGCGGAGGGTGATAGCCGTTCGCCCGCGATCCCGCTTCCCGTAAAGCCGGAAAGCGGGAAAAAGCAGGAAAACTGATGACACCGGCGGCGTTAGGCCGGGCCAATCGCCACGCGCACGGACGTGATGTACACCGCCGTGGTGCCCTCGAAGCCCGAGTCGACGCCGACGACGAACCACAGCCGTCCGCTGGCCGACGTGGCCACCGCGAGCGGCGCACTGTCGAACGACTTGAGCTCGTAGCGCGGCACCGCGCAGTTGGTATTGGAGGTCGCGATGTTACCCACCGGCAACGCGTCGCGACCTCCCACCAGCTGTGAGCCGTGATCGAAGCTCGCGCGGTAGTATTGGGCGGCGTCGACGATGCGTGCCGGCTCCGTCGGCGTCGCGCCCACCTTCAGCACGACGGACTCGCCCGGCGCGCCGCCGATCCCGGCGCAATTCTTCGGCGCGTTCGTCGCCACCGTCACCCGGTAGCGGATCACGTACGACGCGTTAGGCCCGAGGCGCGGCCCCTCGCGCGTGATGTACATGAACAGATCGTCGCTGTGGTTCGCGCCGGTTAGCAGAATGCCCTTGCGCGCCGGATCGAGCGGCGCGGGGAGCGGGGCCAGCGATGACCCAATGGCCCACTCGGTCTCCTTGCCCACGGGATAGTCGACGAACCCCGGCACCCAGCCCTGGTAGTCGTTCGAGAAATCGAATACGACATCGAAGCTGTCATCGCTCGCGCCGACCGAGTCGCTGCAGCCGGAGAGGGCCGTGGTGAACACGAGCGGCGCGAGTGCGGCCGCGCGCCACAGCCGTCGGCCGTGTCGTCCTGCATCCAACTTCATCGAATGGAAAGCGACTGTTCGCTCGTTGGGCGTTAGGTGCGTGGGCTTCTTGGGCGGCACCCTGCACGAGAAGCGCAATTCACGACGCCTAACCTGTGATTGCCCGCCATCGTCACCAGCGGGCAACCAGGTGTGCGCACCGAGCGGTCAGTCCACTACTGCTTGCACGCGCCGTTCGGATCGGGCTTCGGCTTGTCCACCACCGGCTTGTGATCGAGGTCCGCAACGCGCCACGCGACGTCGTAAATGAACTGCGTCACCCGGCGATACTGATCGAAGTCGAGGTATTCCGGTTCGTCGGTCACCTGATGGTAGTCGCGATGTCCGCCGGTCGTGAAGAACGCGATCGGGATGCCGTAGCGCGCATACATGTAGTGATCGCTGCGGCAGTAGATGTTCTGCGGATGTCCGTCCGCGTCGAGCGCGTAGTCGATCTGCAGGTTCGCTTTCGTCTTCGTGTCCACGTCCTCGATCAGGTTGCCGAGCTCTGTCGAGAGACGACGCGATCCGATGACCTGGACGTACCCGGAGTCGCGCCCGTGGATGAGCGACCCGTCCTTCGCCTGGCCGGTGATATCCGTCGACCCGCCTCGTCCGATCATGTCCACGTTGAGCTGCGCGACAATCGAGTCACGCGACACCGTGGGATGGTCGGTGAAGTAACGGGAGCCAAGCATTCCCTCCTCTTCGCCCATGTGCCAGACGAACAGGATCGAGCGCTTCGGCCGTGGCTTGGCGCTCGCGAAGGCCTCCGCCATCTCGAGCACACCCATGGACCCGGAGCCGTCGTCGTCGGCGCCGTTGTTGATCGAATCCTGACGCGGCGGCATCGCCGCCCGCGCGCTGTCGATCATCGTCTTCATCCGCGCCACTTCGTCGGCCGTCGGGAGGCGGTTGGGGCTATCGGCGCCCTGCGGCCTAACGACCGTGTTGAATACGCGAGTCGAGTCGTGCTCCACCGGCCCCTGCGCTCGCAGGCCCACGTGGTCGCTGTGCGCGCCGAGAGCGACGTATTCACCCTTGAGCTTCGGATCTCCGCCCGGAAGAACGGCAACGACGTTGCGCCCGGGACGGTGCGTCATCACGAACTTCAGGTTGACCTGCGCCGTCTTGCCGGCGCTTCCCTTGGCCGGCATCGCGTTAGGTGCCCCGAGCAGCGCCGTGGCGGCGGGCTGAGTGAGCTGGAGGGTCGCGGGAGTCGGCGGCGGCTGCTCCGGGATCAGCTGCACGAACGGGCTCGGGGTGAATGCGTTGCGGACGACCGTCGGCGGAAACTGTGCCGGCCCGACGAGTGCGATCACCGCAGCCGCGGTCACGGACGCCTGATAGCGCTTGAACCCTTCCGAATTGATGAACGCCTGCACGTCGGTGGGCGGAGCGGCGGCGGGCAGGAGCAGCAGCAGCTTGCCCCGCACCTTCTCCGGCGCGAGCACGTTCATCGTGTCGATGGCCTGACCGCCGAAGATGACCTCGAGCGTTCGCGGCTCCGACGGAGTTCCGAGCGGCGCGCTGGCGAGGAAGTCGTTCCCCGCCTTGAACGTCGTCTCACCGATCTGAATGGTCGACGACGAATCCAGCGTCTGCACGCCGAACGGCACGTTCTGGTAATACGTGCCGCTGTCACCGGCCGGTTGAAGGCCGAGACGCTTGAGCTCACCGGCGATGTACTCGGTGCCCTTCATCGCCTCGGGACTCCCCGCCATGCGTCCACGCATGCTGTCGTCGGCGAAGCGGTAGATGCGCGTCATGAGGTCCGCGGTCGTGATCGCCGGCGCGGTTTTGGTCGGATCGAGCTTGAGCGGAAGCGGTTGCGTGGACTGCTGGGCGGCAGCGGCGCTGGAGACGAGCGCAGCGAGCAGCGCGTGGCGCAGGATCGGCATGGATCGATTGGAGAGTGCGTGGAACGATTGCCTAGCAGAGCTTGGCGATGAGACGCGACAGATGAAAGGATGGTGTGAGAGAATCGGGCCAGCCGGCCTGGGTGGGGTTGACCGCGCGGGTTCGTCGCATCAGGCTTCGCTGCCCGGGAGGGCTGGCAGAATGGCTAATGCAGCGGTCTTGAAAACCGCCGCGCTGAAAGGCGCTTACAGGTTCGAATCCTGTGCCCTCCGTGAAGTTACGCCACTCGCCTCACGCTTCTTCGCGCGAGATGGCAACATTCTTGGCAACATCCGGCCACCATCCTGGACCGTGACGTTGAACGAATCGAATTCCGAAGCGAGGCACGCGAGCGCTTCCGAACGAGAGCGGTCAAGCGCCTACCGGAACTACGAGCGTAACCTCGCCAGCGTGGAGCTTATGATTGAGCTCCTGCGGCTGAAGTTCCAGGCCTTTAAGCAAGGGCTCATAGCAACAAAGCTCGATACTTCTCGCATGGCACGAGCAGATTCTTGAACTTGCGTCAATGCTGCGTGACTTCCGGGCGCTCCGCGTTCCCGAGGCGAGGGAGCCGAAAGTTTCGCTGCGTGTCTTCACATCGGCGGCCAAGCGCGCCGTTTTCGCGAGCCGCGCGCTGCAGT
>DATCGG010000377.1:0-4721 GCA_036509075.1 Gemmatimonadaceae bacterium
GGGGAATTCCTCGGGTGCTGGTGATTCACGACCCACTGCGACTCGGCGCGAGCATACAGCGAGCCAGATGACCTCCCGACTCTACTATACTGACGCCTACGCCACCGCCTTCGACGGACGCATTACCGATGTCTCCGCCGACGGGCAGCGGGTGTATCTCGACCAAACCGCCTTCTACCCCACGTCAGGCGGCCAGCCGTACGACGTGGGCTCGCTCGGCGACTCGCAGGTCGCCGACGTCGTCGACGAGGATGAGCGCGTCGCGCACGTGCTCACCGCCCCACTCTCCGGCCACGCGATCGGCGACACCGTGCGCGGCACCATCGACTGGGCGCGACGCTTCGATCACATGCAGCAGCATACCGGGCAGCACCTCCTGTCCGCGGTGTTCGCCGACCTGTTCGGCTACGAGACGGTCAGCGTTCACTTCGGCGCCGAACGGTCATCACTCGACCTCGACGTCGGCGCGATCGACGCCGCCCAGTTAGGCGACGCCGAACGGCGCGCGAACGAGATCGTATGGCAGAATCGGCCGGTGAGCGTGGGCTTCGAGGACGCGTCCACCGCGGCCGGCCTGCGCAAACTACCGCCGCGAGCGGGCACGTTGCGGATTGTAACCATCGCCGAGCTCGATCGCAGCGCCTGTGGGGGCACCCATGTGCGCGCCACGGGTGAGATTGGCGCGATCACCCTCCGCGGTATGGAACGTATTCGAAAACAAACGCGCGTCGAGTTCCTTTGTGGCGTACGCGTGGTTCGTCAGGCACGCGCCGATTTCGAGGCGCTCTCCGCGATCGCACTGTCGGTCAAGGCGTCCCTCACCGAAGCACCCGCGCTCGTCGCCGCACAGAGTGCCGAGCTTCGCGATACTGCGGCCGCGCGCAAACGACTCGAAGGCGAGCTCGCCGTGCACCAGGCCCGTGCGCTCTACGACATGACCGCGGCCACGTCCGGCGGCGTTCGTGTCGCGGTCCTCCGTCGGGATGGCGGGTCCCTGGAAGAGATCCGGCCGTTTGCGCAGGCTTTCGCGGCCTTGCCGAAGACGGTGTTCGTCGCGGCGGTTCTGTCCCCGCCGACGGTGCTCGTCGCGGCGGCTGATGACTCCGGCGTCGATGCCGGCAACCTCCTCAAGCCGGCGCTCGCGGCCGCGGGAGGTAGAGGCGGCGGGTCGCCGCGCCTGGCGCAGGGCACCGTTCCTAACGCGGACGCGCTCGAGGATGCCGTGAACGCCATCCGCTTTGGCGTCGCGTAAGGCGGAATCGATGCGAATGCGGGGGCGTCGCTTTCGGGCGGTCGCGCAGCGAGCGTTGTCGCTCGCGACTATGGTTTTCGCGGTGCCAATGTGGCTCCCCGCGCAAGCGACGCCGCCAGACTCGGCACTCGCGCGCATGGACACGGCAACGCATCGCATCGACGCGACGCTCCCCGCCGGCCGGGTGGTCCAGCGGATCACGTCGCGCGCGGACACGACCCAGCGTTATGCATTGTATCTGCCCTCGTCCTTCACGCGCGACCGGCAATGGCCGATCCTCTTCCTGCTGGATCCGCGCGGGCGCGCCCTCATCCCACTCCAGCGGTTCCAGCCGGTCGCGGAACGCCTCGGCTATATCGCGATCAGCTCGTACAACACACTCAGCGACGGTCCAGCAGAGCCTAACTACAAGGCGATGAACGCGATGCTGGAGGACGTGCAGCGATCGTTGCCGATCGACTCGCGACGCTTCTATCTCGTCGGCTTCTCCGGCACGGCACGGTTTGCGTGGGAGATGACGACGCAGCTTCCCGGTACCATCACCGGAATCATCGGGGCGGGAGCTGCGGTTCCGGGCGGACGCGCGTGGATACAGTCGAACATCGGTAAGTCATCACCCGTGTTGTTCGGGACGATCGGGATCCTCGACCCGAATTACGAGGAGCTCCGGTCGTTCGACGCCGAGTTGGACGCCACTGGTGCGATCCACCACATCGAGCGGTTCGATGGCGGGCACCAATGGCCGCCGACCGAGCTCTCGACGCACGCCGTCGAATGGCTGGAGCTCCAGGCAATGCGCCGTGGCCTGAAGCCACGACAACAGCCGTGGATCGATTCCCTGTACGGAGCGTGGCTCGCGCGGGCCGCCCGAATCGACTCGGCCGGTGACGCACCGGTGGCCGCCCGACAGTATCGCCTCGTCCGCGCCGACTTCGACGGACTCACGGACGTGGGCGCGGCCGCCGTTAGGTTGGCGGCACTCGAGCGGGACCAACGCGTGCGTCGCGCAGCAACTGTCGAAGCGGCCCTGGGCGAGCGAGACATGAAGCTCGGCTCGGCGTTGGTCGCGTTCATCGGGGAACTGAAGGCGGCCCCATCACCACCATCGATCGATCAGGCGCGCAAGCGACTCGAGCTCGACGCATTACGCCGGGACGCGGCCCGCGCGGACGACTCGACCGCGGCCATCGCCGCACGCCGCGCGCTGGAACGCATCGTCATGCACATGTCGTTCTACGTCCCGCGAGACTTCTTCGACGCCAAGCGTTATACACACGCAGCCTATGCGCTCCAGATCGCCCGAATCATCAAGCCGGACGATGGCGGGGTATGCTTCGGGCAAGCGCGTGCGCTCGCCCAGTTGGGAGACAAGGCGAACGCTCTCGCGGCGCTCGAGTGCGCCGGGGCAAGCCACCAGGTGAGCGCGGAGGCAATCGAAGCCGACTCGCTGCTGGCACCGCTGCGGTCGGATCCGCGCTACGACGCGGTCGTTAGGCGGCTGAAGAGCGGCTGACGGGCAACGGGCGGCAGGCGACAGGCGACAGGCGGCAGGCGGCAGGCGGCAGGCGGCAGGCGGCAGGAGGAGCCCGGCACCTCGGTCGGGACGGCGGCGATCCCTCGCCACGGTCGGGGTGACCGCGGACAAACGGCCTGAGAGTTGAATAGAAGAGCGACAATGGATATCCGCTCACGTCCCGCGCGCGTTTCCACTCCTCCCGGCACTGCGCTCGGCAAGACCAGCGGGGTCGCCCGGGCTCGGGGCCTCGCGCGTCTGCTCGACGACCTCATTCGCATCCCGGGCACGAACATCGGCATCGGGCTCGACCCTATCATCGGCCTCATCCCCGGCGTCGGCGACATGATCGGCGGGCTCATGTCCAGCTACATCCTGATGGTCGCGGCGCAGGAAGGCGTGCCCGCGTCCGTCCTGACCCGGATGCTCGGAAACATTGCGCTCGACAGCCTGGTTGGTGTCGTTCCCGTTCTTGGTGACCTGTTCGACGTCGGCATGAAGTCGAATCGCCGCAACATCGATCTGCTCGAGCGCTACCTCGCGTCGCCGTCCAGGACGAAGGCCGCAAGTCGGGGCGTGGTCGCCCTCGTGATTCTCGCCGCGATTCTGCTCGTCGTCGGCGTCATCGCGGCGGGTGTCTGGGTCGTGCGGCTGCTGGGGCGACTGACGGGGTGAACGCGGGCCAGTCGAGGTAGCGCGAGCGCTGCGCACAGCGGCTCAGGACGCCCCCTAACACCTTCGTCGCGTTACACATGCGCACGGGTGATTCTCGTGTGACTTCGACGTGACTCGGCCGCGCATCCTGCAGCGCGTCGATCCGCGCGCCGAGTGCGAGCGGACGACCTCGCGGGGTTCGCCCCATCTCAGTCACCGACAACACGTCGAGCGCATTCTGCGCTCTGGAGAAGATCATGCGTTCCATCACCAGCGCCGCCCGCGGCACGCGCTCCGCGGCTTCCCGTCTCGTCCCCACAGCCCTCGCAACCGCGGTCGTCGCCACGGCCGCGTGCTCCGATACCACGCCGACCGCCGTGCGGCCGAACATGATCGCCCCCGATTCGGCGTCGGCAATGGTCATCCCCTTCAGGTGCCCCGATGCCTGTACGAGGATCGTATACAGTCACCGCACGTCAGCCGCCGACGTGACGCCCGAGATCTATGTCATGGGCGGCGACGGCTCCAACAAGAAGAAGCTCGCCGATGGCGATCGTCCCACGTGGTCGGCCGATCACGTGAAGATCGCGTTCACGAAGAGCACCGCGAATAACAACTACGAGATCTTCTCGATGAATGCCGACGGCAGCGGCGTCACGCAGCTCACGTTCTCGCCGTCGCAGGAGATCGACCCGTCGTGGTCGCCGGATCGCACGAAGATCGCGTACGCGAGCACCAAGAACGGCTCGTATGACATCTGGGTCATGCTGGCGAATGGCGCGGTGCCGTTCCGCCTGACGACCAACGACCTTGCCCAGGAGACGGCCCCGGCGTGGTCCCCGGATGGCACGCGCATCGCCTACGTGAGCGCGGCCAACGGTGCGTCGCGCGTTCTCATCACCGACGTGACCACCAAGGTGACGACGCCGCTGTACACGGGGACCTTCACGAAGACGTCCGCGCCGGCGTGGTCGCCTGACGGCAAGCGGATCGCGTTCCAGACCGATCCGACCCCAACGTCGTGCGGGATTCACATCGCCGACGTGGGCGGTAGTGGGAACGTCTTCGACTTCACAGGCCCCGGGTATGGTACTCCGTGCATCACGCCGAATTGGTCGCCGGACGGCAAGAAGCTCGCGTGGGAGGAGCTCGTCTCTGGTGGCGGGATCATGGTCATGACCGCGAACGTAGACGGCACCGGTGGCTACAACGGATTGACGTTCGGCGCTCCGTTTGTGGACCGCTGGCCAGTGTGGGGCTTCCGGTAGGGACATCGGGACTAGGGACATCGGGACTAGGGAC
>DATCGG010000378.1:0-6846 GCA_036509075.1 Gemmatimonadaceae bacterium
AACCCTGAAGAGGTGTCGAGTCGCCTCGGACCCAACGAGACGTCGCACGTGCGCATCGAAAGCCTCGGCGCCGTTGTTCCGGCTGGCGAGCAAGCCGGCCATTGCATCGAGCGCGGCACTCGGAGGTGTCGCGTCATCGGCGGAGACGGCGTACAGCTCGACGCGATGACAGGTCGAGAGCAACACGAGCTCGCGGACGGGCAGCGTAGGTCGAAGGTCGCCCGTCGACACGCGCGCGAGCGTCGCCACAGCATCGTCGGTGCTGAACGACAAATGCTCGACGAGTGGAAGCGGCGCAGTTGCATGACTTGCACCCACGAACAGCACCGTCATCGTCCGTCCTCCGTGAGTCAGGGGCGGCTCCGACCGCGTCCGCGACACTCCGGTGCTGCAATCCCGATCGACAGGCCGCATACGTTCCGACGGCATCGAGTGAAGGTCAAGGGCTGGCGCTCTGCCGCTTCGCCTCGCGCGCGCAGCCCATGACCTCCCGGGATTCGAGAGAGCCGCCGGCACGTCTCGTGCCCTCGGCGTCGTTAGTGAATTCACATGGGAGGAACTACGATGGCCGACAAGGCGGTTGCGAAGAACACGGACGATGCAGTAACGACCGACAAGAAGCTGGACGATCTCTACGACCTCATCGACGGGATCGAGATCGCGATGCTCACCACGCGCCGCGCCGACGGCCATCTGGTATCACGGCCAATGCAGACGCAGGAGCGCACGTCGGGCATGGATCTCTGGTTCATGACCAACATCGAGACCCACAAGCTCGACGACCTCATGTCCGATCCGCACGTGAACCTCGCGTACTACAAGGATCGGTCACGCGAATGGGTGTCCGTTTCCGGACTTGCGACCGTCACAACGGATCGCGGGCTCGTGCAGGAGCTCTACAAGCCCGACTGGAAGGCGTGGCTCGGCGATGAGGGCGGCGATCGTGACGGGTCGTCGAACGATCCGCGGATCGCCCTCATTCTCGTCGAGGCCGAGTCCGTGACGTACATGAAGGTGACAAAGCCGAAGCCGGTTGTACTCTTTGAGGTTGCTCGAGCAATGGTCACCGGGTCCCCGCCAAAGGTTGGGAACATTCGCACCGTGACCGATCGAGAGCTCGACCGAGACGCCGAGCGCGAGGGCCCCGCCTAACGCGATGGCTGGCCCCGCAGCACGCTCGCCGTCGGCACAACGCGGATTCCCGGAACGCGCTCCAGCAGTTCCCGCAGGATCGGCCCATGCGCGGCGCCGATCAGCACCAGGACACGGTCGCTCGGCGCGTCGATCACGCGCAGGATGTTCGACGTGATCTTGAGGTTGCGCTCGTACCATCGCGCCGCGGCGGTGGCCCCCGGATAGCTCGTGTCGGCTCCGACCCGGAGCGCGGCGAGATAGATGCCCTGGGCGGAATCCGCGCGCGGCGAGTTGAGCGCGGCGATGATCTCGGAAACCGTCGCGTGCTTCATCATGCTGTCGGCCTCGGTCAGGAGCCGCGAGGTCAGCGACTGCGCGGCGCCGGCGAGCTCCGGCTGTCCGTGTGTCAGTGCCCACACCATCACGCTCGCGAGGTTCACGTCGAGGTCGTAGTCGATCCCGTAAATGCGTGGAAGGCCAGCGCCCTTCGCGATGCGAAATCCCAGTTGCTGCATCTCGGTCCGGTCGAGCGTGTAGCTCCCCGCGACGTAGCGCCGATAGAGCGAGTTCGACGTCGAATCGCGTCCATACGGGATCTCCACGAGCACCTTGGTCGGCCGAAACGATTCGAGCGTTGCGGCGAGCTGTTCGATCTCCTGCTGCCGCTTTGGGGCGAGAACGTCGTCGGCCGTGACGTTCACGGCGTCGAGCCGCGGATTGCTCATGTGGTAGGTGCCGATGACCAGGACCTGGGCTCCCGCGGTCTTGCCGCCGAGCGAGGCGAATTGGCCAGCCGCAACTCGAGTTGATCCCAGCGTCAGCACCAGGACGGTCACGAGGACTCTTCGGACTACCGCCGCTACCTGCCAGTCCGGCATATTCCTGCCTTCCGTGTTTTTCCTGAGCCAGCGAGGGTCAGCCCGAGCGGTCGCGACGGCTTGGCCTGACCAGCCTTTCGGAACCGCAGGAGCAACGACCCATGACCACGACCGACGCCGGCGCGACGCTCAAGCGCACGCCACTACACGATATCCACGTCGCACTCGGTGCGAAGATGGTGCCGTTTGCCGGGTACGAGATGCCGGTGCAATACCCTACCGGGATCACCGCTGAGCACAAGGCGGTGCGGGAGCGGGCGGGGATGTTCGACGTGAGTCACATGGGCGAGTTCCTCGTGCGCGGCAAGGACGCCGTGAAGTTCGTCAATCACGTCACGACGAACGACGTCGCGGCGCTTGCGGTCGGACAGGCGCACTACTCGTCGATTCTCAACGATCGCGGGACGTTCGAGGACGACTGTCTCGTCTATCGCTTCGACGACCACCTGATGATGGTCGTGAACGCGTCGAACGTGGCGAAGGACCTCGCCCATATCAGTCGGCACCTCGATCGCTTCGACGCGCGCATCGAGGATGTGAGCGACGAGATCGCGCTGCTCGCGCTGCAGGGTCCGCAGGCGGCGAGAATCCTCCAGCCGCTGACGAACGTCACGCTGTCGGACATCAAGTACTATCACTTCGCCGTGGGCACGGTGGCTTCCATCCCCGACGTCATCGTGTCGCGGACCGGCTACACGGGCGAGGATGGGTTCGAGCTGTACTTCGACAACGCGAACGCCGCGCACATCTGGAGCGCAATCATGGCAACTGGCGAAGTGACACCGGCCGGACTCGGCTGCCGGGATTCGCTGCGTCTCGAGATGGGAATGGCGCTCTACGGCAACGACATCGACGACACCGTCACGCCGCTCGAGGCAAATCTCGCGTGGATCGTGAAGTTGCCGAAGGGTGACTTCGTGGGACGCGAGGCGCTCGTCAGGCAGAAGGAGCAGGGGATTCCGAGGAAGCTCGTTGGCTTCACGACCTCCGAGCGTGCGTTCCCGCGGCACGGCTATCCGGTCGTCTCCAACGGCGAGCCGAGTGGCGTGGTATGCAGCGGCACGCTGAGCCCGTCGCTCAACATTCCCATCGGGACGTGCTATCTGCCAACGGCGAACGCGAAGCCGGGCAGCGAGCTGGGGATCGACATTCGCGGCAAGATCGTGAAGGCGGAGGTGGTGAAGACGCCGTTTTACAAGAACGGGTCTCATCTCTAGGCGCGGCGGGAACCGGGAACGGGGAACCGGGAACTGAGCAGATGCGCGTTGCTGTGCTGACCATCTCCGATGCCGGAGCGCGGGGCGAGCGGGCGGACGTCTCCGGCGACGGGATCGTCACGTGGACGAGTGAGCGCGGGTATGCCCTGGTCGCCCGGGCCCTCGTGCCTGACGACTCGGTGGAGATCGTTAGGCAGCTCCTGGCCTGGTGCGACGGCGATGAGGCCGACCTCGTCCTGACGACCGGTGGCACCGGGCTCTCGCCGCGCGACAACACGCCGGAAGCGACGCGCGCGGTGCTCGACCGGGAAGCCGCCGGGATCGCGGAACGGCTTCGCGTGGTGTGCATCGACAGCTTTCCCCGCGCGGCGCTCTCCCGCGGTGTTGCCGGGTCGCGAGGCCGGACGCTCATCGTGAACCTGCCCGGCTCACCCGGCGGCGTTCGGGACGCGCTCCATGCCCTGGTCCCGATCGTGGATCACGCGGTGTCGATCGTTCGAGGCGACAGGACGGATCATTGAGAATCGATAGTCGGGTGCCGTGAAAGTCCTCATCTCACTGACGGATGTCGAGCCGGCCGTCAGGCTGAACGCACAGCTCGAGCGGTCGGGCGTCGAGACAGCGGTGGTCTCGCCGCTGGACGACGTGCGCGGCGCGATCCGCCGCGAGAAGCCGGACCTGATCGTCATGACCGGGGCGCTGGTCGACCCGCAGAACGTCGCGCTCGTGCGCGAGATGCTGTGGGAAGGCGTGGCCGTCGTCGGCCTGGCCGACGTGCGCGACCCGGAGATCGACGAGCGGCTCAAGGCGATCGGCTTCGTGGAGGTGTTCGCCAAGCCCATCGTGGTCGATGAGGTGGCAGACACCATCCGTCGGCTGCTCGACCGCCAGCGACTGTCGCGCCTAACGGGGCTCATCGGGCAGTCCGAAGGGATTCGCGAAGTTCTCGTGAAGGTCGAGCAGATCGCCCCGGTCTCGAGCACGGTGCTGGTCGAAGGCGAGAGCGGCACCGGCAAGGAGCTCGTCGCGAGGGCCATTCATCGGTTGAGCCCTCGGCGCAACAAGCCGTTCATCGCCGTGAACGTCGGCGCGCTCCCCGAGACGCTTCTCGAGAGCGAGTTGTTCGGGCACGAGAAGGGCGCCTTCACGGGCGCGGCCGAACGGCGCATCGGACGCTTCGAGCTTGCGGACACGGGCACGCTGTTCCTCGACGAGATCGGCGACGTGCCGCTGGCGACGCAGGTCAAGCTGCTGCGCGTGCTGGAGGAGCGCGAGATCACGCGCGTGGGCGGCACGCAGAGCATTCCCGTCGACGTCCGGGTCGTCGCCGCGACGAACAAGCCGCTGCGCGACGGGGTCGAGGAAGGCCGGTTTCGCTCGGACCTGTACTACCGCCTCAACGTCCTGAGCGTCTACCTGCCCCCGCTGCGCGAGCGGCGCGAGGATATCCCGATTCTCGTCAGGCAGTTCATCACCGAGCTCTCGCGGCAGCACGATCGGCCGTTCAAGGGGATCTCGCCCGAGGCGCTGGAGATGCTGGTGGACTACGCATGGCCTGGCAACGTGCGCGAGCTCCGGAACCTCGTGGAGAGCATGGTGGTGCTGGCGCCGGGCCGGGAGATCGGGCCGGCGGACATTCCCCGGCAGATTCGCGAGGGTGGCGGCGCGCGATTCCTTCCGGTGCACGTCGGGCCGGTGATGCGCGAGCGTGCGGGGGTGGAGGGCAGGGAGCTCGAGTTCATCGTGCGAAGCCTCGTGGAGCTCAAGCTTCAGGTCGAGGAACTGCGCCGCCAGCTTGCCGAGGAGCGACTGGCTCGGGAGCACCTGGCCCGAGCGACGGGGAGTGCGCTTGGGATGCCAATTGCTGTGACGGACGGTACGATGGCCGGTGCGGCCGCGCTGGGCCCTGGCCCGTCCCTTGGCGCGGGGGAGGCGTCTGGCACGCCGGTCTCGCCGCGATTCGGCGGGGTCGGGATCGAGCCGCGCGATCAGGCGCCGCCGCCGAGTGTGGTGACGATTCGACCGGGGATGACGATGGCGGAGATCGAGCGGGCGGCGATCGAAGCGGCGTTGCGGGACACGCGCGGGAATCGTCGTAAGGCAGCAGAGTTGTTAGGGATCGGAGAGCGCACGCTGTATCGGAAGCTTAGAGAATACCAATTGGTTGTCGACACTTCCGCGCTTGATTAACAGCTCAGTCGCCCGCATAATAGTCCGGTCAAAATCCCCCCCGGTCGGTCGACCGGATGCTGGCGGAAGGCGGTCCCTAGACCACCGCCGCATTGGGCTGCGCCCGAGCCCGAAACGTCCCCTCCTACATGACTGTGCCGCAGCCATTACCGCATTCGTCGCCTCTGATCGCCGGTAGTGTGTTACCCATCAAGCGTGCGGAGGAGCTGCTGGCGACGTTGCCCGGCGTGATTGCCGCGCGGATCATCGCGAGCGAGAACGGCGCGGTGGATGAGATTCATGTGCTGACCACATCCGAGGTCACGCCGAAGCAGACGGTGCGGAACATCGAGAGCGCGTTGATCGCGCATCTCGGCATGCGCGTGGACCACCGGAAGATTTCGGTGGCGACGACGTTGGAGTCACAGCCGACGAAGGAGCAGCGCGAGGCGGCGAAGGAGAAGGAGGCCCGTGAGGCGAAGGCGGCTGCGGATGCCGCGGCTGCCGCGGCTGCCGCGAAGGTCGTACCGCCGGCCGCGCCGACGCTGCCGCTCAAGCTCGAGCGGATCAGTGGGCGCCTGCTCTATTTCGAGGACGTGGAGGTCCGTCGGTCACGCGCGAAGGGGATCGCGTGTCGGGTGACGCTGAAGAAGGGTGATGAGTCCTTCGTAGGCGAGGCGGAGGGGATGGAGAACGAGCGATCGCGGATCGAGCTCGCGGCGCGAGCGGCGCTTCAGGCGCTGGCGCAGGCGGAGCCGAGCGATCGCGCGTTGGCGTTGGATGGCGTGCGGTTGATCGAGGCGTTCGATCGGGAGTTCGTGTTCGTGGGGGTGACGGCGCGGCTCGGTCGGACGAGTGCGTTGTTGACGGGAAGCTGCGAGATCCGGGAGAGCGCGGAGACGGCGAGTGTGCTTGCCGTGCTGGACGCGACGAATCGCTGGATTGCGCATACGAGGTAGCGAATTCGATACCGTGTCGTGAAGTGAGTGAAGTGGTTGGGGTGCAAACTTCCGAGATCAGGAGTCCCAAGCGATTCTCTAGTTAGACAAAAGACAACCGAGTCGGCCCCCGTTCCCGCACGGAGCGGAGTCGAGTTGAGCGGGTAAGTCCAAGTCAACGTAGTACGAGCGGAGCCAACCTGAGTCGCATACGCTGCCTAACAAGCGCGTATGACGTTACGAATGGGAGGTGACGCGTTAATGATTTCTTGGCTGCTTGCCCTGGCGAGTTTAATTAGCTGGAACTAGTTGGAGCGGGGCCCCTCGGTGTCCAATGGGTTAGATCACCCAGTTAGTAGAACATGCGACGCAGGCTTGCTAAGTATGCCGCAAGCTCGTCCCCCTACCCCAAAGCGTCGCGAACGGCCCACGATAGCATGCCAGTTACCCGTCCAAGCAACGATCTTACTAGACTGTCGCCCCGGCCTTGGGACAGGGTCTTTGAGCGTG
>DATCGG010000379.1:0-2791 GCA_036509075.1 Gemmatimonadaceae bacterium
ACGACCCTCGATGTCACGACCAACGAGTCACGTCTGGTGACGTTCCTGAGCGCGCTCGATCGGTCGCCCTTGCGCGTGCAGAACACCGACGGCGACGGTGAGAGCTACACGTTTGCGTGGGCGTCCGGTTACATGGACGGCTCGAAGATTCGAGTCCAGGGCATGCTGGAGAGCCCCCAGCGTCCCTGGTTGCTCTCAAGCTAACGGAAGAGATCCTCCCGCGCGGCGTGGACGATCGCCATCACGGCAGGGTGATGCAGCCGCTGATCAACCGAGATCGCGTAGAACTGCTGGCGCACCGCCTTGCTTCGGCCGACCACGCGGACGTTGTAGCGGCGGCGAAACTCCTCTTCGAACACCGTCGGCGCCGGGAAGAACCCTCGCCCGTCCTCGCCGAACGCGTACATGAGCGCGCTGTCGTCAAACTCGGCGACGACAACGGGGCGCAGCTTCGCCGCGTCGAGCCACTGGTCCAGTCGGCGTCGAACCGTCGCGTGGTTGCCGGGCAGCAGGCACGGAGCGTCGTTGAGCGAGCCCGGAAAGCCGCGGCGGAGGCGCTTCGCGAGCTTCTCGCTGGCGAAGAAGCTCGTCCCGCACTCGCCCAGGAGGTGATTGAACGCGTGGGTGCGGATCCCGGGGCCGAGGGGGCGGTCGGCCAGCACCAGATCCAGCTCCTGGCCCGCGAGCTGGCTGAGGAAGTCCTCGACCGCCCGATCCTCTCGGCAAACGAGGTGGATCGCCTTGGCGAGCTCGAACGCCGGTTGAAGCAGCTTCTGCACCAGAACCTTGGGCAGCGCGTCCGAGACGCCGACGGTGAGCCGCAGCGGTCGGGGCGACGGCCGCCCCTTCAGCATGCCCATCAGGTCCTGTCCGAGCGCAAAGATCTCGTCCGCGTATCGGAAGACGCTGCGCCCGACGTTCGTCAGCACGAGATTCCGCCCCGCGCGATCGAACAGCTTGTGGCCGAGCACGTCCTCGAGCCGCTTCACCTGACCGCTGATCGTCGGCTGTGACAGTCGAAGCTCGGCGCTCGCGCGTGCCACGCTGCCGTAGCGCGCGACGGCCCAGAAGTAGAGCAGGTGATGGTAGTTAAGCCACTCCACCGCCGGCAGACTATCACGGCGGCCGATCCTTCGATTTAATCGATGAATTGACGCGCAACTTCCGAATCGTCGATGACCGGGGGGACCCTTAGCATCGAACGATGCTAAGTTGGGGGAGCCGATGACCGCGGCAAACACTGCGCCGGCCGAGCTGCCCGAGACCGGGCCCGACGACGCTCAGGCCCTGAGGGATCTTCACCTCGAGCTGGATCGCCGCGGCTTGCTCGAGCCGTCCGGGTTCTGGAGGCGGAAGCTCCTCGTCTGGATCCCGGTGCTCCTTCTCTCGTACCTGGGTCTGCTCGCGCTGCCGTTCGGGCTTGCCTGGGTGGCGCTGGTCCCGCTCGCGTCGGTGGCCCTCCTGACGATGGGATACCTCGGCCACGACGCCGGGCACTGCGCGCTCTCGAAGCGGCGATGGGTCAACGACGTCTGGGGTCATTTCGGCATGACCTTCCTTTGTGGATTCAGCTTCGGGTTCTGGCGCGCTCGCCACAACCGTCACCACGCGCACTGCCAGGAGATCGACGGCGATCCGGACATGCATTTCGGCGTCGTGTTCTCCGTCTACCCCGACTCCGCGAGCTGGAAGACTCCCCTCGGGCGTTTCTTCCTCCGCATCCAGCGCTGGGCGTTCTGGCCGCTCTCCTGCCTCTACTGGGCGACCCTCCGTTACGATGGCATCCGCGACCTCTTCCAGCAGCCGAAGCTGACCCGCGTCGATCGCTTCGTGATGCCCTTGCACTGGATCGTCCTTCTCGTCGTCCCGGGCCTGGTGTTCGGGTGGGGAGCCGCCGTCGCCGCCTATCTCGCCGTTTCGTGCGTCTCCTCGCTGATGACGGCGTCGGTGTTCATCCCCAATCACATCGGCATGCGGCGCCTCACCCAGGCCGACAAGCCGAGCTACCTCGAGCAACAGGTCACGACCAGCCGGAACATCTCCAACCCACCTGTCCTCGACTTCTATTACGGCGGGCTGAACTCGCAGATCGAACATCACCTCTTCCCGCGCGTCAGCCACGACCGCTACCGCGCGATGCGCCCGGTCGTGCGCGCCTTCTGCCAGGCTCGCGGGATCGCCTATCAGGAAGCCAGCCTCTACGGCGCGCTCGCCTCGGTCGGCCGCCACCTCGGGGCGATGACGGCCGCCTATCGCGCGTCGAAGAACGCCGCCGCGCCGGCGGGCGCCGAGCGGCAGCTCACGTCCGTCGAATCGTGACGGGATCGGGTCGGCTGACGGCTTCGCAGCGAACGGGACCGAGGCCGAGGAAGACGTAGAAACGATCGAGGCTGACGAGGACCGCGTCAATCGTCGCGCTCGGCACGTTGAAGGTGTCGAGGTAGTGCCGATAAGCGCTCACGGCACCGTCGCGCGCCACTTCATCCCCGAGCGGATCAGCGAACGGCCAGGGGTTCGTGCCGAGGTAATCACAGTACCGTGCGACCTGATAGCGCACGCCCGACCCGCTGAAGATCGAATCGCCCGCCACGGGATTGCCCGACAGCCACCTGCTGAACGCAGAGAGCTTGTCGGGGATGCTGGTCCTCGCCTGAGCCAAAGGTCTCGCCTACCAGCGGCGCGTACCGCTTCCCGACCGCGGAGAGCGCGAGCCGCGCTCCTCGGCCTCGTTGACCTTCAGGGTGCGGCCCTCGAAGTCGCGCCCGTTCAGTTGCGAGATGGCCTCGTTGGC
>DATCGG010000380.1:0-2838 GCA_036509075.1 Gemmatimonadaceae bacterium
CGCGACGTGTGAGCCGAATGAGCAAAAAGACGCCGCAAACAATCATTCGGCGGCTCGACAACGGCACGTATGGTACTCGCATCACCTTGCATCTCTTTGGAGAGTACCATGCAAATCGAAAACTCAGTCGCTCTGGTTACGGGAGCGAACCGTGGAATTGGTCGCGCGTTCGTCGACGCGCTGCTCGAACGAGGCGCGCGCCGCATTTACGCGGCGGGCCGGGATCTCGCGAGCCTGGACGCCGTCGTTCGTCTCGATCCACAGCGCATCCGCGCACTCGAGCTCGACGTCACGCGCGCCGATGACGCGCGCGCGGCGGCCGCGCAGGCAAAAGACGTCACGCTGCTGATCAACAACGCCGGCGCGCTTTCCCTCGGCCGGCTCGCCGACATCCCGGTCGATGCCGTGCGCGGCGACATGGAAACGAACTTCTTCGGCTTGTTGAATGTGATCACGCCCTTCGTGCCCATTCTCGAGCGCAACCACGGGAGCATCGTCAACATCCTGTCGCTTCTCTCCCTGGCGAGCATGCCGGGAGTTGCCTCCTACAATGCGTCCAAGGCCGCGGGATGGTCGCTCACGCTGTCGTTCCGCGCCGACCTGGCCAAGCGCGGGATTCGCATGCATGCCGTCTTCCCCGGAGCCGTCGACACCGAGATGGCGCGCTCATTCGAGATCCCTAAGCCTCCGGCGATCGACGTCGCGCGTACGACGCTCGCAGGAGTCGCGGACGACCAGGAGGATATCTATCCGGACTCCATGGCCCAGCAGGTGTACGCCGCGTGGCGGACGGATCACAAGGCGGTGGAGCGTCAATTCGCGGCGATGTGAGCGAGCGCGGACGGTTGCTCGAGGACGTCTATGGCAGCAGGCCTTTTCACCCCGATCGCGCTCGGCGACCTCGAGCTGCCCAATCGTATCGTGATGGCTCCGTTGAGTCGGAATCGCGCGGGCCAGCCGGGCAACGTGCCTCAGCCGATGAACGCCACGTACTACGCGCAGCGTGCATCGGCCGGGCTCATCATCACCGAGGGTTCTCCAATATCAGAAATGGCGCACGGGTACCCGGGCACGCCGGGTATTCACAGCGCGGTACAGATCGACGGCTGGAAGCGCGTGACGGATGCGGTGCACGGCAAAGGTGGTCGCATCGTTTTGCAGCTGTGGCACGTCGGACGCGTGTCTCACCCGCTGCTGCTCCCGAACGGTGCGCTGCCCGTGGCACCATCGTCCATCAAACCGGCCGGCGACGCATTCACTCATCGAGGGAGGACAGCGTTCGTCGCGCCGCGTGCGCTCGAGACGTCGGAGATGCCGATGCTGATCGAGAGTTTCCGCGTTGCGGCACGCAACGCGAAGAGCGCCGGCTTCGACGGAGTGGAAGTGCACGGCGCGAACGGCTACCTCCTCGACCAGTTTCTTCGTGACGGCAGCAATCACCGAACGGACAGGTATGGCGGTTCGATCGCCAATCGAACGCGGCTGCTCGAGGAAGTTGTGTCGGCCGTGTGCGAAGTATGGGGAGCCGGCCGCGTCGGAGTTCGCGTCTCGCCTGTGAATCAGTACAACGACATGCGCGACTCGGACCCCCAAGCGCTGTTCAACGGCGTCGCCGATGCGCTGCGTCCATTCGGTCTGGCGTATCTGCACGTGATGGAGCGCGACGTTCACGGCTCCGAGGTGCCGTTCGACTTCGACGAAGTGCGTGGCCGCTTCGGTGGGCACTACATCGCGAATGGCGGCTACGACAAGAGACTGGCCAGCGCGGCAATCGCGGCGGGTCGCGCCGATTGCGTCGCGTTTGGCAAACCGTACATCGCGAATCCCGATCTGGTCGAACGGTATGCCGTAGATGCGCCGCTCAACGTGCCGGACCCCGACACGTTCTACGGAGGTCGCGAACGCGGCTATACCGATTACTCGACCCTGACCGGCAACGATGTTCCGCGCCTGCGATCGCCAGAGAGTTGCCTGCGCGGCGATTCACGCCTCGCGTCGCTGGCGTAGCTCGGCACGATACCGGCCCGGTGGTAGTCCGCGCAGACGAGAGAACGCACGCGAGAATGCAAACTCGGATGTGTACCCGACGTTTCGCGCGATCGCACTCACGGCCTTGTCCGTTTCCCGCAAATGCCGCGCGGCGAGCTCCATGCGCCAGCGCGTGAGATAGGACAGCGGCGGTTCGCCGACCAGCGTCGAGAAGCGGCGCGTCAGCGTCGCCCGCGAGAGACTCACCTCGCGCGCGAGCGTCTCGATCGTCCACGGCGCCGCCGGGTCCGAATGCAAAAACGACAGCGCGCGCCCAATGGTCGGGTCACGCAGTGCCTGCAGCCACGACGTGCCAGAGCGATCCTCGGTCCCCAGCCACGCGCGGATCACCTGGACGAAGAGGACGTCGATCAGTCGATCGATCACCGTCGCCGAGCCCGAGGTTCGTCGGGCGAGCTCGTGACGCAGAATGCGCAGCGTCGCCTGCACCGGACTCCCCTCGGCCATTTCTCGTTCCGACAGAAACAGCACGGGTGGCATCAGCGAGAGGAGCGGCTGCGCGACTTCGTGATCGTACTCGAATCCCGCGCAGATGACGTGCGTGGAGCTTCCACCACCGGGACCGTCGAACACGCACTCGTGCGCGGGATTCTGTGCTTGTCCGGCGGCGACTTTGCTCCACGACCGAGTCGGTCCCGCAGGCGCGCTCGCGAGGATGTGTGCCGCTCCGGTCGGTAGCAGGACGACGTCGCCCGGCAGCTGCTCGATCGGCGGTTGTCCTTTGACGCGCACCCAACACGCACCCGCGGTCACGGCGTGCAGCGTCGCCTTTGGTGTGCGCGGCAGGTT
>DATCGG010000381.1:0-3779 GCA_036509075.1 Gemmatimonadaceae bacterium
GCCGACATCCGCATCGACTCGGCGCGGGCGGGCGGCGACTTCGCCGTCTCGATGGTCGGGGACAGTCTTTGGTTCCACGACACCGATATTCGGTTCTCATCGGTGGACACGCACTTGATCGAGCAGATGGTCCCGGGGTTCGAGATTCCCCGGCATGGAACATTGAGCGGCGCCGCGAAGCTCGATGGCCCACCGGGTCTCATGCACGTCGATGGCGATGTGGCGTTCGACGACGCGCGCTATGGCCGGAGCCGAGTGGTTGCGAAAGGTGCGGTGGGCACGACGGGACGTGGCGTGAGGTTCCGCGATCTGGACGTGACACTCGATCCCGTGCAGGTCGGGATGGCGCGGACGTTCATGTCGACGCTACCGATCGCGGGGTCCGTCCGCGGATCGGCGCGCCTCAATGGCGAGACTGACCGTCAGCTCGTCGTGCGCACCGATCTCACGCACACGGACGCCGGGCTACGCTCGCGTATCGCTGGTAACGCCACGCTCCGGTTAGGCGCCACGCCATGGATGGATGTGGACGCACGACTGCTCCCGTTGTCGCTGGTCGAGGTCGGGAAGTTCGCGCCGGCTGCCGGACTGCAGGGCGCTGCTGCGGGTCCGGTGCGGGCCACGGGCGATCTTCGTAACCTCACGATCGATGCGCGGCTCGCGCTCGCTGGTGGCGGCGCTCTCGATGCGCACGGCACGGTCGATCTCGCGAGCAAAGACAAGGGCTACGATCTCAACGCCCAGATGCGCGTGTTCAACGCGAAGAGTGTCGTGGCGAAGGCGCCGGCGACATCGCTCACCGCAACGGCGTTCGCGCGCGGGCGCGGTGTCGACCCGGCAACGATGCAGGCGGCGTTCGGCGCGAACCTCGCCACATCCACCATCGACACGGTCGCGATCGACTCGGCACTCGTCCGCGTTTCGGCCGCGAGCGGCATGTTGCATGTCGACACCGCGACCGTCAGCGGACCGCACACGGTGTTTGGCATAGGTGGAACGTTCGGCCTCGCACCCGGGCAGAGCGGCGAACTCCGATACACCGCGTTCGTGGACTCGCTCGGCGCGCTCAATCGATTTTTCCCGGCGGCAGATACGAGCGCCGTGGCACCGCGGCCGCGCGGATACGCACGCACCGTAGCGCAGGCACGCGCCGACTCCGCGGCCGTCGCACGTGCAACGGAGATTGAACGCCTTGCGACCGGGGCGAATGCCCCGCGGCTGGGGCCGATCCCGGCGCCGCCCGCGCCCATCCGCCGTGATTCGACGGCCGGAAGCGCTCGGGCGGCTGGCGTCATTCGCGGTGGCCTCAAAGGCTTCGATGTTCGAGGGCGCGCGGGTCTTCAGGATGTCGTGTTCCGCGGCAACACGTTGCGTCGAGGTCGATTCGAGTATGCGTGGCTCGGCGCGATGACGCCCAAGTCGTCGATCGCCGTGGGTGCATCGCTCGACTCCGCACGCGCCGGCGGGTTTGCGCTCGACAGCGTCGAGATCCGCTCGTCGTATCACGAATCGGCAGGCAACCTCGCCCTCGGAATCTTCCAGCGATCGGGCGAGGAATACAGCACGGGTGGAGACTTCGTCCTGCACAAGGATCACAACGAGGTCCACCTGCGCGATCTGGCCTTGCGCTTCGACAGTACGCGCTGGGTTGCCTCGCATCCGTCGGCGATTCGCTGGGGATCGGGTGGCATCTTCGTCGACAAGGTCGAGCTGACGAACGGGAAGAACGGACGTGTCTTCGTCAACGGGAATGTCCCGCCGGAAGGCGCGGGTGGACTGGACATCAAGATCGAGAACTTCCAGGCGGCCGATCTCGCGGCGCTGACCCAGACGGACCTGGACTTCCGCGGCCTCATCAGCACAACCGCGCGCATCGAGGGTACCACGCGGGCACCACGGATCCGTGCGGCGTTAGGCATTGCCGAGGCGATGTACGGCGGAACCAGAGTCCCCGACGTGCGCGCCACGGTGACGTACGCATCACCCGCCCTCATCGCGCACGTCGAGGCGGCGGACAGCGGGCGACGCGTCGCCGTGGTGGATGGTCGAATTCCGATGAACCTGGGGTCGGGAGCGGGTGACCTCCTGCCCGATGCACCGATCACGGTCGACCTCACGTCGGAGGGCCTGCCACTCGACCTCGTATCGCGGTTCACCGATGCCGTCGACGATGTGCACGGACGTGCCTTCGGCGTCGTTCGCGTGCGCGGGACGACGCGGCACCCGAGTACGGCGGGCGCGCTGGCGCTGCTCAACGGCTCGGTGCGACTGGTGGCAACCGGGACGCGCCTAACGAACGTGACGGCGTCCATCCGGATGCTCGCCGATACCATCATCATCGATTCGATCGCGGCGCGCGCCGGCGGACGCATCCTCGCGCGAGGTGGGATCGGCATCAAGACGCTCAGCCAGCCGTCGTTCGACCTCACGCTCGATGCCGACAACGCCCGCGTCCTGGACAACGACCAGGGGACTGTTCGCGCGGACGCGAGCCTTCAGGTGAAGGGGCCGTTCAACCGAACGAACATCACCGGTCGTATAGGCGTGCTGAATGGCGTCATCGTCGTGCCGGAGTCCGACAACAAGCAGGTCATCAGCACGCGGGATCCCGCGCTATTTCAGGTCGTCGACACCGCGCGCGCGGACGACTCGAACGCGGAGCTGGTCCAGCAGTCGCCACTCATGGCCAACTTGCGAATGAACGTGACGCTCGACGTGGCGCGCGACACTTGGGTGCGCACGAACGCGGCCAATGTCGAGATCTACACGCCGCCCGACCGTCCACTGGCCATTCGCATGGACCGACGCCGTCAGTCGATTGTGCTCGACGGCGAGGTTGCGACGGATCGCGGCGAATACGAGTTCCTCAGCAAGCGTTTCCAGGTCCGCCGCGGGTCCGCGATGTTCGTCGGGACGCAGAAGCCGGATCCAAGCCTGCAGGTCACGGCCGAATATGAAGTCCAACTGGCCGCGAGTCAGGCAATCAACATTCGCGTGCAGATCGGCGGAACGTTGAGCAGCCCGCGCATCTCGCTCGACAGCGACGCGCAGCCGCCGTTGTCACAGTCGGATCTTTTGAGCTACCTCGCGTTCGGTCGGACGTCGAGCTCGTTGCTCCAGTTCGGCGGGTCGTCGCTCGCCGGTGGCGGCGGCGGGACCGGTCTCGCCGGTACGGGCGCGCAGCTCGTGACGCAGCAGCTTGCCGCCGTTGCGCTCGGCGTGTTCGTCGATCAGTTCGAGAGCTCGGCGCAGCGTACGCTTGGCGCGGCGTACGTGAACGTCACGCCGGCGGATCTCTATACCGAGCTCGCGCAGAGCGGCCAGATCGCGGGATTCTTCAAGGGGACCCAGGTGGAGGTCGGGAAGTACACCGACCCGAACACGTTCCTCGCAGTGAACGCGCGACTGAGCTCGTTCGCCAGTAACCCGGGTGACCGCGCGGTGCCGGGTATTCGCATCAACCGGCGGATGGGCAAGGGATTCGCGCTGGATGCGAGCTTTACGCCGAGGTATGTGCCGCAGGCTCCATCGCTCGAGGTGGTCACACCGAAGAGCACAGGAGTATTCGGGACGTTCCTGTCTCGCGAATGGAAATTCTAGCCGCCCTTCGGGCGGTGGCTATCAGCCATCAGCCATCGACACAAGCCGGGTGTCATCCCGAGCGTAGCGAGGGATGACACGCTTTTTCGCCCGTCGCCCGTCGCCCGTCGCCCGTCGCCTGCCGCCTGCCGCCTGCCGCCAGATAACGAAACCATCCCCGTCGCCCGACTGTCTTATTG
>DATCGG010000382.1:0-16727 GCA_036509075.1 Gemmatimonadaceae bacterium
GCGGTGTCGCTCGACGTGGCAAACGCGCCCGCGTTCATTCCCGGGCCCGGTGGCCCCGGTGATTCCGTACGCGTCCTGCTCGATGCCACCGTGCGCCTCGACGGAACTGCGCTCGCTCCACGCGGCACGGCCGATCTGCGCGCGCACATCGCGGACGATGACTCCCTGCCGATCGACAGCGTCGTCGCGCACGTCAAGTACGCCGACGGCCGCGCCGACGCCACCGTCGACGCGCACGCCCACACGAGAAGTGTTGCCAGCGGACGCGCGAGCGGCGCCTTGCAGCTGTCGCTGTCGCCATTCAAGGCCGCGCTGCTCGATGATTCACTGACTGGCCGCCTCGCCATCGACAGCCTCTACCTTCCGGACATCTCGCCGATCGTGCCGGGCGCTCGGCTCACTGCCGGTGTGCTGCGCACGCAGTTGACGCTCGCAGGCACCACACGAAAACCTCGCGCCGTTGGCACCGCGTCGTTGGCCGGTGGCGCGGCGGTCATCGGGGCGCTCGGCCTTCAGCTTCATGATGCCAACGCATCGCTCCAGTTGGCGTCCGACCGGATAGCAATCGACAAGGTGTCGGTCCGCGCGGGCAAAGACCCGGAAGGTACGGCCGAGCTCACCGGCACGCTGGCGCTGGTAGACAGCGGGCGCATCGACCTGCGCCTCCGCACGGCATCGATGCCGGTCATGCGCGTGCCAACGACCGCGGATCTCGACGTGACGTCCGACCTGCAGCTTGTGGGTCCGTACGCGAGGCCAACGCTGTCTGGACGAATTACGGTGGACCGCGGCGTGCTGCGACTCCCCGATATGGGGCGCGCGGGCGTTGTTGGCGTAGACGACACGGCGTTCGTGCGGCTGGTAGACAGCCTGGCTCCGGCGCGCATCGAGCGTGCGTCCGCGCCGCTGGAGCGCGTCGCGATTGGCGGCGTGGAAGTCGCGATGGGTCCTAACGTCTGGCTTCGATCTGCCGAGGCGAGCGTACAGTTGGGCGGCTCGATCAGCCTCGCGGCAGCGGCGCCCGGACCGGGAGTAGAGAAAGGTCAGATCGCACTCCGTGGCAAGCTCGTGACCCAGCGCGGTAATTACCGCCTCAACATTGGTGCATTCACGCGGTCGTTCGAGCTCGAGCAAGGTTCGGTGCAGTTCACCGGCGAGCCGGAGCTGAATCCGAAGCTGGACATCAACGCCCTGTACTCGCGTGAGGGTTCCGACGATCTCACAGCGACGTCCGCCGGACGCGCGCCCAAGGTGCGCGCGCATCTCGGGGGCACGCTCGAACGCCCGGTGCTCACGTTCTCGAGCGCCGACTCGAAGCTCACGCAGGCCGAGCTCATGAGTTATCTCGTCACAGGCCAGACAAATTCCGACGTTGGCAATGCGGTCGACCAATCCGTCCTTACAAGCGAGCTCGTGGCCAGCGCGACGGGCGCGCTGGCCCAGCGCCTGGCCGGCGGGATGTTCGACGTCGTCAACGTGACGCCAGGCTCGACCAACGACCAGAACAAAGGCTCGACCGCGGCCGACGCGTTCTCGGCGAGCCGCCTCGGCGTTGGCAAGCAGCTTTCGAATCGGCTCTTCCTGACGGTGGATGCCGGTCTCTGCGCGCTCACTGGAGGCGCGTCCTCGGCCGACCTCGGTCAGACGTTAGGCGTGTCGCTGGACTACCGGTTCCGCCGCGGCGTCCACGGCTCCGTGAGCTCGGCGCCGTCCACGAATGGGTCCGCGTGCTCGAACCAGGCGGCCGGGCGGGGCACCGCGCTGACGCCGCGGCAGTGGGGCCTGGACTTCAACCGCATCTGGCGCTTCTAGCGGCGCGCGTCCGAGGTGACGCGGACGCCACCCGGTTGCACGAAAGTCCAATGTCCGACGGCTCGCACTGGCGCGAGCGTCGGCCCGTGGCGGTGATCGTGGTCTCTTCGTTGCCTAACGCGAGGTCACGCCATGCGACACCCAGCGTTCCTTTGTGCCACACCTGTGCTCGCAAGCGCGGTCGCCTGGCGCACGCTGGCCGCCCAGATGTTCCTCGGCTTCGGCGGGCTGGAGGCGCGCGGCGGGATTGCCGATGCGAAGACCGGCGGCTCATCGGCGACCTTCGAGGTCGACCTCGGTTACGCGTTCCTTCCGGAGCTACGCACGACGCTCGGCATCGACTTCTTTGGCTCGAGCATCGATCGCGAGGTCTCTGGCGAGCGGGTGGGCGGCTCAATGAAGGGCGCGGGGGGTGTCGCGTCCATGCGCTACGACGCCTTCGCGCAGCGGCGGCGCGCAGTTCGGCCGCCCTCCGCATTTGATCGTTGAGCCCAGGCCAGGCCAACCTGCCCGGTTCGGAGATCTAGCGAACTCAACAATTGGCGCGCGTTGAACCTTTGGCACATGGCTCCCGGTCGCGAGCGAAGCCATTGTGGGTTCGTCCGAATCGTAAGGCGAAGCGCCACCGCGCCGGCGGCAGGGCAGCGCACGTCGCTTCGCACGTTAGTCCCTGCCGGAGCTCACCTATGGATGATGCACAGCCGCTGGTGCTCGTCGTCGACGACGACGAGTCCATTAGACGTTCACTTCGCTGGCTGCTCGTTTCGGCCGGCTATTCCGTCGCGACGTTCAGCTCCGGCACCGACATGCTGGAGCATCGGCCGCCGGAACAGCCTGCCGTCCTTTTGATGGACGTCCGAATGCCGGACATGACCGGCCTCGAGGTGAAGGAACAGCTATCGAAAATGGGGCGCGACATTGTGACCATCTTCATCACCGGTCACGACGACGTCGCGATCAGCGTCCAGGCGATGAAGAGCGGTGCCGAAGACTTCCTGCTCAAGCCGTTCGACGAGACAACGGTGCTCGATGCGGTGGAGCGGGGCCTCACGCGTCAGCGCGCTCGGTTGCACGAGAGCCACCAGGTCGCCGCCATCGGCGGGCGTTACGAGACGCTCACTCCGCGAGAGCACGAGGTCTGCGATCGTGTCGTCGCCGGGCGCCTCAACAAGCAGATCGCCGCCGAACTGGGGATGTGCGAGCAGACGGTGAAGGTCCACCGGTCGCGCGTCATGCGGAAGATGAACGCGGACTCGCTCGCGGACCTCGTTCGCTCGATCGATCTGTTCCATCGGCTTAGCAGCCGACGGAGCCGGGCCGATTCGCCTGTCGCGCTGACGGCCGTCGTGGATGGCCCCGGTCACTCCGCTCCCACGTACTCCGTGTTCTCTCAACCCGGCGCACGCCAAGTGGCACACGCCGACTGATCACCGCCTCGGGCGGCCATACGCTCACGTCATGGCACCGTGAAGCCCGTCCAGCGCACACCGCCCGAGCAGCTCAGCCGATGGGTCGCCATCGTGGACGACGACCCCTCCGTACGCTCAGCGCTCGCCCGAGTGCTGAGAACCGCCGGCATCGCCGTCGAGACGTACGCGAGCGCCCATGAGTACCTCAGCGCGTCGCTCGACCGCGAGCCGGCCTGTCTCGTGCTCGACGTCCATCTCGGGGGCATGACTGGATTCGACCTCCACGACCGCCTCCTCGCATCGGGCTCCGCGGTTGCCGTGGTGTTCATTACGGCGCACGACGAGGTTCCGACCGACGAGCTCGAGCGCCGCGCCGGCCCGGACGGATACCTCCGCAAGCCGTTCGATGGCGATCAGCTGCTCGCCCTGGTGCGCCGCGTCGCGCACACCTCCAAACAGTAGCGTTGGGTCATCGGAGCGACGCGAGGGATCGCGATCATCGACATAGAGGGCCTCTCCGCGACACTCGCGATTCCTCGCCGCGCTCGGAATGACAGGTCAGAACGTCTTGATCCGCCCGCGGTCGATGTCCTTGAGAAGCGACTTGAGACGGTCTCGCACGCCCTCGATCTCGTACGACGTGAGGCCGAGCTGCAGCGTCGATCCCTTGCGACGGATTCCCTTGTCCGCATCGAGGTTCGGACCCGGCGCAGTCGCCACGTAATCGTCACCTCTGCGCTCGAACTGGGCCACGACGCCGAGCGCGGTCGTCAGGTTCGCCTCGTTGATACTCCGTAGCCGCGCGACGGTCGGGGCGGACACGCGTTCGACACGCATTCGCTCCCAGTCCGTGCCGCGATTGCTCGGTGGGCTATTGAACGCCACGCCGTTGTCCACCGCGAACAGCCTCGGGTTCGCCGAGTCCGCCGACAGCAACATGTTGCCCTTGTTGGCGTCCCGGTGGCGAATGAGATACGTGAGGATGTTCAGATCGCCGAGATGACGCGCGTAAACCGAGTCGCGATTGGCACGCTTCGGATCGAAAACGCCATCCGCCGTCACCCCCATCGTCCAGTACTGTAGCTCCACCAGCACGGCCGGGGAATCGTCGAACGTTGGCTCACCCTTGAGCCCCGCCGACGCGGCGAAGACGCTCTGCGGAACCATGCGAAGTGCCGTCGGCGGCACGACGTAATCGCGCTCGCCGAGAAACAGCTTCTGAAGCTCGTAGGCGGCCGCCTCGTACCTCGGTTGATTGTTGAACGCCTCACCGCCAGCGGGCGCGATCGCCCATTTCACCTCGATGGCCGTGGTGTCGTTGAACGCGAGGAGCACGTGCTCCGTCCGGTCGCCCTTGAACCGCGAGCCCTGGCTCGCGACGGGCTTGAGCGCGCTGTCGCGCAGGTACGCTTCGACTCGAGCCGCCGGCATCCCGATGTTCCCGTCCTGAGACACCAGGACGTGAATGGGCAGCCCCGCAGCAGCGAGCGTGCATGTGATGAGGAGGGGATGTCTCATGGTGGCGGTGCCTGTTGGTCGAGACCCCGATCGACGATTGGAGCACGTATGGGGCGGGAGTCGGGGACCACGTCGCGTACCGCGAGCTCGACGAGCCAGCGGAGTCGAGCGGCCATCCCTCGGAGCAGCGAAACCGCGAGGTCCGGGTGATCGTGCAGCAGGTCGCGAAGGTCGCGACGCGTCAGGCGCAGCAAGCGGCTCTTTCGCACCACCCGGACGTCGAGACCGATCGGCGCGTCGTCGAGGATCGCCAGCGCCCCCACCGCTTCACCCGCTCCGACGGAGCGCGTCGATCGACCAGGCCGCTCGCCGCGAAGCTCGCCGTCGATCACCACGTACATCGCATCGGCCTTCTCGGTACCGCGCAGAAGGAGCGCGCCGGCATCGGCCTCCACCTCCTTGGCGAGGAGCGCGATGCGCGCGAGATGATGGCTGGGCGTGTCCGAAAATACCTCCACCCGCTGGAGCAGAAACACACGTTCGATGACTTCCATTGCCTCAGGTCCTCCTCCGGTGTCCAGATAGGTGGCGCACTGCGCGACCCATGGATCCTCGTCACGCCGGAGCGTCGCGATCACATCCGCTCGGCCGCTCGAGACGCCACGCACGTCGTAGTCGGGTGAAGCGCGAAGGATCGGATCGAGTCTTCGCACCACTTGGCGGCTCGCCGATTCCTCGATCAGCTCCAGCGCCTCGGCGCGACGTCGGTCATCGCTGCCCGTGATGGCGCGATAACACCCATCGACGACTCGAGGCTCGTGAATCACGGCGATCCCGTCGAAGACCGCGGCCTGCCGCGTTTGCCAGGCTTCGGTGATCGACTTCCGTAGCAGTTGATCGTGGTCGCCATTCGTCGTCGCACCCACTACCGCTCCGGCAGCGGCATACCGCTCGGCCGCGCCGAGATGCTCGGTGACGATATCGTGCACCACGGGTGTCTCGACATTCGTGTCGGGATGGTCGTCGTGCAGTCGCCGGAGTGCGTGCAGCGCGTCGGTCCGCAGCGCCAGCTCGAGACCTCCATCGGCCGCGGCGCCGAGCAGTGCGGCGGCTGCCTCGTGACTGCCGGATTCGCGCAGCCCGTGTACGGCGCGGCGTCGCGCACTCAGATCGCGGCCCGCATCGCGAAGTGTGGAAACGAGGGCCGGCACCTCGCCGTCAGCGTCGCTCGCCAGCGTTCGTTGCCTAACGACTACCTCCTCCCCGGTGTCGCGGAGCACCGCCGCGAGCAGGTCCGGCTCCAGCTCGGGCACTCGAAGACCACTGGCGAGCGCTCGCACGTACGCGCGCCGCTCGGCGACGGCGGCGCCGAGCCACAGGACCGAGAGCGCCACTGCCGGCCAGGCCAGCCGCGATGCGCCCACCGCCGCGATCAGCACGAAGATCACGCCTGCGCTGAGCGCCTTCGCCAAACCGCTCTCGAGACCCACGTCGATCAGCGGTTTCGCCCGCACACGAATCGCATCTGACACGGGCATGTACAGGATCTCGCGGCCCGTGCGTTCGGCCGAATAGCGAAGGGTGGTTTCCGTCCCCTTGGCAAACGCCGCGGGGCCGAGGCCACCTCGCAAGCCAAGGAACAGGTTCGCCGCGACCATGCTCGCGGGGAGCATGAGGAGCGCCGCGCCAATCCCCCACTGGGCGAGCGCCGGTCGAATCGCCGCGGCCGCAATCAAGGGCAACCACTGAGTCGCCGCGGCGAACTTTCCCTGAAACGCGCTGATCGCGTCACGGTCGCCAAGCGTCGCCGTCGCGACATTGAACTGGTAGTCGACCAGTTGTTTCACGAGCACCGTGATGACGACCGTCGCCGCGATGAGCTGCACCTGCCGGTTGCCGAGCACCTCGCGAAGCGATGCCCGATTCTCGTCGGACACAACCCGCACGTGCGGTTGCCGCTCGGAGCCCGCGTCGCCCAGCACCAGCGGGATCGCCGCGGCAAATGCCGCCGTGAGCACGGCCGCCACGACCAGCAGATTCGCCACACCGATCACGGGCGAGAGGAACCCGGTGACGGCACCGCCCACAGCCGCACCGATGGACCCGGCGGCGACGATCAGCGGAAATGCGGTCTTCGCGCTGCGAGGATCCAGCAGGGTGTTGGCCGCGAGGAAAAACTGCGAGACCAGGATTCCGGCAAAGAGGTCGTGCCAGGCGTAGAACAGAATCCCGAACACCAAGCCGCCTGGGAAGGCGGCGCGAAACATGAGCAGATTCGCCGCGAACACGGCGGCGATGGCGGGCGTTAGGCGCTGCTGCGGAACGCGGGCGGCGAGGCGGCCGAACGGGACGACGGCGAGCGCAACGAGCGCGCTCGCCACGTACACCTTGTAAAAGCCCTGTCCTCCGAGAGCGCCGAGGACCAGTGCGTTGCGAACCGGATGAAGCATCCCCACCGCGCACACGACGAGCAGATAGAGCGAGGTGAGGGCGGCAACGCGCGATCGAATCATTCGCTCACCGGTCGGATTCGGCGCTTCCCGCGTCGCTCGAAGGGGGCGTTCACGCAGCAGAGTGTCGGGCCTTTCCGAGGCCGGACATTGGACTTTGGGCTAGCGACCTGGTCGGGCCGGTTCGCTCTCTCCGAGGTAGCCGAGGCTGGCGCCCCCGTCTCGCGCCGTCTCACCGTCTCACGCGGTCTCGCGCCGTTTGAGCTGATGGCTGATGGCTCGAACTGGATCCAAGGTGTAATGGCCGCCCCACGGCAACGTGCTCATCGTGGCCCTATCCGATCATGTCACGACCGCCTCGAGGAGTGTGCTGATGCGCGTTGGCCTGGCAGTCTCTATCGCCCTGTGTGTGACTGTCGTTTTTCCCGGTCGCACGGCACGAGCGCAGGCCGATGACGAGTGGCACGTCTCCCTCACGCCGTACGCCTGGCTCGCCGGCTTGAGCGGTCGGATCGGAATCGCCGGTGGAATAGCCGATGTCGATCTCTCTCCCGGTGACGTTCTCAGTAACACCGATATCAGCGTCTCGGCGCTGCTGGAAGCGCGGCGCAACCGGTGGCTTGTTCGGCTCAACACGACATACATGTCCATGAGCGACCGGAGGGCCGTCGAGGACGGGTCCGAGAGTACGGTCATCTTCGAGCACAACCAGACGATCCTCGAGCCCGAGATCGGATACACGGCCCTCACGGCGGACTGGGGCGGAATCGACCTGCTCGCGGGTGGACGGTACTGGCACCCAAAGGTGGATGTGTCGGCGGAATCCCCCAACGGAGACTTACCCATCGCGTCCGGCAGTCGATCCTGGATCGACGGCATCGGTGGTGTTCGCGTACGCCTCAACCCAGCCGAGCGCTGGCACATGACGGCCATGGGCGACGCTGGCGCCGGTGGGTCGAAGTTGACCTGGCAGGCCGTAGGGAGCGTAGGCTATGATCTCTCCCACTGTTGCTCGCTCGACGCCGCCTACCGGCACCTCGATATCGATTATGATCGGGATGCCTTGGTGAACGACAGCCACCTGTCGGGCTTCGCGCTCGGGATCGGGATCCGCTTCTGACGTATGAAGCTGGAGGGCTATGCTCCGCGCATCAATCATCGCTGGCTTGGTGAGTCTGACGATCGACGCCGCCGCGTGCGCGGGCCACAAGTCAGCTGCGGTGCCGCCGCCGGAGCCAGTGGTCGTGATCGTGAACAACTCCAACTATCTGGACGTGGATGTGTTCGCCGTGCGCGGGACGTCGCGCGCGCGCGTCGGGTCGGTGACGGGACTGAGCAGCGCCACCTTCAATGTGCCCGCCCACTTTACGGACCACGGCAGTCTGCAGCTGCTGGTCGACCCCATCGGCAGCAACGCCACATACCTGACCGACAAAATCGCCGTGGGCCCGGGACAACAGCTCGAGCTCACCGTCGCCGCCATACTACGCATGAGCAGCTATAGCGTCTGGTCGAAGTGATGTGTATCGCCCGCGTTAGGTCGCGCACGCGGTCGATTGTGTTCGCCGTGAGGGTTGCTCCAAAGTCCAATGGGACATCCTTCCCGGGAGCGGCATCGTCCCAAAAACGGTAGTGCCGATCCGTGTCGAGCCGAGGCGACACCATGACCAACTCGCTGAGCACAGTTTCTCCCGACGCGCTGACGCGCGGCGATTTGGTCGATCCGGTCACGGGGAAAATGGTTTGGATCCCAGGCGGTACGTTTCGCATGGGATCGGATCGGCATTACGTGGAGGAAGCGCCCGCGCATCGCGTGACGGTGGGTGGATTCTGGATCGACCGGTTCCCGGTCACGAACGACGAGTTTCGCCGGTTCGTGGACGCGACGGGGCACGTCACCTTCGCCGAGCTCGAGCCGAACGCGGCAGACTATCCGGGCGCCCTGCCCGAGATGCTGTACGCCGGCTCGCTCGTGTTCACGAAGCCCCCGATACGGGTTGACCTCGGGAACTCCCACCAGTGGTGGTCGTACGTCCGCGGGGCGCAATGGCGACACCCGCGTGGCCCATCCAGCACGCTGGCCGGTCTCGGCGGTCATCCCGTCGTGCACGTCACGTTAGGTGATGCCGCCGCCTACGCCGCGTGGGCCGGCAAGCAGCTGCCGACCGAAGCCGAATGGGAGTGCGCCGCGCGTGGCGGCCTCGATGGGGCCGAGTTTGCGTGGGGCGATGAGCTCACGCCCGGCGGGTCCCACATGGCCAACACCTGGCAAGGCGACTTCCCGTGGCAGAACGAGCAGCGCGATGGCTACGAGTACACGTCGCCCGTCGACGCCTTCCCTGCTAACGGATACGGCGTGTTCGACATGATCGGCAACGTCTGGGAATGGACGACCGATTGGTACCGGCCCCGCCACACCAAGGACCAGGTGAAAGCCTGTTGCATCCCGCAGAATCCGCGCGGTGGGAGCGAAGATGCGAGCCGCGATCCGCGGGACGCCGCACGCATGCCGCGCAAAGTGCTCAAGGGCGGCTCGCACCTGTGCGCGCCGAATTACTGCCGGCGCTATCGGCCAGCCGCTCGATTCCCGGAGCCCATCGATACGTCCGCCTGCCACGTTGGATTTCGCTGCGTCGTCCACGTGTCCGAGGCTTGATGACTCATTTGCCCGCCGTGCGATCGGTCCCTCGTTCACACGTCGCCGTTCCGAGAGCCGTCGATGTTCCTGACGTGCTCCGGAGCGTCCGTAACGGCGCGGCGTTCGCCGTCTGCTACGCCGCCGCCAGTCGGTTCGCGGACGCCGCCGTCTCCACACGCGAGCTGCCGCCGGCCGTATTCGTTCCCGGCGCGCTCGTTCTCACGGCCCTGTTGCTCACGCCGCTCGCCCGCTGGTGGACCATCATCCTCGCCGCGCTCGTCGGACACTGGCTCGCGACTGTTGGCCAGGGTGCCGCGCTCACCGCGGTGCTCGGGTCGTTCATCATCGATACCGCGTGTTCCGTCCTCGCCGCAGCGCTGATCCGAAACTACGTCGATCTGAGGTCGCGGCTCAGCGCGCTTACGTCCATTGGCACGTTCTCCATCATCTCGGTCGCCGCCCCACTGGTCGCGCTTCTCGGTTCGGCCGCGCTCTTCCAGATCGACGCACCGATCGATCCGACGAACCCCAACGGCTTCGCCAGCCCGCCAAATGCCTGGGCGGCGTGGCTGATCTCCGTTCTCTCATATCCCCTCGCGTACCTGACCATCGTTCCGGTTGCATTGGCGAGTCATGGAGCGCTCACCAATGCGTTCGCCACGCAATCCCGACTTGTGGTTCGATGGACGCGCGCGCTCGAAGCGGTCCTGCTGACGGGCGCAGTCACGCTCGTGAGCGCCACCGTGTTCGAGCCGATGCCCAATCATCCGATCGCACGGGTGATCCTGCTGTTCACGCCGGTCCCGCTGGTGCTCTACGCGGCACTTCGGTTCGGGCTCGCCGGCGCGGCGCTCGCGCTGTTCATCGCGGCGTGCGGTGCGATGCGCGGGGCGATGAACGAGGCGACCATCATTCGAGCCACGTCGCCCGGCATCGCCGTCGTCGTCCAACAACTTCTCTTTCTCGCCGTCGCCACGCCCCTCCTGTTCCTCGCCGCAGTGATCGACGAGCGCCGACGGGCCGCGACCGAGTTGGCCGCGCGCGATGCGCGGTATGCCCTGGCAACGGAATCCGGCCGTGTCTTCGTCTACTCGTACGATCCCGCCTCGGGCGCCGTCCAGACCGACGTGGCGTTAGGCGAGCTGCTTCGCCTCGCACCGGTCGAGCTGCAGTCACCTGCCTGGTGGTGGCGACAGGTGCATCCGGACGACGCCAGCATCCTGCAACGGGCATGGAGCGCCCGCGCTGAGACCCCGTTCGGCGGCGGCGACGGAAGCCCGACCGACTTCAGGCTCCTCGACCGCGATGGTCACGTTCGGTGGTTCCGCGACCGACCTGCGCCCTTCCACCTGGCGCCCGCGGACTCCGCAAGCGTCGTTGGGACCGTCGCCGAGATCACCGAGCTCCGCGACGCCGAACAGGTCGCCGCACAGCGGAGCCGCGAGCTCGCGCACGTTGCGCGCACGACCGTCGTGGGCGAGCTCGCCGCCGCGCTCGCGCACGAGATCCGACAGCCCCTCACGGCGATCCTGATCAACTCGCAGACGGCCATGCGCGTGCTCGACGCGAAGACGAGTGACCCGGACGCCGTTCGCGAGATTCTCCAGCAACTGGCGGCAGACGGCCGCCGCGCCAGCGAAGTCGTGCAGCGCGTGCGCGCGTTCGCGAAGAAAGGCGACGTCGAACGCGGCCCGATCGACCTCAACGCGATGCTCCGCGAGGCGGTGCAGCTCGTCAGGCACGACACGATTCGCCGCCGCGTCGAGATCCGGTTCGCCTTCACGCACGAATCGCTCGTCGTCTTCGGCGATCGCGTCCAGCTGCAGCAAGTCGCCCTGAACCTCGTGCTCAACGCCCTCGAGGCGCTCGCGGACCGTCCCCTCGGCTCCGAACGCGTCGTGTTGATCGAGACGGCGCGCGCCGCGACTCACACCGCCATCGTCACGATTCGCGATACGGGTCCTGGCATCGCGCCCGAGCGCCAGGCCGCCATCTTCGAGCCGTTCATCACCTCGAAGCCGAACGGGCTCGGCGTCGGCCTCTCGATCAGCCGGACAATCGTCGAGGCGCACGGTGGGGTGATCTGGTGCGAGAGCGATCCGGCCGTCGGCGGCTCGGCGTTCATGGTCGCCTTCCCGTTAGGCAGCGGCCGCCTGGCCTGACGGATCACGCCGTCGGGATCGCCGCCGCCACCTCGGGCGCCTCAGCCGGCGCCGTCGCGTCCGGCAGCAGCACGTGGAACGTCGCACCACCACCGCGATTGTTGACCGCCCACATGCGGCCGCCGTGCGCATCCACGATCGAGCGGCAGATCGCGAGCCCTAGCCCGAGGCCGTGCCGCTTCGACGTGACGAACGGCTGGAACACCGCATCGATCGGCTGCGTGGTGATCCCGGTGCCGCTATCGGAGATGGAGATGCGAACCGCACCGCTCCGCGCCAACGTCGTGATCACCAGCGTACGCGAGGCCGGCGGATTGTCGACCATCGCATCGCACGCGTTGACGATCAGGTTGAGCACTACCTGCTGCAGCTGCACCCGATCACCCTGCACCTCCGGGAGCGACGGCGCGAGCCGCGTCGAGACCGCGACGGCGCGCTGAATCAGGTCGCTGTGGGCCAGCTCCAGCACGTCCGTCACGACGTCGTTAGGCGACACCAGGTGCAGTTCGGTCTCATCCTTCCGGATGAGCGCCCGCACGCGCTGGATGACCGCCCCGGCCCGCCGGTCATCCGACACGATGTCATCGAGGATCGCCTGAAACTCCGCCACATCCAGGTCTTCGCGAGCCAGCATGCGCTGGGCGGCCCGCGCGTTCGCCAGGATCGCCGCGAGCGGCTGATTCAGCTCGTGCGCCAGCGTCCCCGAGAGCTCACCGACCAGCGCCACGCGCCCGAGGTGCGCCAGCTCGCTCCGCTGCACCGCGATCTCTCGCTCCGCGCGCTGACGCTCGGTGATGTCGCGGACCATGATGATCACGCACGGCTCGCCGGCTACCTCTACAGTCTCCGCGGCCAGCACCGCACGCAGCATCGTGCCGTTTCGGTGCTTCATGTCGAGCTCATACTCGCGCACGTACCCACGCGTTCGCATGAGATCGGCGATCAGCTCCCGATCTCGTTCGCTGGCGTAAATGTGCAGCTGGTCGATCGTTCGGTTGATGGCGGAGTCACGCGAATACCCGAACATCGCCTCCCAGCGATCGTTGAGCTCGAGAATCCGCGCGTCGGGTTGGCTCACGATCGAAATCGCGTCGAGACTCGCGCTGAACGCCTTGGAGAAGCGCTCCTCCGACGCGCGCAGCGCTTTCTCGACCCGCCGCCGTACGTCGACCTCCTGACGAAGCGTCAGGTTCGCGCGCGAGAGCTCCATCGTCCGTTTCGCGACGTGCGTCTCGAGCTCCGAGCGAAGCACCCGCAGGTTCCATTCGCTCTCGCGAAGCGCCTGCTCCGCGCGCTTGTGATCGTCGATGTCCGTCGCCGTGCCGTACCAGCGAATGATCGCGCCGGACTCGTCACGCACGGGGAGCGCTCGGGCGAGGTGCCAGCGATACGTTCCCGCGACCGCCGACCAGATTCGCGCCTCGTTTTCATGTGGTCGGCCGGCACGGACGCTCGCGAGCCATGATTCGGCGCCGGCCGGACGATCGCTCGGATGCAGCGCGGCCATCCACGCTTCGGCGGACACGTCGTCGGCAGGCGAGCCGGTGAGTTCGTACCACTTGCGGTTGAAGTAGTCGACGGTGCCGTCAGGCTTCGCGGTGAAGACGATCTGCGGCATGGCGTCAGCAAGGACGCGAAGCCGCGCCTCACTCTCACGCAGCGCCGCCTCGCCGCGCAGCACCGCCTCGGCATCCTTGCGCGTCGTGATGTCGGTATTGACGCCGAGCATGCGCAGCGGATGACCTGTCTTGTCGCGTACGACGGTGCCCTTGCTCAACATCCACCGAATCGTTCCATCCGGCCGAGCCGTCCGAAACTCGACCTCATAAGGCTGCGCGTGCTCTATGGCCATCGTCACCGCGGACTGCACGGCCTGACGGTCATCCGGAACGACGGTCTCGAGGACAGCGCTTCGCTCGATCTTGCCGTTTCCATCGCCCCGAAGCCCGAACAGCACCGGCATGTTCTCCGACCAGGTTCGGCTGCCCTCGAGAAGGTCCCAGTCCCAGGCGCCAACCTGCGCAGCGCCTAACGCCAGATTGAGCCACTCGCCCGTGCGGCTCGCGTCGCTCATCGCGTGCGCGCGCTCGCGAATGGCCGCCGCGAGTGCGAGCAGCGGGATGTACGTGACGATCAGAAACAGCTGCAGCGACAGCACGTTGTCGCCCGTCGATCGGCCGACGAATGGGCCGCGTCCGTGAATCGCCCCCCACACGGACACCAGTGCGAACACGAGCAAGGACGCGCTCGCGCCGCCCGGCCCGAATCGAACTGCGGCCCACAAGAGGAATGGCAGCGGCGCATAGAGCAGCGCGGCGCTTTCGTTGGTCGCCAGCGCTGGCCACGCAAACACCAGCGTGCAGACGAGCAGCAAACCACCAGCGAGTGCGCCCGCCTCCAGGATGCGCCTCCGCGCCGCTGACCGCAGCGACCCAAGGTCTTTGTCGGCCCACGTGACGATCGCCGGGACCAGCGTGAGGATCGCGAGCACGTTCGAGAAAAAGCGAACCCGCCAGACCTGCCAGTAGCTGTCCGCGCCCCACCCGTTCCACTGCACGAACGCGGCATCGAGGAACGAGGAAAGGAACGGCGCGAGGATCGCCGCGAACACCACGAAGACGCCGACCTGACGGAAGCTGTCGAATTGCGCCGGACGGTCGTTGAATCGACGCACGCCCGCCGCGCCAATCAGCGCTTCAGCCGAGTTGCTGACGAACCACGAGAGGACCATCGACAGCGGAACGCCGCTTCCCAGCTCCACCGCGAGGTGCGCGGGAAATGCCGCGAGCAGGACACCGGGCCACCATCGCACGGGGGCCAACAGCAAAGCCGCCAGCAGGATCGCGTTAGGCGGCCAGAGCGTGGAGACGGGCAGCGGTGCCGCCGTCAGGGCGAACCCGATTTTCGCGCCGACGTAATACGCGACGGCGACGCCGAGCGCGATGAGACCCGCGCGAGTCGGGCGCGCTCGCCTGGTCTCAGGCAGTGGTTCCACCTAGCCTGCGCCGTTCCTCGTCGGAAGCGTCGTTGTGCTCCCGCCGGGGCTCCGGCAGCGGTGTCCGGTTCGAGTTGGTGACCATGTGCGAACGGTTCAGGCGCTCCACGATTCGAACGAGCTCCGCCAGGGATGCCGCTTCCATCTTCGCCATCACCCTCGACCGATGCACCTTCACGGTCTTCTCGCTCGTCCCAAGGGCTGCCGCAATCTGCTTATTGAGCTTCCCAGCGACGACGAGCGTGCAAACCTCCTTCTCCCGGCGGGTGAGCTTGGCCGCCCGGTGCTCGAGCTCGTCGATCTCGCGATGCTCCACGCGCGATTCGGCGTTCCGCGAGAGGGCCCGCCCCACTGCCTCGAGCAGCTCATCATCGGTGAACGGCTTAAGCAAGAAGTCCACCGCGCCCGACTTCATCGCCTTCACGCCCGTCTGCACATCGCCGTGCCCCGTCATGAAGACAATGGCGGATTGAGCGCCGGCGCTGTTGAGAACGGCCTGCAGCTCGAGGCCGCCAAGGCCCGGCATTCGGACGTCGATGAGCAGGCAGCCGGGGGTGGCCTCTATCGGCAACCGCTCGGCCAAAAACTCCGTGGCCGATGCGAACGTCCGCACTTGATACCCGCTCGCCGTGAGAAGGCGTGCGAGAGCCCGGCGCAGGGAGTCGTCGTCATCGATGATGGCGATGGTTGGAATTTCTTCGAGCATGTGCATCCAGGACTTCGAAGGCGTGGAGTCCTCGAAATGTATCAGAGGAGAAGGAGAAGTCGGTGTCAGGCGAGTTTTCGAGACAGTTGAGATTGGCAAATTCCCATGGTCGGCGCCAGCAGCAGCCTGATTCCGAGCATGCCACGCCTACATTGGACTTTGGTCGTATACCTCTCAACGATATAGTCGGGAGCACCCGCATAATACGGGTGGACGGCCGCAGTCAGATCGGCGCTCCCGCCGCTGCGCTTCCTTCCCGTGGCCGCGACACCGGACACGTCGTGCCACGTAGCTCCCTCCATCCATTGGACTTAGGTGGGGAGCGCTGGCCACTTCGATCGATGTTACTCATCGCTGCGATCGGCCGCGCTCTGCCCTCGGCTTCGTCAGCGACCCCTCCGCGGGTAGTGGTGGCCTCGACCCGCGTTCAGAGCAGGCCACGGTGCCTAACGCCCCAACTCTACCCAGCGCGCGGAGCGTCCGGACGGCGCGAGATCTCGCCCGGGTCGCTATCGCCGGATCGATGGCCGTGTTGGCGGTCAGCGCGCCGCGTGGCGCTGGCGCCCAGTCGGCCGGTGAGCCCGTCGCACCGCCGGCGATCAAGTCGATGGGCCAACCGCCGCTCTGGCAACCGTATACGTCTGTCGTCGCCACGTTCGGCCGTAACAACGACGCGACTGGAGGCGTGGAGCTCGGCCTCTTCCACCCGCGGGGCAGCCCGGTCAACGGACTCTTTGGACTGGCGGCCGAGGGTTACCTCTTCGCGAGCGATGGTGGAGCGACCGGCGGCGCTCGCCTGCTCGGCGTCACGCGCGCCATAAACCTCGGCTACGGTGTAGACTGGGACGCCCGAGAGAACAACTACGCCTTCATTCTGTCCTACAACACGGCGGTCCGGCGAGGTGGAATCCTGGGCCGCGGGACCCAGCTCCGGGTCGACTGGATTCCGGCGCGCGGAAGCGGGCTCGATGTCGGCATTACGGTGCCGCTCGGCCAGCCGTACGCGGGGCGTACGAGACCGCGCAACACCGGGGTCTCGCTTCGTGATGTCGCCCGCAATGCCACACCGCACGCCCCCACGACAGCGGCATCCGCCG
>DATCGG010000383.1:0-6243 GCA_036509075.1 Gemmatimonadaceae bacterium
ATTCGACTGGACCTGACGCCATCGTCCACGACCACACTCAGCTACTACAACTTCTACAGCGACGAAGCCGGGAACAGGCTCCGGACATTCAACGGCGTGGGCACCAAGATCACAGCGGGGCGCCTGACATGGCTCGGCGAATTCGACGTCGGCACGCAAAGCAAATCGGCCAGTGACGGAGGAACCGCATCGTGGTACGGGCTCACGGCGATTGCTCGCGCCCAGCTGACTCCGACGGTCGCGATCTCGGGCCGTGTCGAGCGGTATGACGACAAGGACCAGATCATCGTCGCGACCGGCGCTCAGGAGAATGGCACGCCTAACGGCTCGCTCCGCACCAACGGCGGGTCCGTCGGTCTCGACGTTGTACCGCAGTCCCGCTTGTTATGGCGGACCGAGGTCCGCGGCTTCGCGAACAAGTCGGTGATCTTCCCGGACGGGAAGGCTGGCGCTCCACAGAAGCGCGATGCATTCATCGTGTCGTCGCTCGCCGTGACCTTCTGACCATGCAGCGCCAACGCATGGGTTGGTGGCGAATGCTCCTTTTTCGCCTGATGCAGCGCCGCGAGCGACGGGCGGGCAAATACTTCGGAATCCCGAGCGATCGTGTGATCGAAGTGGAGCACCGGACCGACCTGTGACCAGCCGCGCGGACCCGGGCGAACATCCCGACTCGCGACTCGCGGCGGCGCCGACCGCACGAGGGTCGGATGATCGCTCGAACGAGCCGAGCTTCCTGGAGCTCGTGCGACAGCGCGAGCGCGGGAAGCTCAAGTTGTACATCGGGTCGGCGGCCGGCACCGGCAAGACGTACCGGATGCTGCAGGAAGCCCACGAAATGCGCCGCCGCGGCGTGGACGTCGTTGTCGGTTTCGTCGAGACACATGGGCGTGCCGAGACCGAGGAACAGATCGGGGACCTGGAAGTCGTGTCGCGGAACAACATCGCCTATCGCGGCGTGACGCTGGAGGAAATGGATGTCGACGCGGTCATAACGCGCCGCCCGCAGGTTGCCATCGTCGACGAGCTGGCCCACACCAACGTCCCGGGCTCACGCAACGAGAAGCGCTGGCAGGACGTCATGCTCCTCCTCGATGAGGGCATCAACGTCATCTCCGCGGTCAACGTGCAGCATCTCGAGTCGTTGAATGACGTCATTCAGGAGACGTTAGGCGTCACCGTCCGCGAAACCGTGCCCGACTGGATCGTGGGCCAGGCCGACCAGGTCGTGAACCTCGACATCTCCGCCGAGGATCTGCGGCAGCGCCTCCGGGAAGGAAAGATCTACCGACAGGACAAGATCCAGGCAGCACTCGCCAACTTCTTCACCGACGAGAACCTGACGACGCTGCGCGAGCTCGCGCTGCGTGAGGTCGCGAGCTCGGTGGATCGCTCTCGAGAGGCGATCATCCGGCGCGACGAGAATGGCGGGGCGGCGCCAGCGAGAAAAACGGTCGATCGCGTGATGGCATGCATGTCGAGTGACCCGCCGCTGTCGCGCGTGCTGCTCCGAAAGGCGAGCCGCATTGCGGGTCGCCTGAACTCCGATTGGTATTGCGTCTACGTGCAGACCCCGGAGGAACGCCCTGATCGTATCGACTCGTCGATTCAGCGGCGCCTGGTCGACAATATCCAGCTCGCCCAGTCCCTCGGCGCAGAGGTCGTGAAGCTCGAGGGGGGCGATGTTGCGGTCGCGCTGTCCCGGTTCGTCGCCGAGCATGGCGTGACGCTTGCCATCGTCGGTGAAACCCGACGCTCGCGATGGTATCGCCTGCGGCACCGGTCCATCGTAGACCGCCTGTTGACGAGGAGCTCGGGCCTCGATGTGCTCGTCGTATCCGCTGCGGACAGGGCGGACACACGTCGTGGAGCGGGGCCGCGCGACAACGACAACGACCCGGGGACGTGGGCGTGACGACAAACTTCATCCGCCGGCACGCGTCCGTTTCCGTCGGCAGGCGACTGTTCGTCGGGCTGCTTCCCGCACTGCTCGCAGTCCTCGTCACGGCCGGGCTGGCGTACTATGGCGAATACGGCCGCGCCGTCCCGGGCATCATCCTCGCAACCGCTTCGGTGCTCTCGATCGTGTCGCTGGTCGTCACCTGGATCAACACGCGGTATCTCTCTGCCCGCATCAACCGCCTAACGGGCGCCATGCCGGAATCGGAAGCCGAGCGGCACGGTGCGTCCGACGAATTCGATCGGATCGAGCGTGTCGTCGACCACCTCGGCAGCGCGCTCTCGGCGTCGGAGGCCGAACGCGCACGCCTGAACGCCGCCGCGGCGGCGCGGCTGCGAGACGAGGCGACGATGCTCGCCGCCGTGGCGCACGATTCGATCGCTCAGCTCGACGAAGTGAGATTACCGCTCCACATCCTCCTCGAAACGCGGTTCGGGGATCTCAACGAAAATCAGGAAGAGCTGCTCCGCGACGCGCGGACCGCGGCGGACGCGATGGGCTCCGCGCTGCGACGGCTGGCGGAGGTTGCGGACGCGGACCGCGGCGCACTCGTGGTGCAGCGCGAGCTCGTACAAGTCAACGACGTCGTGCGCGCCGTTCTCCCGCTGGCGCGGGCGGCGGCCGAGCGGCAGGGCGCGCGTGTGGAGGTGACGCTGGAACCGGGGCTGCCACGCGTGCGGGCTGACCGTGCGCGCCTGGCCGAGGCGCTCACGCTGTTCACGAGCGACGCGGCTGCGGCGACCGGAGCCGAGCGACCGCTCATGGTGACGACAACGCGGCGGCCTGGTGTCGGAATCGAGATCTCGATCGCGCCTAGCGCCACTCAAGCGCCAGCGGTGGCGCCGGTCGGTCCGACGCCGGCGGACGAGCAGGACGCGAATGGTGTATCACGTGATCCGGATGTCTCCGTGGGTGGAATCATACTCGCCCGGCGCTTGATCTCCATCCAGGGCGGATCCATCGCTGATGATGCCGGGGCCTACCTCATCAGGCTGGCGGGTCCCTGAGAGCTTCGGTGCTGGCGGTCGTCTTACGAGCGTGATGGCGAAGCAGACGACCGTATCGAGGCCCCAAATCGGGCCGGACGTCGAAGTCTTCCACGAGCCCGAGGCGACGGTCGTCTGGTCGGCGTTTCATCAGTTCGCGTTCGGTCGCCCGGTCAGTGTGGTCGGCGAGCAGCCAGTAGATCAACACGGCGAGAACGAGGTAGGCGAACATGTGCATGGCGGACTCCCGGAACACGGATCGCCAGCGTCGGCGTACCTGTAGGCTAGGAGCTTTGCCGTAAAGACCGCGTTAACGTCGGCACGGCGGCGCATAAAAAACGCGTGAAAAATGGCATTCAACCAAAGACGGCAGACAACTGAAGACAGCAGACCGCAGACGGCAGGTTGCAGAGGGCAGAGGGACACGGTCCTCTCCCGTCTGCCATCTGCCTCCTGCCGTCTACCGTCTGCAGTTGTCTGCTGTCTGCCGTCTTGTCGACACTCCGGCAGATGATCGCGATCCCTCGCCTGACAGCTCGGGTTGCCTACCCAGCGTTAGGCGGCGAATCCGCCGCCGGAAGCACCAGCGTGAACACGCTCCCGCCCCCGCGCCGAGCCTCGTACTCCACGTCGCCGCCCTGCTCGGCCGCGAGCCGCCGCGCGATCGCGAGGCCAAGCCCGGCCCCGCCGGCATCGGGGGGCACACCCGGCGCCCGATAGAACGGCTCGAAGATCCGCACCGCCTCCGCCTCCTCCACGCCCGGCCCACGATCCGCGACCGCAAACTGCAGACGATCCCCGACGCGCCTCACGGTGAGCTCAATCGGCTCGTCCGGCGGGCTGTACTTGTCTGCATTCTCCAACAAGTTCACCAACGCGCGCAGCGATTGCACGAAGTCGAACTGGCCGAGCAGGACCGGGTTGCCGTCGCCGTTCGCTGAGGCCCGACCGGCCGTGACACGAATTCGCTTCGGATCGATCGCCCCACCCACACGCCGCAGTGCTGCGCCAACCAGATCTTCCGCCGCGTTGATCTCGGGACGCATCGGCATCGCCCCCGCGTTGAGCCGCGAGAGGTCCAGCAGGTCCGCGACCAGGCGATTGAGTCGATCCGCCTCCTCCTCGATGGCCAACGCCTCGGGACTGCCTGCCTCGCCTAACGAATGCGCCAGCGCCTTGATCGTCGTGAGGGGCGTGCGCAGGTCGTGCGAGACGCCGGCGATCAGCGCCGACTTGAGCGTGTCCGCCTGGCGAAACGCCTCCGCGCGCTCGGCCTCGGCGACGAGCTGCACGCGTTCGACGCCGAGCGCCGCGTAGAACGAGAGTGCGCTGAGGAACTGCTCGCGACCGGAATCGAGCGAGAAGGGCCTGGCGTTCGAGACCCGCAGCACGCCGACGGTACGATCGCGCACGATCAGCGGAGCGAGCAGCGTGCGGATCTCGGTGTCCTCCGCCGGCCAGCGCAACAGCTCGTCCGAGTGGTCGCCCGCGCCGATCCACTTCGTGCCGTCGGCGCGCTCCGCGGCCACCGCGCGCTTCTCGGCAACCCACACCGCGAGGCTCCACGGGCTCGTGACGTCCGCCGGCGCGCCGGCGCCGTCGGAACATGGGCCGGTCCGCGTGAGCAGTGTCAACTGCGGAGGTGTGCCGCGCGGGACGAGCACCTCGCAGCAATCTACACCGATCGTCGAGCGGATCACCTCGGCGATGGCGAGCAGGGCGTCTTCGGCGCGGCCGGCGTTGAGCGTCTCGGAGCCTAACGCAGCGAGTCGCTCCACCTCGATCGCCCGCTGCCGGGCAATCTCGGCGCGCTCCTGCGCGCGGTTGAGCAGCTGCGCGGCGACGACCCCGGTGGTGAGAAACGCGACGAGCACCAGCCAGTCGAGCGGGTCGCCGATGATGAACGTGTAGTACGGCGTCAGAAACAGGTAGTTGAACAGAATGAACGCGAGTACCGCGAGCGCGACACCGAGCGCCCGGCCGCCCGCCGCGCTTCCGCCGAGGACGACGATGAGGAACCCGAGCGCGACGTGTGCCTTGTCCAGCTGCGGACGCAGCGTGAGCATCACGACCGTGATGACCGTCAACACCCCGAGCCAGACGATCCACCTAACGACGACGTGCGGCGTGTCAGTCGGCGGCGCGTCCTGCGGCACGCCATAGGGACTCAGCCGAGGCTCGGCGCGTGAGCGTTCCACGTCAGCCCTCCGGCTCGAACCGGTAGCCCACGCCCGGCTCCGTCACGATGTATTTCGGCTCGTACGGGTCCGGCTCGATCTTCCGTCGAAGGTGCGCCACGTACACGCGAAGGTATTGCTGCGCGTCTCCGTGGGCCGCGCCCCAGACGGCGCGGAAGAGCTGCTGATGCGTGATCGTCTTGCCAGCGCTCTTCACGAACGCGACGAGCAGTCCCCACTCCGTCGGCGTGAGATGCACAGTCGACCCGGCGCGCGTCACGGTGCGACGGGCCAAGTCGATCGTGAGATCGCCGACATGCAACGGCTCGTCACCACCGGGCACTTTCGACATTCCGGCGCGCCTCAGCTGCGCGCGGACACGCGCGCGAAACTCCGCAGGTCCGAACGGCTTCGTCACGTAGTCGTCGGCACCGGCGTCGAGCAGCGCGGTCTTCTCGGTTTCGGAGTCGCGCGCGGACAGCACGAGAATCGGTGCGCTCGTCCACCCGCGAAGTTGCCGACAGACCTCGATCCCATCCATGTCGGGAAGACCGAGGTCGAGCACGATGAGATCGGGGCGCTCGGCGGCCGCGATCGACAGGGCCTCGCTGCCGGACCGCGCCTCCAGCACGCGCGACACATCGGGACGCAGCGCGTCCTTCACGACGCGACGAATGTTGGGTTCGTCGTCGATCACGAGGACACGTCGGTCCACGGCCGCGAACAGGGGCGCGCGCGTCTCTTCGTTGGTGACCACAGCGGTAACCTATCGGGTTTTACGCTTTTTTTATGTGTCGGCGCCGCCGGATCCCTGTCAATCGCTTAGGCTGCAACGTAAGCCGTCGGATCCATCTCGCGCTCGAGTTTCGTTACAACCCGCTGTCTTCGAATGCGGCCGAACGAAGTAGAAACGCCTCCTGCCCCCTCCCGCACGAGCGTGGCCGCTCCCGAAGCAACTCCGAGCGGAGAACATGACATCGGGCAATCCGTCGCCGCCAACGGCGAACCGGACCAACACGATGGCCACGGCCATCCGCCGGCCAAACCGGTAGGCAAGCGACTCACCATCCTCTCGCTCACGGCGCTCGGCGTCGTGTATGGGGACATCGGCACAAGCCCA
>DATCGG010000384.1:0-9391 GCA_036509075.1 Gemmatimonadaceae bacterium
TGTGTTCTGGCTGCTGATCCTGCTGTCGATGCTCATGCTCGACTACGCAAGCCGCGGGTGGATGATGGCACCGCCCATCGTCCGCGGCGCCTAGCGCGCCGCCGCCGCGAAGTCTCGCCGCGGAGAGCACGGAGAATTTCCAGCCACGGAGACGCGGAGAACTCAACTTGAGTGTCCCGCGTGTCCCGCTGGCGGAGTGCCGTGAGGAGCGCCGCTCCTGAAGGACAGTCGAGCTCTTCGCGTCTCCGTGGCAGCACCTGAAAATCTGCGAGCTTCCGTGGCGAATTCTCTCCGTGGCTCCACGGCGCCCCTGAAAAGCCTCCGAGCCTCCGCGTCTCAGTGGCGAATTCTCTCCGTGCCTCCGCGGCAGCCCTGGGAAATTCTCCGAGCCCTCCGCATCTCCGTGGCGAATTCTCTCCGTGCCTCCGCGGCAGCCCCTGGGAAATTCTCCGAGTTCTCCGCGTCTCCGTGGCGAATTCTCTCCATGCCCCCGCGGCAGCCCTGAGAAATTCTCGGAGTTCTCCGCGTCTCCGTGGCAAATTTCCGTGGCTCGTCGCGAGCTAGACGCTCTGCGGCGCCGTCGCGAGAAACCTCGGTGGCCGGCGCGCCCTGGTGGCCTGCTCAAAGGCATATGCCAGCTTGAACAGCGTCGGCTCGCTCCATGCGCGGCCGATGAAGCTGAGGCCCACCGGCAGCTCGAACACGAATCCGGCCGGCACCGTGATGTGCGGATAGCCCGCGACCGCGGGCAGGGTGGAGCTGCCGCCGACGAAGTGATCCCCATTCACGATGTCGGTGACCCAGGCTGGTGAGTCGGTCGGGCAGACGAGCGCGTCCAGCTTGTGCCGAGTCATGACGGCGTCGATGCCGAGCGTCCGCGAGAGCCGCCGGCAGTTCTTGAGCGCCGTCAGGTACTTCGCGTCGGTGAGCGGGCCCTTCTTCTCGGCCATCTCGAACAACTCTTGCCCGAAGATCGGCATCTCGCGATCCTTGTGCGCCTCGTTGAAGGCGATGGCTTCCTTCAGCGTCTTGATCGGCGCGCTCGGCCCGAGCGCCGCGAGGTACTTGTTGAGATCCGCCTTGAACTCGTAAAGCAGCACCTCGAACTCGCCGTCGCCGCCCGGCTTGCCGTTCGCGAACTCGTCCATCGTCGGGATGTCCGCCGGGTCGACGATGACCGCGCCGGCCTTCTTCAGGACGTCGATCGCCTGTTCGGCGATGCGATCGGACCATGGGCTGTAGCCGAACAGCTTCTTGCGGGGAAGGCCGATCCGCGCGCCCTTGAGGCCGCCGGCGTCCAGATAGGACGTGTAGTCGCGCTTCGCGTGCGGAGCCGATGCCGCCGTGGCGGCATCGTTGGCGTCCGCGCCGGCCATCGCGGTCAACAGGATCGCCGCATCGCGCACGGTGCGCGTCATCGGGCCGGCCGTGTCCTGCGTGTGAGAGATTGGGATGATGCCGGATCGGCTCAGCAGCCCGACCGTCGGTTTCACGCCCACCAGGGCGCAATGATTCGACGGCGAGACGATCGAGCCGTCCGTCTCGCTTCCAATGCCCGCAGCCGCCAGGCTCGCGGCGATGGCGGCGCCGGTCCCCGAACTGGATCCCGATGTGTTGCGATCGAGCACGTACGGGTTGCGGCAAAGGCCGCCGCGTCCCGACCAGCCGCTCGTGGACCGCGTCGATCGGAAGTTCGCCCACTCGCTCAGGTTCGTCTTACCGAGGATGACAGCGCCCGCGTCGCGCAGTCTCGCGATGATGAACGCGTCGACCGTGGCGACGGAGCCGTCGAGCGCGAGCGACCCGGCGGTGGTGGACATCCGGCCCGTGACGGAGACGTTGTCCTTCACCAGGATCGGAATGCCGTGCAGCGCCCCCCGGACCTTGCCCGCCTTGCGCTCGGCATCGAGTGCGGCGGCCGCGGCGCCCGCGTCGGGGTTGGACTCGATCACCGACCGGAGCGAGGGTCCCTGCCGGTCGATCGCCGCGATGCGCGCGAGGTACTTCTCCGCCAGTGATTGTGAGGTCTCCTGGCCCGAGGCCATGCGCCGCTGGAGATCGTCAATCGACAGTTCATCCAACTCTACGGATGGTGGGGGACTGTCCCCAAAGGGGGTGGAGTGTTCTGAGTTGGAACACAGGGCGCCAACTGGAGTTGGCAGGGCCAGAGCGGCGCCAAGCGCGCCGTAGCGGAGGAACGTCCGTCGGGGAAGACCGTCACCTGAGCTGCCGCCCATGCTCAATCTCCTTCGGCCGGCGCTGCAGGAAGAGCCGCGCCCGGCCGGGAGTATCGCACGCGACGGGCTCATCAGCCATCCCGCGCAGGCACCGAAGAGTACGGTGGCGCCGACGGCTTCGCCGGTCCTGGCCGATCGTGTATCATCGGGCCGCCAATCGCACCGCCATGGCCACCGACGCGCACGAACCAGACGCCTACATCGCGTATCCAACCAATCGCGTTGTGGGCACCATCGTCGATCCGAAGCTTGCCCAGGCTGCCATCGAGGCCCTCCTGCAGGTCGGGTTCGCGCCGCAGGAGATCGACATCCTCCATGGGGAGGCGGACCTCCACCGCCCGGATTCCCCGGGCGCCGAGCACCGGTATCTCGCCCAGTTTCAGCGGACGCTGATTCGGACCCTCGCCGACGAGTACAAGCACCTGCAGCATCTGGTCGAGGAGGTGCGGGCGGGCCGAAACGTGATCATGGTGCTCGCGAAGAAACGCGACAAGCGCGAGGCCGCCGCGGACATCCTGGGCTCCCATGGCGCGGAATCCATCGAGTTCTATGGGAGATGGTCCTGGCACTCGCTCGAGCCGCACGCGGCGCCAGTCGATGCCTCGCTTCCCGATCCGGCGCCGGGTCGGACCTATGAGATACACATAGGCGAAACGACCACACGTGTGCGGCTGGACTCAGAGTCCAGGATGACGATCCTTCGCAAGGCGGCGGGATCTCCGGATCTTTCCCGGATACCGGTCACGCATCTCAAGCCACAGCTGCTGATGATCACCTGGCAGGAGGCGGAACGCACGACCAACGTGCATGTCTACGACTTCGAGAGCGGCGAGGCGCACGCCGTCATCAGCTACGGCAACCGCAGTGTGCACCGCGCAAAAGGCACCGTGCGCCGGGCGGATTGAATCGCGCCACATTAGCGACCCGCAACCACTGACTCACTCGTTCGACGATCAGCGCTTCACGTCCCCTGGCGGATGGAGCGCATCACGCCCCTCCCCGAAGAGACTTCATCCCATGACCGAGTCCGAAGAAGCCTTCGCCCGGCGGGCTGTCCGCCGCAAGGCGCTGTTCCTCAAGCTGTCCGTGGCGAGCCTTGTCGTGGCGGCAGGTCTTGTCGTCCTGTACTCAATCTTCTGGTCGCGGGACCACAGCTACCCTGTCGGGCCGCGGGCGGTCATCATTCTGCTCATCCTCCTCAACGCTCGACAGAACCTCCGTCAGTACAGGTACGCGGGCGTGCTGGAGCAGCTTCTGCCTCCCGACGTGACGCCGCGATGACGAGTCGGTGGCCCTCGGCGAGGTGTTCATCACTCGCAGTACGTGCCTCTGAAATCGACGCGCGCAGGCGGTCCGCGGCGTGCTTGACCCTGTCCCGGTTCGTGGATAAGATTGCCGCCTTAATCGACAGGATTTTCGTTCCGTCCGGCGAATTCTTCTGCGGATCGCGGATGCGGCATCATCGTTCCATCGCGGACTCGCGGCCGGGGCAACTGTCCTACAGCGCCCCGGAGCCCTAGCCGTTGGCCCAGATCTTCCCCCCTTGGTGGAACAAGCTCCCGATCGTGGCCGCCGTCGCGGGCGGCCTCGGTCCGATCCTCGTGATCGCGGGCGTCTGGTACTACTTCTCCCCGTGGTACACGGACGTGGGCTACCAGCCCGTTCAGCCCGTCCCGTACAGCCATAAGCTCCACGTCGGCGAGCTCGGCCTCGATTGCCGCTACTGTCACGCCTCGGTCGAGATATCCGCAGTCGCGAACGTTCCGCCCACACAGGTCTGCATGAACTGTCATCGGCTCGTGAAGAAGGACAGCGAGAAGCTCGCGCCGATTCGGGACAGCGCCGCCAGCGGTCGGCCGATGCGCTGGATTCGCGTCCACAAGCTTCCTGACTACGCCTATTTCGCCCACAACGCGCACGTGACGGCGGGAATCGGCTGCGTCACCTGCCACGGCCGCATCGACGAGATGGAAACGGTGACCCAGATGGCGCCACTGAGCATGAGCTGGTGCCTCGATTGCCATCGCGACCCCGGTCCCAACAGACGCCCGAGCTCTGAGGTCACCAACATGAAATGGAGTCCTCCCCGCGACGCCGGGGTGCACGCGGCGCTGCTGGCTCGCGAACGACCGGTCCATCCGCCGACGGAGTGTTCGGGGTGCCACCGATGAGTCGGACCTATTGGCGGAGTCTCGCGCAGATTGAGGACCGACCCGAGTTCCGCGACGCGCTCGAGCGGGAGTTCCCGGAAGGAGCGTCGGAGCTCCCCGACGGGATGTCCCGCCGCGACATGATGATGCTCGTCGGCGCCTCGCTCTCGCTCGCGGGGCTCACGGCGTGCCGGCGTCCGGTCGAACAGATCGTCCCTTACGTGACTCCGCCCGAGGAGGTCGTTCCCGGGGTCCCCCTCCACTACGCGACGACCATGCCGTTCCGCCGGAGCGCCTATGGCCTCATCGTCGAGAGCCACGAAGGGCGACCGACCAAGATCGAAGGAAACCCCTCGCACCCATCTACCCTCGGGGCGTCGAGCTCGCGCGTCCAGGCGTCGGTGCTCGGCCTTTACGATCCGGACCGATCGCAGTCGGTCACGTTGCGGGGGGCGCGGAAGTCCTGGAGCGATTTCGTGAAGGCGTGGGGGCTGTTGGCCGAGGCGCATGCCGCGGATGACGGTGCCGGGCTTGCGGTCCTCTCCGAATCTTTCTCGTCTCCAAGCCTGGCACGCCTGGCCTCCGACCTTAGCAGCACGTATCCCAAGGTGCGATGGGCGACCTACGAGGCAGTGAGCGACGAGAACCGGCTCGCGGGCCTCCGAGCCGCCACCGGGCGAGACCTCGACCTCATGCTCCGGCTCGATCGCGCGTCGGTCATCCTTGCCCTCGATGCCGACCCGCTGCTGACCGACCCGGAGATGATCCGTCACGCGCGGGGCTTCGCGGCCGGCCGGCGCGCGGGGGCCTCCGGCGGCGCGATGAACCGGCTCTACGCGGTTGAGGGTGTGTACTCGCTGACTGGTGCCATGGCGGATCATCGGCTGCGTCTCGAGAGCCGGCAGATCGCCCCCTTCCTCGCAGCGCTCGCCGCACGGCTGGCTGCGCCCGGGGCCGCGACTGTGTCGGGAGCCGGCGTCCCTGGTGTCGATGCGCGTTGGGTCGACGCTGTCGCCAAGGACCTGCTGGCGAACCGCGGCAAGAGTCTCGTCGTAGCCGGCGACCGCCAGCCCGCGTCCGTCCACGCCGCCGTCTGCGCGTTGAACTCGCATCTCGGCAACACGGGCAGGACCGTCAGCTATTACGAGACGAAGGATGCGGCGCTTCCAAGCGTCAGCTCGCTTGCCTCACTCGTGTCCGCTATGAAAGCGGGCTCGATACAGACGCTCGTCGTTCTGGGCGGCAATCCTGTCTTCGATGCGCCCGCCGATCTCGACTTCACGTCGGCACTGGCCAAAGTGCCTCACTCGATCGCAGTCGGCCACGCGGTCGACGAAACCTCCGCGAAAGCGGAGTGGCACATCCCCCGTGCGCACTACCTCGAATCGTGGGGAGACGCCCGCGCCGTCGGGGGTCCGCTCAGCGTCATCCAGCCGCTGATCCTTCCGCTGTTTGGCGGAAAGACCGCGGTCGAAGTGCTGGGGCTGATGGTCAGTGGCGTGGATCGCCCGGGCTACGACATCGTGCGGGACACCTGGACGCCGATCCTGGGCGAGGCCGAGTTCGACACGAAGTGGAACCGCGTCCTGCATGACGGGTTGTTTCCCGGCAGCGAGCTTCCAGAAATTGTTCCACAGCTCACCGGCCAGCCCATGGCTGGCCTCGCCGAAGCCTTGCCCAAGGCCGGCGGCACGGCACTGGAGCTCGTGTTCCTCCCGTCCGCGTCACTTCACGACGGCCGCTTCGCGAACGACGGGTGGCTGCAGGAGCTTCCCGATCCTCTCACCAAGCTCACGTGGGACAATCCCGCGCTCGTGAGCCCGGGGACTGCCGACACACTCGGTCTTGCGAACGAGGATGTCGTCCGTGTCGAGCAGGCGGGCCGGTCGCTCGAGCTTCCCGTCTGGATCCTTCCCGGCATGGCGGACGGAGTGATCGCGGTGACGCTCGGCTACGGGCGGTCGCACGCGGGGCGAGTCGGCTCGGGCGTCGGGTTCGACACGTACGTGGTCCGGAGCTCTCAGACGCCCGATTTCGCCGGGGGCGTCAAACTCAGCAAGGCCGGGCGCACGTACCCGCTCTCGTCCACGCAGCACCACGGCAGCATGGAAGGGCGCCCCCTCGTCCGCGAATCGACCGTGACCGAGCTCCGTTCCAAACCGGAGGCCGGGACTGAAGGAAAGACCGGGGCACTCGGCGTCTACGAGGAGGAAACACCGCATTTTTCCCTCTGGAAGGAGCACACCTACGACCAGGGCCACCAGTGGGGAATGACGATCGACCTGAACTCCTGCATCGGCTGCAACGCGTGCATGGTCGCCTGCCAGAGTGAGAACAACATACCCGTCGTCGGCAAGGTCCAGGTCGCGAAGGGCCGCGAGATGCATTGGATCCGGGTGGACCGGTACTTCTCCGGGGAGCCTTCCGGGAATGCGGAGGCGGTCTTTCAGCCCGTGCCCTGCATGCAGTGTGAGGACGCCCCGTGCGAACAGGTCTGCCCCGTGGCTGCGACGGTGCACGACGCGCAGGGCCTCAACGTGATGGTCTACAACCGGTGCATCGGGACGCGCTACTGCTCGAACAACTGTCCCTACAAAGTGCGCCACTTCAACTTCTTCAACTACACCAAGGACACGCCCGAGATCCTCAAGCTCGCGATGAACCCTGACGTCACCGTGCGGGCGCGGGGTGTCATGGAGAAGTGCACGTACTGCACGCAGCGGATCAATCGCGCGAAGATCGACGCGAAGATCGCCGGCCGCGAGCTGGCCGACGGCGATATCAAGACCGCCTGCCAGCAGTCCTGCCCCGCGCAGGCGATCGAGTTTGGCGACATTCGAAACAAGGCGAGCCGGGTCGCGACTGCAAAGTCCGACCCGCGCAACTACGCGCTGCTCGACGAGCTGAACACCAGGCCCCGGACGACCTATCTGGCCAAGGTGCGCAATCCGAATCCCGATCTCGAGGGGGTCAGGACATGACGGTCGGTCACCGCCATGTCCGCCGGAGCGGCGGCTCGGTGCGAGCCGAGCCAACCAGTTGGCGGAGGCTGTCGCTGTGCGTCGTGGCACTGATGTCCGTATTCGCGCTGAGCGGATGCGCGCGCGGCTGCACGTCGAGCCGCCCTCCCATCCATCTCAATCCGAGCATGGACGACCAGCCGAAGGTACTTGCCCAGACGGCCAGCGAGTTCTTCTACGACGGCTCGGCCATGCGTCAGCCCGTTCCGGGCACGATCCCTGTCGGGGGGCTGAAGGAAGACACCGCCCTCTTCACGGGCAAGGGGGCCGACGGGCAGTTCGTCGCGAAGATCCCGGTGCCCGTGAACGAGGCGCTGGTCGAGCGCGGCCACCAGCGGTACACGATCTATTGCCAGCCGTGCCACGACGCGCGCGGAGACGGGAAGGGGATCCTGTTCCAGCGAGGCAACGTCCCGACCGCCTCCTTCCACCAGGAAAAGATCCTGAAGTACCCGGACGGGCAAATCTTCGACATCGTCACGAACGGCGCAGGGCTGATGCCGGCGTACCGCTGGCCAATCCCACCCGCCGACAGGTGGGCGATCATCGCCTACGTGCGGGAGCTCGAACGCAAGCGGCTGGAAAGCGCGCCAGGCGCTCCCGCCAGCAGCAAGTGAGCGAGGCACCGTGGCCCATAGCGTGAGGAAACCGCGATGAACCGCAAGCTGCTGATCCTTGTCGGTCCCGTCGCGGGCATCGTGATGTTCGTCGCGGTCGTGTGGATCGCGACGGTCTTCGTGAGCCACAACGAATACAGGGACGCGTACCGGGCGCCTGCCGCGGCGGTCGACATGACCCCGCGTACCGAGGGAGTGGCCGCCGAACAGGCAGCGGCGGAGACCAAGGCCAAGGCGACGCCCTACGTGGAGGCTGAGTACCGCACGTTCCCCGTTGTCGGGAGCCGGGTGGCGATCTGGGCCGTCGCACAGCTCCACCTGCTGTTCGCGGCATTTGTGCTGGCCGTCCCAATCTTCGCGTTCATCGTCGAGGCGATCGGCTACAAGACGGGGGATCGGCGATACGACCGGCTCGCCCACGAGTTCACGAAGCTGCTCTCGGTCTCCTTCTCGCTCACCGCGACCTTCGGCGCGTTCCTGACGTTCATGCTGATCGCGCTGTACCCGAAGTTCACGAACTACCTGATGAGCGTGTTCTCCCCGACGTTCCTCCCGTACGTCCTGCTTTTCTTCGCCGAAGCCTTTTTCCTTTACACCTACTACTACGGCTGGGGGAAGTTCCACCCGCTGGTGCATCTTGGCCTGGGGCTCGGCCTGAACATCGTGGGCACGTCGATCATGCTCATCGCCAATGCCTGGCTGACGTTCATGATGTCGCCGCGCGGAGTCTCGGACACCGGGGCGGTGCTCTCCGTCTGGGACGCGATCTACAACTACACGTGGATGCCGATCAACGTCCATCGAGTCATCGCGAACGTCGCGTTCGGCGGCTCGGTCGCGGCCGCTTACGCGGCGGTCAAGTTCCTGCAGGCGGACACCGACGAGGATCGCGCGCACTACGACTGGATGGGCTACATCGGCAACTTCGTCGCGATCAGCGCGTTCCTCCCCCTTCCGTTCGCCGGCTACTGGCTCGCGAAAGAGATCTACGCGTACTCGCAGACGCTCGGGCTCACGATGATGGGCGGCGCCTTCTCGTGGCTCTTCATCATCCAGGCTGTCCTGATCGGGAACCTCTTCCTGGCGGCCAACTACTACCTGTGGCTGGGCATGGGCCGCGTCGAGGGCGTGCAGCCGCTGCAGAAGTTCATCAAGTATCTGCTCTTCGCAATCACGCTCTGCTTCATGGTCTGGGCCACGCCGCGATCGATCATCGCCACGGTCTCCGAGCTCCGGGCGATGGGCGGCTCGGCGCACCCGATTCTTGGCTACCTCGGCGTCATGTCCGCCAAGAACACCGCGGTGAACATCCTGATCCTCACCACGTTCATGAGCTTTCTCCTGTATCGCCGGACCGGAAAAATCGC
>DATCGG010000385.1:0-14562 GCA_036509075.1 Gemmatimonadaceae bacterium
CGCCATTCGGTATGTGGGGGCGCCCGTTTTCGCCTTGCGCCACCGGATCGGTTCCGCAGGCATTCAGGACCTTCCGCGGTTCATTCAGAACGTCGGAGCGACCGCAAGCCTCAGCTTCCTGAGAATCTCATACGACATTGATCCCGCAACGCGAGAGGACCATTTCGGGATCGTGTTTGCCTTCACCCGCTGACGCATCGCGGAGCTTTGCATTCCCGAGGCGCAGGTGTAAGTTGAGTGGCGTGCAATTTGCTGCCCCGCGCGCCTCTCAGAGCCCTGCGTGAAAACGCTCGCCGTTATTCCCGCCCGGCTCGGCGCCTCACGGCTCCCGCGAAAGCCGCTTCGCCTCGTTGGCGGAGCACCCCTCGTAGTCCGTGTCTGGCAGCGCGTTTTCGATCTCGGAGTGGCCGATGAGGTCGTCGTGGCCACCGATTCCGACGAGATCGCGGCCGTTGTTCGCGCCGCAGGCGGCATCGCAGCCATGACCGACGCGTCGCACCCATCGGGTACCGATCGCGTGGCCGAAGTAGCGTCACAGCGCCAATACGCCGCGTACGGCGTACTCCTGAACGTCCAGGGCGACGAGCCGTTCGTTTCGGAAGCCGCCGTTCGCGGTGCGGCTGAGGTCGTCACATCCGGCCGATTTCCCCTCGGCACCGCCGCCGCCACCGCCACCGACCAGATTCTCGGTATGCCGCACATCGTCAAAGTCGTTACCGCCGATAACGGCCGAGCCTTGTACTTTTCGCGCGCGCCCATCCCGTGGCTGCGTGAGCCCGGTGACGCGTCGATCCGCACCGCCTACGTTCGCCAGCACGTCGGCGTCTATGCCTACACCCGCGACGCGCTCGCGGCGTGGGTCGCGCTGCCGCAGCACCCGCTCGAACGCATCGAGCGGCTCGAACAGCTTCGTCCGCTCGCCGCCGGCCTCGCCATGGGCGTCGCCACCGTCAGCGAGCTGCCCGCCGGTGGCGTGGACACCGAGGAGGATCTCGCGCACGCCAATGCCCGATGGAACGAACTCTCTGCCCCTGGGACCTGATGCCTAACAATCCGAGCACGAAAACCACGCGCTACATCTTCGTCACCGGCGGCGTCGTCTCGTCGCTCGGCAAGGGCATTGCCGCCGCCTCGTTAGGGCGGCTCCTCGTCGAGCGCGGACTGACCGTGTCGATCATGAAGTTCGACCCGTACCTCAACGTCGACCCTGGCACGATGTCGCCGTTCCAGCACGGCGAAGTATTCGTCACTGACGACGGGGCCGAAACGGACCTCGACCTCGGCCACTACGAACGGTTCATCGACCGCTCGCTGTCGCAGCTCAACAACGTGACGACGGGCCGCATCTACCTCAACGTGATCACGAAAGAGCGGCGCGGCGAATATCTCGGATCGACCGTCCAGGTCATCCCGCACATCACCGACGAGATCAAATCCGCCATCAAGCGCATGTCGCCCGACAACGACGTCGTGATCGTCGAGATCGGCGGCACGGTCGGCGATATCGAATCGCTCCCATTCCTCGAGGCGATCCGCCAGTTCCGCCACGAGATCGGACGCCAGAATGCGCTCTTCATCCATCTGACTCTCGTGCCGTTCATCGCGGCCGCTGGGGAAGTGAAGACCAAGCCGACGCAGCACTCGGTGCGGGAGCTCATGGAGATCGGAATTCAGCCGGACATCCTCATCTGCCGGACCGAGCGGCCGCTGAGTGAGGACGTCAAGCGGAAGATCGCCCTGTTCTGTAACGTGGAGTTCGGCGCGGTCATCGAGAGCCGCGACGTTCCCACGATCTACCAGATCCCGCTCAGCTTCCACGAACAAGGACTCGACGAACGCGTGATGCAGCGCCTCGAGCTCGAGGGCCGGACGCCCGACCTGTCGCGCTGGAGGGCGATGGTCGGCCGCGTTACGACGCCGCGCGATCGCGTTCGTATCGCCGTCGTCGGCAAGTACACGGAGCTGGTGGACAGCTACAAGAGCGTGCAGGAAGCGCTCATTCACGGCGGCATCGGCAACGACGTTGGCGTCGACATCTCGTGGCTCTCGAGCGACCTGTTCACGACGCCTGAACGCGCGCGCGACATCCTGAGCGCCTATCACGGTCTGCTCGTACCGGGTGGCTTCGGTGTGCGAGGCGTGGACGGAATGGTCGAGGCGATCCGGGGAGCGCGCGAGACACGACTGCCGTTCCTCGGCATCTGTCTGGGTATGCAGACCGCGATCATCGAGTTCGCGCGCAATGTCCTCAAGCTCGACGACAGCCACTCGAGCGAGTTCGCACCGGAGTGCGAGAATCCGGTGGTAAGCCTCATGGAGTCGCAGCAGCACGTGACCGACATGGGCGGTACGATGCGGCTCGGTGCGTATCCGTGTCGGCTCGCACGAGGCAGCAAGGCGGCTGAAGTGTACGGTGTCCCGGAAGTGAGCGAGCGCCATCGGCACCGCTACGAGGTCTCGAATCAGTACCGCGACGCGTTTGTGGAGCATGGGCTGCGACTGAGTGGTCTGAGCCCGAACGGATCGCTCGTCGAGATCGTGGAGCTCGGCGATCACCCATGGTTCATCGGGTGCCAGTTCCACCCGGAGCTGCAGTCGCGTCCCACGCGCCCGCACCCACTGTTCGCGGGGCTCATCGCCGCGGCCACGAGCCAGAAGCGGCGCTCGGAGACCGCGAAGGCCGACCGGAAGCTCGTCGAGGCGGCCGACTGAGATGTCGTTCACGTTTCCGCGCGACTCGATCTTTCTCATCGCGGGACCGTGCGTGCTCGAATCCGAGGCGCTCAACCTGCGCGTCGGCGAGCACCTCGCCAAGCTCGCCGAGCGTGTGCCCGGCGGAATCGTGTACAAGGCCAGCTTCGACAAGGCGAATCGCTCGAACGCTGGTGCCGCGCGCGGGCCCGGGCTCGACGAAGGTCTCGCCGCGCTCGACCGCGTTAGGCGGGCGACCGGGTTGCCGCTCCTGACCGATGTCCACCTGCCGGAGCAGTGTGCCCCGGCCGCCGAAGTGGTGGACGTGCTCCAGATTCCCGCGTTCCTCTGCCGCCAGACGGATCTCCTCATAGCCGCCGGCGCCGCGGGGAAATCGGTGAACATCAAGAAAGGGCAGTGGATGCATCCGGAGGGAATGAAGGGGGCGGTGGAGAAAGTTCGTGGAGCGCAACAGCAGACCGGGAACCGGGAACCGGGAACAGAGGCTCCTTCAAGTCCCAGTTCCCGGTTCCCCGTTCCCAGTTCCCGCTCGCCGATTGCGGTCACAGAACGTGGAAGCTTCTTCGGCTACGGCGATCTCGTCGTCGACATGCGCGGCTTCGCCCGCATGCGGGACGCGTGCAAGGCGCCCGTCGTCTTCGACGGGACACACAGCGTCCAGCGACCGGGCATGGGTGAAGGTGGTGCAAGCGGCGGCGCCCGCGAGCACATCGCCGCCCTAACGAGGGCCGCCGTCGCGGCCGGAGCTGACGGCCTGTTTCTCGAGACACACCCCGATCCCGATCACGCCCCGAGCGACGGCCCGAACATGCTCCCCCTGTCCTCGCTCGACGCGCTGGTGAGTCGTGCCGTCGACCTCTGGCACTTATGTCGTCAATGATCGACCCGGCCCTTGCCCGTACCATTCGTGTCGTCGGCCTCGACGTCGATGGCGTGCTCACCGATGGCGGCATTTATCTCGGTGACGTGGCTGGTTCGCGCCACGAGTTCAAGCGTTACGATATCCAGGACGGCCTCGGCATCTACTTTCTCCGCTCCGCCGGCTTGATCCCGGTGATCGTCACCGGACGTGTCTCGATGAGCGTCGATCTGCGAGCGCGCGAGCTCGGCATCGAGCACGTTGCGCAGGATCCCGACGCGCAGAAGCTCGTCGGACTCCAACGGATTCTCGACCGACTCGGGCTCGGGATGGAGAATGTGGCCCACATCGGCGACGACTTCCCGGACGTCGCAATTCTCCAGCGCGTCGCCCTTCCGGTCGCGGTATCCAATGCGGTTCCGGAGGTGCGGGCGATCGCAAAGGTACAGCTGGCGCGGGCCGGCGGGCGTGGCGCAGTGCGTGAGTTCGCCGAGATGCTGCTTCGCGCCCAAGGTGTGTGGGAGGAAGTGACGGCGCGCTATGTTGCCGAGCGTTCGGGTGAGCCACGCGAGGCGGTGCGCTCATGACGACGACGCCGACCGAAGCAACCGCTGCTCGTCAGGCAACGCTGGTCGACCGCGGGCGTCGCGTGATTCGTCTCGAGTGTGAGGCGCTGGTGGAAGTCGGGCGACGACTCGATGAGCGGTTCGCACACGCCGTGGAACTGATCGCGGGTACGACTGGGCGCGTCATTGTCGCCGGCGTCGGCAAGTCGGGGATCATCGGCAGGAAGATCGCGGCGACATTCACATCGACGGGCACACCAGCGACGTTCCTGCATCCCGTCGATAGTGTGCATGGTGATCTCGGTATCGTGGGTCACGACGACGTCGCAATCCTGATCTCGAAGAGCGGCGAGACCGACGAGCTCGTGGGGTTGCTCCAGCATCTCAAGCGATTCGGCGTCCGCAGCATCGCGCTGACCGGCGTCATCGACTCCACACTCGCGCGGCATGCCGACGTCGCGCTCGACGCCTGGGTCCGCGAGGAAGCGTGTCCGCACGACCTTGCTCCGACGACGAGCACCACCGCGGCGCTCGCGATCGGTGACGCCCTCGCGGTAGCGCTGCTCGAAGAAAAGGGATTTCGCCGAGAGGACTTTGCCCGTATTCATCCAGGTGGCTCGCTGGGGCGACAGTTGCTCACGCGGGTCGACGATGTGATGCTCACCGAGCGTATCCCCACGCTGCCGCTCAATGCGACCATGCGCGAGGCCATCGTGCTGCTCGCGGAACGTCGGGGGATCGTGATCGTCCTCGAAGGCGACCGCCTTGCTGGCGTGCTGACCGCCGGTGATCTCACGCGTCTCATGGAGCGGGTTGCCGACCCACTGGCAGTGCTCGTCCGTGAGGTGATGACCACGGCACCCAAGGTCGCCACATGTGGGGAACTCGGAAGCGCCGCGGTGTACCGCATGGAGCGCCACGGTATCATGGCGATGCCGGTCGTTGACGAGAATCGTCATGTTCACGGAGTGGTTCACTTGCACGACCTGATGCGGGCCGGCGTCGCGTGAGAGTCATCGTCGCCCTTTCCGTTGCCCTCGCGCTCCTTGGCGGCGCAGCCTGTCAGGATCAGGGTGCGACTCCACCAGTCGCAGCGCGCGCCACACCCGATACGGCTGACCAGACGCTGTTCGGCGTCCGCGTCGTCATGTCGGACCATGGCGTCCAGCGCTCGCTGCTGCAGTCCGATACCGCATTCACGTACGACGATAACTCGCGCTTCGAGCTTCGAACCGTTCGCAGCACGTTTTACACGGAGACTGGCGTCAAGAGCGCCACGCTCACCTCGCGGCAGGGGACATACAACGTGCGGAGCGGGAACATGGAAGCGCGAGGAAACGTCATTGTGATCTCCGAAGACGGACGGCGGCTCGAGACGCCACAGTTGCGCTACGATCCGGGACGGAACGAGATCTCTGGCGACAGCGCGTTCGTGCTCACGCGACCGGATGACATCCTGACAGGCATCGGATTCATTACGGATCCGGACCTGACGCGGATCCGCATCATCAAAGCAGCATCCGGGCGCACCACCAAATCTGTTGCTCAGCCAGAACGGTGACCCGCTACTCCTTTACCGTTAGGCGCTCGTTATGCGCCGTCGCCCTGGCGCTTCTCGCCTGTGGCCGCGGCAGCCGAGCGCCGCGTCCGAGCGCGGTCCCGGCGTTGCCGCCGCGCGTCGACACCGCGGCCGCCGCGCGGCCACCGGCGGTGTCGGATACGACCCGTCGCGAGCCGGTTACCGCCCGTCGCGACTCGGTTCGGGCGGATACACAGGCCGTAGCCCGGCAGCCCGCGGACTCGCTGACACGAGACACGCTCGTCGCGCGCGACACCACACCGCCGACTCCAGTTGGGGCAAAAGGCCGACCGAAACAGGAACGGCGCTGCCAGCTTGACTTCCCCAACACGCCAGAGACGCGCGTTCAGATCGTCCAGGATCCCGCGACCAAACGAAACAACACGTTCGTTGGCGGGGGCGTCGTCGCGAAATGTGTGGGCCAGGATGTCACGCTCTACGCGGACAGCGCGGAGCTTTATGACACGATCAAGCTCTACTACCTGTTCGGCAACGTTCACTATCGCGAGCCGCGGGTGAATATCGACGCCGACAAGGTCACCTACTTTCTCTCTGACGAACGCATCCTCGCCGAACAGAACGTTCACGCGACGATGCCAAGCGGGTCCACCATGACGGGACCCCAAGCCGAATACCTGCGACCGGTCACGCCCATCCGAAAGATCGCGCGACTCAACGCGATTCAGAGGCCGACGTTCACACTCGTTCAGAAGGACTCGACCGGGAAGCAGCTCGACCCGGCAACGCTGCTCGCCGACCGCGTGAGCGTGGTCGATGATACGGTTTACTACGCCGGCGGGAACGTCGACATCACGCGCCCCGATATGCACGCCACGAGCGACTCGGCGTACATGAACGAGACGCGGCAATATGGCCGGCTGTTGAAACGCCCACAGATCGAGGGACGCGACCAGAAGCAGGAGCGGCAGTTCATCCTCCGCGGCAAGGTAATCGACCTCTTCTCGAACAACCGGCAGCTGGAGCGCGTGCTCTCCGTCGATTCCGCGCAGGCAGTAAGCGGCGATCTCGATCTCAAGAGCGACAGCATCGATCTCCGGATTACCGAGAACAAGCTCTCACGCGCACAATCCTGGGGACCCTCGGGGGCGCGTGCGATATCGCCGACGCAGACGATCACCGCTGACTCGCTCGATGTTCTCATGCCGAGTCAGCGCGTCCGGGAAGTGCACGCGATCAACCGCGCCTTTGCTGAAACGGTCCCGGATTCGACGAAGCTCAAGTCGAACGAGAAGGATTGGCTTCGTGGCGATACTATCTTGGCAACGTTCGATACCGCGGCCACCGCGGACACGTCATCCAAGCCACAGATTCGCCAGCTGCTCGCGACCGGCAACGCCAGCTCCTTCTACCAGGTCCCCTCCAACAAAGGGGTGAATGAGCCCCCGAACCTCAACTACGTCCGCGGTCGCGTCATCACCGTCAGCTTCGAGAAGCAGGAAGTGCAGACGGTCGTCGTTCAGGAGCAGGCCGCAGGTATCTTTCTGGAGCCGGGGAACGATAGCACTGCCGCAAAGCCGAAGCCGAAGACCGGCACACCTCGAGGGCTGACTCGCCCAGGTAGCTCATCACCCATACGACGGCCGGACAACGATGACTGAACGCCAGGTGCCGGGACGGGTGCGTCAGCTCATCGGCCACCTCGCTGCCCGTGACCGATCAAGCCTGATCGCGCTGCACGCGATTCTCCGCGCGGCTGACGAAACCGGGCAGGCCAGGCTGCATGACGTCGCGATCAAGTATCGCGAGGACACGCTGTCCGCCATGCGCCTCGAGGGTCGCGACACGGACCGCGAGGCGGGAACGCTCGGCATCGACGAAGCACGCGCGAACCTCGTAGGAACGGTATTACCGCGTCTCGCGGGCATCGGGATCATCGCGTTGACGCGGGATTCTCGCGACGACGAAGGCCAGCCACTCGTCGTCATCGAGCCGGCGTTCTGGGTGGACGTGCGGGACTCGAGAGAGAACATCGCGACCACCGTGTGGCAGACGGGCGAGCACGTCGCGGTTGCGCACCGTGCCACCCAGCCCGCGGTGCAAGCGGTCGTCGCCGGGGGCAGTCTGCTCGAGGCCAAAGGGCTCGTGAAGATGTACCGGCGTCGCAAGGTCGTGAACGACGTGGCCCTGCGATTGCAACAGGGAGAAATTGTTGGGCTTCTTGGCCCCAACGGCGCAGGAAAGACGACGACGTTTTACATGATCGTTGGGCTGATCCAGCCGCTTGAAGGGCAGATCCTTCTCGACGGCGCCGACATCACGAAAATGCCGATGTATCGCCGCGCCCAACGGGGCATCGGTTACCTCTCCCAGGAGCCCTCAATATTTCGCAAGCTATCGGTAGAGGACAATATCCTGGCGATTCTCGAAACGCTGGGGATTCCACGCGACGAGCGCCGCACGCGCCTCGAGTCGCTCTTGAACGAGCTCGGAATCAAGCACCTTCGGGACTCGAAGGCGTATGCGCTGTCGGGTGGAGAACGGCGTCGGCTGGAGATCACGCGCGCGCTCGTTACCCGACCGAAGTTCATGATGCTCGATGAACCGTTCGCAGGGGTCGATCCGATCGCCGTCCATGACATTCAGTCCATCGTCGCCGACCTTCGCAAGCGCCGCATCGGCGTGCTCATCTCCGATCACAACGTCGAGCAGACGCTCGATATCGTCGACCGCGCGTATATCATGTTCGACGGACAGGTGAAGGTATCGGGGACTGTGAAAGAGCTCGTATTCGATGACACCGTCGCCAAGATCTATCTCGGCCCAACGCTGACAGCCCGGTTACGTGCCCGGTTCTCCACGGGGGAGGCAGCCTAAGAAATGAAGCCCGGGCTCAATCAGAGCACACAGCTCCGCCAGGAGCTCAAGATCAATCCTCGCCTGTACCAGGCGATGGACCTGCTGTACATGCCACTCCTCGACCTGCAGCAGCACCTCAAGCAGGAGCTGTTGAACAACCCATTCCTCGAGATGGTTGAGCCGGAGGAAGAGGAAGAGGAGGAGGGCGCGGAGACCGAGGAAGCGGCCGCACCGGAAGAAGAGAAGGTGGCCAGCGACGAGATCGATTGGGAAGGCATCCTTCTCGATGGCTTCGACGCCGGAGGTCGGCGCGAAGAGCACGAGGAAAAGGAGTACTACGAGCCGGTCACGGTCGATACGCGTGACCTGGGCGATCATCTCCGTGACCAAATCGCGCTGCTCGACCTCGACCCGCGCCAGATGCTGCTGGCTGAGGAGTTCATCGGCAACATCAACGAAGACGGGTACCTGGCCTGTCCCGTCGACGACATCCGGCAATCGATCAACGACGTCGTCCTCAAGGCCGCGGAGGCAGCGGATCGTGACCTGGCCGAAGTGCCGGTCTACACGGAGGACGAGGTTACCCGGATGCTCGAGACGGTTCAGGCGCTTGATCCTGCCGGCGTCGGAGCGCGCGACCTGCGCGAGTGTCTCATGCTGCAACTCAAGGACGCTGGGCTCGAGCAGTCCGTCCCGTACCGGCTCGTGCGCGACTGCTTCGATGAGTTGATCAACCACCGTTGGAGCGAGATCTCAAAGCGGTTCGGGATCAGCCCATCCGACGTCCAGAAGGCCGCCGACGAGATCGCCAAGCTCGACCCGAAGCCCGGCCTCGTTTACAGCGACGCGAGCGACAACTACATCATCCCCGATCTCGTCGTCGAGAAGATCGATGGGAAGTACCACGTCTTCCTCAACGACGCGAACCTCCCGCGGCTCAAATTGAGCCGAGCCTACCAGGAAATCGCGCGCGACAAGAAGAAGTTCGAAGGGGAAAACAAGGAGTTCATCTCCAACAAGCTGAACTCGGCCAACTGGATGATTCAGGCCATCGAGCAACGCCGCCAGACGATGCTCAAGGTGATGAACTACATCGTCGAGCGGCAGCGCGACTTCTTCGAAAAAGGCGTGCAGTACCTGAAGCCGCTCACGCTGCGCGAGGTGGCGGAAGTCATCAGCATGCACGAGTCGACCGTGAGCCGCGTGACGAACGAAAAGTTCGTCCAGACGCCACGCGGCGTGCTCCCGCTGAAGTTCTTTTTCTCGTCGGGATTGTCGACGACTGGTGGCGAGGACGTTTCGGCCCGCGGGATCAAGGACCAGATCCAGAAGCTGGTGGAAAATGAGGATCCCAAGCATCCGCTGACCGACCAGGCGATCGTGAACATCCTCAAGGAGAGCGGCGTTCAGATCGCGCGTCGCACCGTCGCGAAGTACCGGGATCAACTGGGCGTGCTGTCGGCGCGAATGCGAAAGCGAGTTTGACGGGACAGATGGGAGCTCCGACCACAATGGGAACGGGGAACAGGGAACCGGGAGCAGAAGAGGCTCGGGGCCTCGGTTCCCGGTTCCCGGTTCCCAGTTCCCACCAGGGTTCCGGTTTCCCCGATGTTTCTGTGCTCGTCCCGGCCAAGGACGAATCCGGTAACCTGCCGGAGTTCATGCGGCAGGCGGCGGCCGCGTTCGCGTCATCGGATGTCAGCTACGAGGTCATCGTCGTCGACGATGGATCCGAGGACGACACCTGGGACGTGTTGCAGACGCTGGCCACCCAATACCCGTTTCTGCGGCTTGCGCGTCATCGCGTTAGGCGTGGAATCGCCGACGCGCTGCGGACGGGCTACCTCAAAGCCCGCGCCGAGGTGCTCGTCTTCTACCCGGCCGATTTGCAGTTCAAGCCGGAAGACATTCCGCGCCTCGTCGCGCCGATTCTCGCCGGCGAGTCGGACATGGTCACCGGGTTCAAGCAGGGGCAGTACGAGAAGAAGTTCGTCTCGGGCATTTACAACCGTCTCAGTCGCGCGCTGTTCCACGTACCGGTCAAGGACCTGAACTCCGTGAAGGCATATCGCCGCGAGATCATGGAGGCATTGCCGATCCGCCCGGATTGGCACCGCTACATGATCGTCATCGCCGCGGCAAATGGGTTCACCGTCACGGAGATCCCGGTCCCGCTCTACTCGCGTCAGTACGGTAAGTCGAAGTTCGGCATTGGCCGAATTCCCGTGGGCGTGCTCGACATGCTCTCGGTCTGGTTCGAGCTAAGGTTCGGACCCAAGCCGCTGCTCCTGTTCGGCATGCTCGGACTCGGGCTGTTCGCGATCGGCGTGCTTGCCGGGTTGTTCGCGGCTGCGCGGCTGCTGTTGTTCGGCGTCGGGACGCGTCCGGTGTGGACGATCATCCAAACATGTGTGATCGTCGGCAGCGTGTTTTTCGCAACGGGGCTGATCGGCGAACAGGTGGCCGTTCAGCGGTCAGAGTTGCGCGAGCTCCGGCGGCGCGTCGAAGAACAGGCCGCCGAGCCTAACGACTAACGCTCCGCCATGCGCGCGCTCTTCCTCACCCACTCGTTCCCACGTGAACCGGGCGATGCCGCAGGCTCGTTCGTGCTCAAGCTCGCCGTCGCGCTGCGCGATCAGGGCGTCGACGTCCATGTCGTCGCTCCCTCGGGCAACGACCTGCCGCCAACCGATCGATTCGATGGAATCCCCGTCGAGCGCTTCCGGTACGCACCACGGCGCTACGAGAAGCTGGCGTACGCCGGCAACATGCACACGCAGGTGCGCGACTCCTGGGGCGCCCGGCTGGCGCTCCTCGGGTTTCTGGGCTCCGAGTTCGGCAGCGCCGTGCACGCCCGTCGTGCGTTCGAACCGGACATCGTCCACGCACACTGGTGGTTTCCGGGTGGCCTCGTTGGCACCTGGTTGAGCAGACTGTCCGGCGTCCCGCTCGTGACCACGCTGCACGGAACAGACGTTAGGCTCGCCCGTGGGACAGCGATGGCGCGGCCACTCTTCCGTCACGTGCTGCAGCAGTCCAGCGCAGTCACGACCGTTTCGCGATGGCTCGCGCGCGAAACTGAAAGCATCGTGTCGGGCGTTCGTGCGTCCGTGGCACCGATGCCAGTCGCGACCGACCTGTTCACACCAGGCGGTGCGCGTGATTCCAAGCGATTGCTGTTCGTGGGCCGGCTCACGGCGCAGAAGGGAATCGAAGGGCTGATCGAGGCCTTGGCGCACATGCGTCACGAACCGTTGCTCGACGTCGTCGGAGAGGGACCGCTGGGCCCAACCCTTCGCGCTCGAGTCGGCGAGTTGGGACTCGCCGACCGCGTACAGTGGGTTGGATCCCTGCCTCAGCCGAAGCTCGTGAGCCTGTATCGGCAGGCCGCCGCGTTGGTCGTTCCATCGACGGACGAAGGTCTGGGCCTGGTTGCGGTGGAGGCTCAGCTCTGCGAGACGCCGGTGGTTGCCTATGAGTCCGGCGGGCTCACCGACACCGTGCAGCATGACCGTACGGGGGTCCTCGTTCCGCCCGGCGATGTGAGAGCCCTTGCCGCCGCGCTCGACGGTTTGCTCGATCACCCGGACCGCGGCGCCGAGTTGGGGAGGGCCGGGCGCATGGTCGCGCTTGCCGGTTTTGCCCCGGAATCGGCCGCGCGTCGCTACGCCGGTATCTATCGCACTGTCGTTGGCTCGTCGGACAAGTAGGCTCAGGCTCGTCGCGCAGTGGGTTGTCGCCGCGATCGTCATCGGCTTCGCGGTCCGCGCGGTTGCGAAACAATGGCGCGACGTCGCTCCGGCGCTCGCTGAGCTGAGATTCGATTGGCTCCGGGTGCTCGGTTCCGGGGTGCTCGTGCTCGTGACTTACCTCATCCTCATCGAGGCATGGCGCGCGACTCTGCGCGTTTGGTCCCAGTCGCTACCGTTCACGAGCGCCGCGCGCATCTGGTTCGTGTCGAACCTGGGCAAGTACGTTCCGGGGAAAGTCTGGCAGATCGCCGCAATGGGAGCACTCGCACAGCAGCGAGGCGTTTCGCCCGCGGCGGCGATCGGATCGAGCCTTCTCGTAAATCTCGTCAGTGTCCTGGCGGGTTTTTCCGTCATCGCAACAACGGCGGCTGGCAAAGTCGGCGCGGTGATCGGTGCGCAGACCAGCGGAAGTGGTGAACGGTCGGCGGAGCTGATGATTGTTGGCGTCGCTATCGCCGGCGGGCTCGCGCTGGTGCTTGCTCCCGTCGTAATTCCCAGGCTCGCTGTCCTCGCGAGCCGTGCGACCGGTCGTCAGCTCGTCATCCCGCGAGTGCCAGCGCGCGCCGTCTGGGTGGCGGCGGCATCCACAGTCGCGAGCTGGCTGCTCTACGGGATTGCGTTCGCACTGTTCGCTCACGGCGTAACCCCGCGCGCGACTGGCAATGCCTCCGCGTACATCGCAGTTTACACTGGCTCCTACCTGGCCGGATATCTCGCGCTGTTCGCGCCTGGAGGCGTGGGCGTTCGCGAGGCCGTGCTCGTGCTCGCGATGCCGCGATTCGGCCTGGCATCGGCGCCCGATGCCGCGGTCATTGCGATCACCAGCCGACTCTGGCTCACCGTACTCGAGATCCTGCCCGGGCTGTTGCTGTTGCGCGGCGGTCGCGCGCAGGAAACTCGAGATCAACGCGCAGACGAAGGATAATGGGGAAGATCGACCAGGCATCTCCGAAATCGCCTGACGCGGCGCCCGACCAATGGGCGCCGCGCTTCGCGCTCGGCTGGGTATCGCTCGTCTACGCGCTTGCCGTATTGTCGCTGGCGTATCCCGCTTTGTCGGGTGGGTTTCTCGTCAATCCGCACAGCGATCAGTACATCGCTGGCTACGCGTTCCGTGAGTTCGCCGCGCAGTACATGCGGTCGCACGGCGGGTTTCCGTTATGGAACCCCTACTTGTATGGCGGCATGCCGTACGTCGCCGCCATGCACGGGGACATCTTCTACCCGACTTTCCTGCTGCGTTTGCTCCTGCCAACGGACGTTGCGATGACGTGGTCGTTCATCATCCACGTCTTTATCGCGGGGCTGTTCGCGTACGTCTTCCTCCGTGCGTGCGGGCTCGGGTTCTTCGGCGCGCTCTTCGGCGGCCTCGCCTACATGATCGGAGGCAATGTCGCCGGCTTGGTGTCTCCGGGGCATGACGGGAAGTTGTATATCAGCGCGCTCTTGCCACTTGCGCTCTTTCTCGTCCTGCGAGGGGTGCACGATGGCAAGCGGTGGGCTTGGGGCGCTCTTGGAATCGTCATCGGGCTCGCGGTCCTCAGCCCTCATCCTCAACTGCTGCAATACTTGCTGCTCGCGTCCGGCGCATTCGCGCTTTACGTCGCTTTCTCTGAGTTTGGTGGCATAAAGCTCGATCGCTCGGTCGCCATTCGCCGCCTCGCGGCTGCGGTGGGATCCATCGTCCTGGGCGGAGCCATCGGCGCGATTCAATATCTCCCGGTGCGCGAATACGTCCCGTTCTCGCCGCGAGCCGGCGGAAAGGGCTGGGAACACGCAGTCTCGTACTCGCTGCCGCCCGAAGAGCTGCTCAACACGTATCTCCCCCAATTCACCGGGATGCTCGACAAGTATTGGGGGCGGAACGGCATTCATTTCCACAGCGAGTACATCGGCGCAGTCGTGCTCGTGCTGGCAGGCCTGGGATTTGGCTGGGCTGCCACGCGCGGTGGGCGCCGGTTCACCTGGTTCTGGTTAGGCACGTTGATTGTTTCGTTGCTGTGGGCGATGGGTGGTTACACGCCGTTCTATCACATCGTGTACGCCATCGTGCCGGGAACGAAATTTTTCCGAGCACCGAGCACGATGCTGTATATCGTCTCGTTCAGCGTGGCCGTGCTCGCGGCATGCGGAATGGACCGCGTCATCGCGGGGCAGGTCCGGAGCCGCTATTTGTTTGGGTGGCTGGGCGCCGCCGCGCTGTTCGCGATTCTCGGTGCGTCCGGCGGGTTGACGAACCTCGCCGCCGGCGTGGCTACGCCCCAACGCGGGGACGCC
>DATCGG010000386.1:0-20846 GCA_036509075.1 Gemmatimonadaceae bacterium
CTCACATCGCCAACAAGGGCCTTGCCTATCCGAGTTCCCGATGTGAGCTTCCCCGGAGTAGCTCCGGGGAAGCTCACATCGGGAACTCGGATAGGCAAGGCCCTTGTTGGCGACTGGCGACTGGCGACGGGCGAAAAAAGCGGGGTCGGATTCGTATCCGACCCCGTCTCCCGCAGCTAGCAGCAACTGGCCATCCGCATGATCATGACACGGACTCGACGGCCTTTCGCAGCAGAGGAAGACCGCGCTCGATATCAGCCATGGACACGGCGCCGACAGAGAGTCTGACCCAGCCCGTGTCTTCCTTCACACCGAACGCCTGGAATGGCACGACGGCGAAGCCGGCAGCCTTGAGGAGGTAGCGGCGGATGTCGTCGTTGGTGCGCAGCAGTTGGCCATCCGGGGTGCGCTTGCCGTTCAGTGCGAAGCGCGCACTCAGATAGATGGCGCCCATGGGAGCCGTTGCGTCGACGGGGAGGCCCGCCGCGCGCATCGCCACGATCCCGTCGTGCAGCGCATTGAGGCGTTGCTGTAGCCCCGCCGTGATCTGACTCCGATACGCGCTCACCTCGTCAGGCGCGTCCAGCAGGCGTGCGGTCGCGATCTGCTCCGCGCGGGGCGCCCACGTGCCGACGTGCCCCATGAAGTTGTTCATCGACTCGATGATGTCGCGCGGTCCGACGACCCAGCCCACCCGCACGCCCGTCGCGGCGAAGGCCTTCGACACGCCGTCGACATAGATCGTATAGGGCGCTAGCTCCGGACGCAGCGACACCGGGTCGACATGACGCGTGTCGCCGAATGTGAGCATCCAGTAGACCTGGTCGTACATGAGGTACAGCGGCCGTTCCCCGTTGCGGCGCCGGGCGTTCTCCTCGAGTACCAGGTCGCAGATCTCGCCTAACGCTTCCGGCGTGAAGGCCGTGCCGGTCGGGTTGAGCGGCGAATTGAGCGAGAGGAGTCGCGCTCCACGAATCACTGGCGCGAGCAGCTCGCGGGTGGGCAGGAACGTCGTGTCGCGGGTCGTCGCGACCGGCACGGGGACCGCACCGGTCAGGTAGCAGTAGTGGTTGTTATTCCACGACGGCACCGGGAACACGACGCGATCGCCCGGATCGACGACCGTGCGGAACGTGCCGTAGATCCCCGGTCGGGATCCGGACGTCACGAGTACCGAGCTCGCCTCGTATTTGAGACCCAACGCACGCTCGTAGAACCGGCGCACGGATTCGCGAAGCGGAGCAACGCCGTTGGACGGCGGGTAATTCGTCTCTCCGCGCCGCAGGGCCTCCGCAATCTCGTTCTCGAGGAACGTCGGAATTCGAAACTCCGCCGGCGAGAAATCTCCGACGGTCAGGTTGCACACACGTTGGCCGCCCTCGGTCATCGCGCGAATCTCGGCCGCGATCCGGAGAATCTCGGAGCCGGACATGCCTTCCGACATTGTCGAGATCCGGCGTGCTTCTTCGGTGCTGCTGGCGGTGTCGAGCGTGCCTGTGGCAGACCCTGGTTCGAACATGTCGCAGCCTCGGGTGTGAGTGACGGCGCGCGAACGCGTCGCCGCGAAAAAAAAAATGGGATCGGGTTCCCGGAAACTTATAGACCAGGAGGCGCGCCGAGAACGGCCAACATCACCATAGATCACATGCCCGCAATGTATGTGGTCACGCTTGCGGGATTCCGAACCGTGCTGCTGGAGGTGACCCGGCCATGCGTTCCGTGGAGCGGGACCGGCCGTGAGGGTCGGTCGTCTCCTACGCGACGGCTCTGCCGTCATGTCCATGGCACGCGCTCAAGCCCATCGCTATCCAGCGACGAACTCGCTCCTCACGTTTGGCTGAACCACTCTCTCGCCATCTCATTCCGGCCGACGGCGTCGAAGTCGCCGTTGGCCCCGGCACACCACGCGCCGAGACTGGATCACGCCTCGCAACAGCGTTGCTGGCGTACGTTGCGGCGATCACGGCGGTCGTCACGCTGCTCCCGTTTCAATTCGCCATCCCGACGCAACCGCGCGTAATGCTCAGCGGCGGGCTGGTCGACGTGCTGGCGAACGTCGCGCTTTTCGTTCCGCTCGGCTTTCTCTACGCGGTCGCTCGGCAGGACGCGACCGTGTCGCCACACAAGATTGCTCTCGTGGGACTCGCGGTAAGCGCGTCGATCGAATCCATCCAGATATTCGAAGTCACGCGGTACGCGTGTTTATCGGACGTCGTGGCCAACGGCTCCGGGGCGTACATCGGGGCCGGGCTCCAGCGGCTGCTTTCACGCCGCATCGCCATGGACGCCAAGACGGTCGGGCGTCTGTCGCTCGAGCTACCGCTGATGGGACTCGTCTACCTTTTGATCCCCTTGCTCTGGGTAGACGGGCTCGCCGGTGCGGACTCCCCGACGCTTCTCTGGCCATTGCTCGCGCTCGGGTTGTTCGGCGCGAGTCTGCTTGCTTCGATGCAACGACATCACTTCGGACCTCACCATCGGGTGTCGCGTGAGATGATGGCTGGGGCCGCGTGCGCGTGGTTTCTGCTCGGCGCGTTCCCAGGGCTGGCGCCGCGCGCGTCGATCGTGCTCCTCGTGATGCTCGGGGCAATCGGCGCGTTCGTGTGGGTACGGTCGGCCGACCAGACGCGATCGCGGCCGATCAACCGGCGCTTCGAGTCGAGGGCACTGTGGGAGGGCGCTCCGTTCTACGCTGCTTATCTGCTGTTACTGGTCGCACCGACGACGGAAGGGCTGGCGCCCTCGTGGCACTGGTCGTTCGGTTTTGGGACGCCAGGTTTGGATTCCCGAACGGTGCTCCATATTGTCGAGACGGTCGCCGCGTTTACTCTGCTCGGATATATCCTCGCAGAGTTCCGCGGACGATTGGAAGCGCGATTCCGGAACAGCGCGCCGCACATTGCGTGCTGGAGTGGTGTGATTGCGCTCGTGGCGGAGGCCATGGAGGGCTTCAGGGTGGACGGCGGGGCGAGCGCGGCCCGATGCGTCGTACTCGTCGGGGCGTCGGTGTACGGCGCGTGGATCTATCATCTCCAGCGGGCTCACGTTAGGCGGCTGCTGGGCCGGGGGTAGCCCCTGGTCATCCCGAGCGAAGCGAGGGATCGCGGTGGTCCTGAGAGAGGGCCCCCTCTACCGGGAGGATCGCGATTCCTCGCTGCGCTCGGAATGACAACGGAGCTCGGAATGACAACGGAGCTCAGGGCTGACAGACGGCGCTCAGGGCTGACAGACGGCGCTCAACGACTCGCGGGCGCGTGGCGTAGACGAGGAAGCACCCTAATTCGATCCGACCGAGTCATGCTCCGTCTTCGCGCCGCCGCGTTCATCCTGGTCCTTAGCCCCTCGATTGTCGTCGGTCAAACGCCGTTTCGACCCGCCAGCCCGTCCGGGCCGACGAAGGTCGGACCGCCGAAGGGTACCGTCATCGTCGTCGGCGGCGGGGCCATGGGGCCGGAGATTTACGCCAAGTTCATGGAGGCAGCGGGCGGGTCGGACGCGCTGATCATCGACGTCCCGAACGCCGGTGGCGCCGACTCGTATGGCCAGGACGGGCCGGGTACGCGAGGGTGGAAGACCGCTGGTGCAACAAACGTCCACGTCCTATTCACAAAGGACCGGAAGGTGGCCGATTCCGATTCGTTCGTCGCCGTGATCAAAAAGGCGAACGGCGTGTGGTTCGAGGGCGGGCGGCAGTACCATCTCGTGGAGGACTACGGCGGCACCAAGGCGGAGAAAGCCTTTCGCGAAGTCCTCGAGCGAGGTGGAGTGGTCGGTGGGTCCTCGGCCGGCGCCTCGATTCTCGGGGACTTTCTCGTACGCGGAGCGCCGTCCCAAAACAACCGGATCATGGATTATCCGGGGTACGAGAAGGGCTTCGCCTATCTCCGGAACGTCGGCATCGATCAGCATGTCGTAGCGCGCGAGCGCTTGCCGGATCTCGCTGACTCCATCATGACGAAGTACCCGAAGCTGCTCGGGATCTCGGAAGACGAGGGGACCGCGTGGGTCGTGCGCGGCGACACCGCGATGATCATTGGGCGAAACAAGGCGTTCGTGTACGGCGGCAACGACCCCAACGATCCGGGCGTCCCGTTCCTCACGCTTCGTCCCGGCGACACCTATAACCTGGCGACGCGACGGGTCGTTCGCCGGGCGATCGCCGAGTCACCGCTCACGCACGCATTCATCGACTCGACATTCGCGAAGTACGCGGATCCAGCTGCTGGTGGAGCAACGGTGCTCGTGGCACAAGATGGGAAGGTGCTCGTGAACAAGTCCTGGGGGATTCCGGTGCAGCCGCGCTACATGCCGACAACCACGGTGCCGCAATTCGCGCTGAGGGGAATGGCCGGTGTGTTCGTGGCGTTGTGTGCGCAGCTGCCGGAAGCTCCCGCGGGCCGTGGGGCTGGAGGCACTCGCGACAGCACGCAGGCAGAAACCGCGTCGACCGCCGCCGTAATGACGCCACTTCAGCGGTGTGTTGCGCGGCAGGTGAGCACGCCGATCGGAATGCATAAGACGACGGCGACGTCGGATGGGCAGGTGCAGTCCAGCGTCGACGAGCTCTATCGTCTCGCGCTCGGGCTCGAGAATCCGAACACGTGGCACGACATCGATGCGGCGACGGGGTGGGAGACGGAAACCGCCAGCGGCCTAACGCGCCTCGCCGCGTACGGTGCTGATGGTGGTCTGCGCAGCGCGTTCATCAGGGTTCCGGACAGGCGGGCGGTGGTCATCGTGCTGACCAATGATGACCAGGCGGATGCGAAGGGGATGGCGAATCGCATCCTCGATCGGTTGACGAGTCGATAGTCGTTAGTCGTTAGTCGTTAGCTCCGATTCGTCGATTCTCGATCCCCGATCCTCGATTCCCGATTCCCGATCCCTCTCTCGATACCAATACGCCACGGCCAACAGGAATACGCCCGCGAGGAGGTAGCTGCCGACCCTGAGGCCGATCGCGAGCGACGATGCTTCGGCGATTGCCTTGAGCGCGGCGAAGATTGCCAGACCCAGTCCGACGTGACGGAGCACTCGGATCTCACGCGCGCGGCCAACGAAGATCGAAGCGACGCCGACCCCTGCGTAATACAGGATCAGCAGAAAGGTCGCTATGTCGGTCGAATAGGCGTGCGATAGCTCGGTGTTTCCCCAGAGAAATGTCACGGCGGAGCCGGCGAGCCTGACGGCGGTTCGCGTCTGGGTCGCTTCCAGGCCGGTGTCCGCCAGCTCGACGTGGTACGCGTTCCACGATACGATCAGCCACGCCACCGACATGGCCAGCGCCGCGAGCGATGGTGCGGTGAAGAATGGCGTGTAGCGATATGGCAGCCGGTCGATCAACAGTTGGAACGTCCAAATCGTCAGAATCGCGAGGCCTAACGCGATCGGAACACCGAGCAGACGTCTTCGCACCCGGCGCAGCAGCAGTGACATCGCGGCGGCGTGTGCGGACAGCGCGACACAGGACTCGACAACTCTGTCCTCGAGCGCGAACAGGAGCGTTGCTCCACTCGCGATTCCGCCGACCATGAAATGGGTAGATCGCGCCGCTGGCTGCAGGGAGGCCGCCACCACAGCGGCCACCGTCCATCCGAGCGCCACGATGGTTCTCGCCAGCACGGTGTCCGGGGCGCTGGCGATCGCGACGCCGCCTAACGCCAGCGGAATGAGCGCCCCCGTGAAGATCGGCTGTTGCGGCACCCGTTCGTCGGCGGACTCGCCAAGCGCGGTGTAGACCGTCACGTACGCGGTTACGGTCCCGAGCGCGGCAAGGACGAGCAGGTCCATCGCGGGCGATCGGTCGGGCGCCTGTGCCATGAGTGTCCCGAACAACGCGATCAGCGCCGACCTGGAAACCCGCGCGCCCCAAGCACCGCGTGTCGCCACGATCGCCGTCCATGCGACGGCAATGGCGAACACCGCCGGATAGTCCCGCGCGTTCGACTGACCGGTGGTCAGCGACGCGGAAGCCACGCCGACGTAGAGCCAGCATCCCGCGGTGGCGACGAATATCGCCGTCCGCCACGAGCGTTCCCGAAGCGCGGCGAGTCCGGTCGCGAGGGCGACATAGCCGTAGATGAGGAGAGCGACGACGTTACCGGAGTCGCTCGACGTCACGAAGGGCGCGACGAGCGCCCCGCCAACGCCAACGCTGAACAGCGCCTCTTCGTCGTTCACCCAGGCGAGGACGGCCAACGCGGTGGAAGCAGCTGCCGCTATGCTGAGGGCGACGGGCGCTGCAACGAGGTGCAGATACGGTCCGGCGCCCCACGCGTCGACGTGGACCAGGGCGAGCGCGAGGGCGAGGAGCGTGCTGCCGAATCGTACGGAGCCGCGGGTACGGAGTCGCCACCCAACGACGGCGACGGCCGCGGCACCTAACGCGCCAAGGGACACGCGCAGGCCAGGGCCGATCTTTCCGTGTGCGATTGCCCAGCTCAGAAACGCACCGGCACCGAGCAGAATCGTGAGGGACGCGAGTGCCAATGTGCCGTACCGGCCGATCAGCGACTCGAGGTCGAGGGCACGCCGCTCGGTGCCGCGCAAACGCTCGCTGCCCACCGGCCGCTCGGTGCCGGTCAGTTGCTCGCTGCCGACCGAACGCGCCGAGCCTATCTGGCGTTCCGCAAATCGCCGGTCCTCCGGTTCCGGGGCGACGGGGACAGGAACACTTTCCGGCTGAATGGGAGGCGCCTTTGCCCCGTCGCGCTGGTCGAGGCGCTCGACAACGGTCCGAAGCGCGCGCAGGTCGCGCGCGAGATTCGCGACCGTTTTCTCGAGCGAGTCGAGGCGGTCCTGGAATGGATCGGGGATCGAGGTCGGCACGGATGAGAGTACGGGCAGCCTGACGTGTCCGCACCAACCTACGCCATGGGCGCGATCGCGGTAGGCGGACGAACGATTTCGGTGTTTGGCTTGTCCCACCGTACGCTGTGTCCCCAACCTCGAGGTATGCATGGACACGCTGCTCCGCGATCTGCGGTATCTCGTTCGCTCGCTCCGCTCCAACCCGGGATTCTCCTCGGTCGTGATTCTCACGATCGCCGTCGCGGTCGCAGCGAGCACTGCGTTGTTCAGCGTGGTCAACCCGTTGTTGATTCGCGCCGAACCGTACGCCGAGCCTGAGCGCCTGGTCGCGCTGTGGGAATCGCCACCGCGGGCGGATGGCGGCGTGGCTCCGGGTAAGAACGAGGTATCGGCCGGCACGTACGCCGATTGGATCGCGGAGGGAGCCGTATTCGATGGCGTTGCGGCAGTGGCGACGTGGCGACCGAACCTCACCGGCGGGGATGAGCCAGTTCGCGTACGCGGCATGGCCGTCTCGCGCGACTTCTTCCAGACGCTGGGGACTCGACCGATGCTGGGGCGGGTGTTCGTACCGGAGGAAGCGACGACGGGCAAGAACTCGGTCGTCGTGCTTTCGTACGCATTTTGGCGCCAACGATTCGGTGCGGATTCGTCGATCGTCGGCCGTGAACTCTCGCTCAACGGGCGGAAGTACATGGTCGTCGGTGTGATGCCCGAACGCTTCCAGCTCCGATATCCGTTACCGGAGGCGTCCGATCTGTGGCGGCCCATGATTCTCGAGGGCGAGACGCTGGCGAACCGCCGAGCGCATTACCTGTATGTATTCGGCCGACTGCGACGCGACGTATCGATCGAGCGGGCGCAGTCAGCGCTTGCGTCGCTGGCCGCGCAGCGAGCGGTCGACTTCCCTGCCACCAACCGCGGCTGGGGCGCGCGGGTCATCCCGCTGCGCGAGGACATCGCGAGCGACGTGCGCCCATTGCTCGTGATCGGCTCGGCGGCGGTCGCACTGGTGCTGCTCATCGCCTGCGCCAATGTTGCCAACCTGTTGCTGGCACGGGGCGCCGCCCGCGCGCGCGAGGTGGCGCTTCGCACCGCCCTGGGAGCGACACGCGAGCGGATCGTTCGCCAGCTCGCGACCGAGAGTGTTGCGCTCGCAGTCATTGGTGCGGTCATCGGGCTGCCGCTCGCACGCGGGATCGTCGCGATCCTCGTTCGTTTCGGACCGCCCGCATTCCAGTCGAACAGCGACATTGCGCTGGATTGGCGCGCTGTGACGTTTGCGGCCGCGCTTGCGGTGCTCACGGGCGTCGTGTTCGGGCTGGCACCCGCACTGTACGCGGCACGCACGCCAGCGGGCGACGCGCTACGTGAAGCCGGTCGCCGCATGTCGAGCGGTCGAGCCGGTGCGCGCACACGCGACGCGCTCGTCGCACTCGAGGTCGCACTTGCCGTGATGCTGCTGATCGGGTCGGGCCTGACGATCCTGAGCTTTTCGCGGCTGCTACGGGTGGATCCGGGTTTTGACATCCGCAATGCGCTAACGTTCGAGCTCGGACTCCCCGCCGCGAGTTATCGTACGAACGACGAGATCACGCAGGCGCATCATCGACTGGTGGCGATGCTGCGTGCCCTACCCGGCGTCACGGAGGCGGGTGCGTCGACGCACGTACCGCTCGCCGGCGGCAACATGACGACGGGTCTGGAGATCGAAGGCCGCCCGGTGGTGCCTCCGGACCGACCCGCCGAGGTGGCGTACCGCCTAACGACCGACGGCTTCACCGCCGCGGCGGGCATGTCCATGCGCCGCGGCCGGGCGATCGCCGCGAGCGACGCCGGCGACGGGTGGCGCGTCGTGACAATCAGCGAGACGGCCGCCCGCACGCTGTTCCCCGGCAGCGACCCCATCGGGCATCGCGTGCGAATCACTGGCGACTCGGCCTGGCTCACGATCGTCGGCATCGTGGGTGACGTCAGGCACACATCGCTCGAGAGTCCCCCCGGCGTCGACATCTACGTGCCGCAGGAGCGCGAGCCGGCGAACTACATGCGCTACGTCGTGCGCACCAGTGGGTCGACCGCCGCGCTGGCGCCGTCGGTGCGACGAGTGGTTCGGACGTTCGACCCGACACTGCCGATCGTGGGTCTCGAGAGCCTGGAGAGTGTCGTGTCGCGGGCAAGCGTACCGCGTCGGTTCTCGATGCTGCTCCTCGGCGCGTTCGCGGCCATTGCCCTCATCCTCGCGGTGGGGGGCGTGTATGCCATGGTCGCTTATGCCGTGAATCAGCGCACGCACGAGCTGGCGGTCCGTGTGGCGCTCGGTGCTCGGCCAGTGCAGGTGGTGCGCACGGTGATGGCTCACGGGCTCGGGGCGGTCGGCATCGGGCTCATGGCCGGCGTGGCGCTCGCGTTAGGCCTGGGCCGCGTTATCTCGGCGCTGCTCTACGGCGTGAGCGCGCACGACCCCGCGATCTACGTCGCAGCGCCCGCGATTCTGGGTGTGGTCGCGGGGCTCTCCGCGCTCGTTCCCGCGCTGAGGGCGTCGCGGGTAGACCCGATCATCGCGTTGCGCGATTCGTAAGGCCGACGAGGAGCAGCCGAGCTCAGCTCGTGACGCCCAGCCGTCGTTCCAGCTCTTCGCGGCGCGAGCGGCTGACGCGCAGGCGCGCGCCGCCCTTGAGCTGGACCTCGTAATCGCCTCCGGCACCGCGATGAAAGGTGTCGATGAGATCCACCCGTACGATGATCGAACGATGGATGCGGAGGAAGCGATTGGGGTCGAGCTTCTCCTCGAGTGTGTGAATCGCTTCGCGAATGAGATACGCGCGCTCGCTGGTGTGCAGCTCGACGTACGGGCCGCTCGCGGTGATGTATTCGATCTGCGAGACCGGAACCACGCGGACCTTGCCACGCATCTCGACCGCGATGCGCTCGAGATAGGGCGATCCTGATGGTGGCGCAGCGGGTGCGCTCGATGAGCCGCCGCGCGAACCGCCATCGAGCACCGCGAGCAGTCGCTCGCGAAGCTCTCCCATCTCCTCCAGCTCGACGTATCGGCGGGCGCGCTGGAATGCCTGCTCGAAGCGCTCGTCGTCGAACGGCTTCACGAGATAGTCGACCGCGGCGAGGTCGAACGCTTGCAGCGCATAGCGGTCGTAGGCCGTCACGAAGATCGTGAGCGGCATCGCCTCGGGGCCGACCTCTCGTACGACGTCGATCCCGGTCTTGCCGGGCATCTGCACGTCGAGAAACGCGATGTCGGGGTGGAGTGATCGAACCGCGTCGACCGCGGCCTCGCCATTGTCGACGCTGGCCACGATCTCCACGCCGGCTTCGGCGCGGAGCAGGTCCTCGAGCCGCTGGCGCGCCAGCGGCTCATCGTCCACGATCAGCACGCGGATGGGCGGTCGGTCAGCCATGGACGACGTTAGGCGCTCGCCGGCACCGCTTCGGCGTGGAGGTCCGCCGCTGTGTGGAACGGCAACACGACCTCGGCTACCGTGCCCACGTTTCCGGCCCGGCGGAGCGACAGGCGCTGATCCGGACCGTAGAGCTGCTCGAGCCGCGCTCGTGTGTTGCTGAGTCCCACGCCGCCCGTGCCGCCAGTCTCCGCGCGCGGCCGCGTGAGGCTCCCATTGCTGTCGGTGCCAATCGCGGCGTCGATTCCCGGCCCGTTGTCCCGAACGGTGATCACCAGATCGTCAACGACGCGTTGCGCGCGCAGCTCGATCCGGCCACTGCCCTCGACCTTCGCCACGCCATGCATCACGGCGTTCTCGACCAGTGGTTGCAGAACGAAGTTCGGTACGAGCGCTTCCATGACGTCGTTGTCGACCTGGACATCCACATCCAGGCGCCCCTGGAAGCGGACCTGCATGATATCAAGGTAGAGGCGGAGCAGCTCGAGCTCGCGGGATAGCGGAATCTCCTGCTCGCTCGTGCCCTCGAGCGTCACGCGAAGGAGCTCGCTCAAGCGTGCGATCATCCGACGCACGCCACGCGGATCGCGTTCGACGAGTGACGACACCGCGTGGAGCGTATTAAAAAGGAAGTGCGGATTGAGCTGCGCGCTCAACACGGCGAGCCGTGCTTCGGCGAGCTGCGCCTGCAGTTGTGCAGCCTGTGCCGTCAGCCGAACCGTCTCATCATGTCGGGCCCGATAGCGCGAGAAGATGTCGCGCGCGATGCCCGCCGCGAGCACAGCGAAATAGACCGTGAGATCATCGAGGAACCACAGTCGCTCGATGCCTGTGAGCCAGGTGATCGGCGGACCGCGGCGCGGTCGCGGCGGAATGTCGAGCAGCGAGACGCGCATGAAGTGGATGGCGATGTCCACGAACATCGCCGTCACGACTCCCACGCCAAGGAACAACAGGACTCGTCCGAGTCGGTTGCCGCGCGGCTCGAGGCTAACGCGGCTCGCAAGCCAGAAGATCGGGACGGTGAGCACCGCCCAGAGGTAGTACTCGGCGAAGGCGAGCGTGATAGGCGTCGACGCCGGGAACGGCTGCTGAAATGCGGGGCCACGCGGGTCGAGCAGCCGGCTCGCGGCGTTGAGCACGGCGAGCACGGTCCAGAACGCGAAGATGAGCAGCAGCTCCGTGCGTCGCAGCGGGAAGCTGATGCTGCCTCGCTCGCTCGGGGCGAGCGGATCGTTCAGTGGAAGGGACGCGGTGGCCACGTTCAAAGGATACGACCGACCGCAGGCACCCGTCAGGGCAGCCTAAACGAACGGCACTCCGACGTACACGAGATGCACGACAGGAAACTGCGCGCCGGCGGCTGTTCGAGTTCCGGGCCAGCGGTCGACGCCGCCAGCCTCCGGCAGTCCGTTCAGGCGTTCGTGCAGTTCGTTACGCCCCAGTGCACTTGGCGAATTCGGCATGCACGGAATGCCCCTTGATTCGTATTCCTCACGATAGGAAACGGGTGAATCCCGTTAGGCTCGGTCTCGAAATCGAGCCGATCACTTGTGAGGAACACATGACCAAGAACACGCGTTTCGCCGTAGGGGCCATCGTAGTCGCCGCGGGCGCTCTGGGGCTGTGGATCTACCGGAACGCCGAGGCGCACGAAGCGCCGTCATATCGGTTCGCGACCGTAACTCGCGGGAACCTCGAATCCACCGTGTCGGCGACGGGCCAGCTCAGCGCCGTGACCACGGTTCAGGTTGGCACTCAGGTGTCGGGTCAGGTCGCCCAGATACTGGTCGACTTCAATGACCGTGTGAAGAAGGGCCAGTTGTTGGCTCGCATCGACCCCACGCTGGCGCAGCAGGCCGTGCTCGACGCCCAGGCAGGGGTCGTCCGTGCGCAAGCGGACCTCGATCGGTCGAAAGCCGAGTACGATCGCAACAAGACGTTGTATGACCAGAAAGTGCTGACGGCGACCGAGTTCACGACCGCGCAGTACAACTACACGGTTGCGCAGGCGAGCGTGAAGTCGGCGCAGGTCGCCCTGAGCCGCGCAAACCAGAATCTCGCCTACACCCGGATCTACGCCCCCATCGATGGCGTGGTCGTTCAGCGCAACGTCGACGTGGGGCAAACCGTCGCGGCGAGTCTCTCGGCGCCACAGCTGTTCCTGATCGCGAATGATCTGTCCCAGATGCAGATCCTGGCGAACGTCGATGAGAGCGACATCGGATCGATCCACGAAGACCAGGACGTGCGCTTCACGGTCCAGGCGTATCCGAACCAGACGTTCAACGGGAAGGTGCGGCAGGTCCGACTGCAGTCGACGACGACCGAGAACGTGGTGAACTACACCGTCGTCGTGACCGTCGACAACCCGAAGGGGACGCTGCTGCCGGGCATGACGGCGACGGTCGCTTTTCTGACCGGCTCGGCCGACAACGCCCTGATCGTGCCTAACGCCGCGCTGCGATTCCGGGCGACGCCCGACATGATGGCGGCAGCCGGTGTCACCAATGCGAACGGAGCGCCGCGCACCGCGGCGGACTCCGCGGCGTTTGCCGCACGGCGTGACAGCATCCGCAAGGCGCGCGCGGCTGCTGGTGGGAACGCAGGCGGTGGTCAGGTTGGCGGCGGGGCGGGCGGCCAAGGCGGCAGCGCACCGGGCGCAGCCGGAGCGACGCGTTCGCGATCGTCCTCCGGCGGCCGTGGCAGCTTTGCGCAGCTCTGGTACGTCGGCGCCAATGGCACGCCGGCCATGATGCGCGTGCGCACCGGCCTCTCGGACGGTCAGAACACGCAGGTCATCGGACCGGACGTGAAGGAAGGCATGCAGGTGATCATCGGCACGAACGCGTCGACGACCGCCGCCGCCTCACCGTCGGCCACCACGAGCCCGTTCCAGCAACAGCGTCGCCCAGGGCCCGGAGGGTTCTAACCATGCCTAACGTCATCACGAACGACGTGACGCCGCCGGTCATCCGGATCGAAGGCGTTCGGAAGGACTATACGATGGGCGACAACATCGTCCACGCGTTGCGTGGCGTCGACCTCAGCGCCAATCGCGGCGAGATGCTCGCAATCATGGGGGCGTCGGGGTCGGGGAAGTCCACGCTCATGAACATGCTTGGCTGCCTCGACACGCCGACGTCAGGGTCGTACTGGCTGGACGGCATTCGCGTCGACGGGCTGAACCGCAATCAGCTAGCGGACCTCCGGAATGAGAAGCTCGGCTTCGTATTTCAGGGGTTCAACCTTCTGGCACGGACCTCGGCGTTGGACAACGTGGAGCTGCCGTTGCTCTACGATCGCGCCGGCCGCTGGAAGAACACGAAGGAGCTCGCCGCGGAGGCGCTGCGACGCGTCGGTCTCGGCGACCGCCTGGATCACCAGCCGAGCGAGCTGTCAGGCGGCCAGCAGCAGCGCGTGGCGATCGCGCGTGCGCTCGTCACGGAGCCGACGCTGCTCCTCGCTGACGAGCCGACGGGTAATCTCGACAGCCACATGACGGTCGAGATCATGTCGCTCTTTCAGGAATTGAACGATCAGGGGATCACCATCGTGATGGTGACGCACGAGCCCGACGTCGCGCAGTACTGCAAGCGCATGGTCGAGGTGCGAGATGGGCGCATCAAACGTGACCATCCGGTGGAGGAGCGACACAACGCCGCGGCCGACCTGCGACAGCTCCTGGCAACGGAGCCCGAGGAGGAGGAAGACCCGGGCCTCATGGTCGAGGAGGTTGTATGAAGAGCTCAGTGTTGATCCGGGTTGCTGGAGAAAGCATCAAGAAGAACAAGATGCGGACGCTACTAACAATGTTAGGCATTGTTATCGGCGTTGGTGCTGTGATCATCATGGTGGCGGTGGGTCAGGGTGCCCAGCGCGGGATTGCCAACCAGATCAACGCGTTAGGCACGAACCTGCTCGTCATCACCGCCGGCGCGAGCAACACGTCCGGGGTCAGTCAGGGTGCGCAGGCGTTCAACCGCCTGACGATCGACGACGCCGAGAAGCTCAAGCGCGAGGGGACGCTGTTCGCCGGCGTAACGCCGGTGGTCATGACGCGCGTTCAGGTGCTCGCCGGCGGGACGAATTGGCGGACGACGATCAACGGCGTGAGCACGGACTGGCAGACGGTGCGCGACTGGCAGACAAGCTCGGGCGACTTCTTCACGGAGAATGACCTGCGCGGGATGCGCAAGGTCGCGCTCATTGGGCAGACGGTGGCCGACAATCTGTTCCCCGGGGTCGACCCGGTGGGGTCTCAGATCCAGATCCGCAACGAGCCCTTCGACATCGTCGGTGTGCTCGCGAAGAAGGGACAGAACGCGGTCGGGCAGGATCAGGATGACGTGGTGATCATGCCCTACACGACGGCGCAAACTCGGCTTTCCGGCAACACGAGGATCTGGCAGATCCTCGTCAGTGCGACGTCGCAGCAGGACATCACGGCGGCGCAGCAGGAGGCCACGGAGATCATGCGCGAGTCGCACAAGATCGGCGACGGCGACGACGACTTCACGGTGCGCAACCAGACCGAGATCGCGAACGCGGCGCAGGGCACCACAAAGATCATGACGTGGCTGCTCGCTTCGATCGCGTCGGTGTCGTTGATCGTGGGCGGCATCGGGATCATGAACATCATGCTTGTGTCGGTGACTGAGCGGACGCGCGAGATCGGGATTCGCATGGCGATCGGCGCGCGAGGGTCCGACGTGCTCACGCAGTTCCTCGTCGAGAGCATTGTGATGAGTGTGCTCGGCGGGGCGGTAGGGTTGGTGGTGGGTATTGGTGGGGCGTCGCTCGTCGCGCGTTTCACCGGCTGGAGCACGGAAGTCCCGGTCGCGGCCGTCGCTCTCGCCATTGGATTCTCCGCAGCGGTGGGGGTGTTCTTCGGGTTTTACCCGGCGAGGAAGGCAGCCGCGCTCGATCCGATTCAGGCGTTGCGGTACGAGTGATGAACACGAAGCACGTTAGGCAGGCTCTGAACCCTGAAGGTATAGATCAATGACCACTCGACATTTTGCCACACTCATGGCGTTGGTGGCGGCGCCGCTCTGGGCGCAGAATACGCCACCGCAAACGTCCCCGCGCGCGGTCCTGCAGCCTTCTGGGCCGACGCAGACCATCACGTTCGACGAGGCGATCACCATCGCGCTGCGGCAAAACACAACGCTCAAGCAGGCGAACAACGTCTCTGCGGTCAACTCGGCCACCGTCAGGCAGGAGCGCCTGTCACTCTTGCCCGATCTCCGGTTCAACACCACGACGGGGCAGAACTACGGGCGCAGTTTCAGCCAGGACGAAGGCCGGATCATCGACCAAACGACCCAGTCGGTGAACGCCGGCGTCTCGTCGACCGTCACGCTGTTCAACGGAATGAGCAACATCGCGAGTCTGCGGAGTGCGAAGCTCTCCGAGGACGCGGGTGAACGCAACGTGCAGCGCGCCGAGCAGACGGTCGCGTTCACCGTCGCATCGAACTTCCTGGCGCTCGTGCAGCAGCAGGAGCAGGTCGGCGTCCAGCAGGAAAACCTCGAAGCCCAACAGGCACAGGAAAAGCAGATCGAGGCATACGTCAAGGCCGGGTCGCGCGCGATCTCGGACCTGTATCAGCAGCAGGCGACCGTCGCATCCGCGCTCTCGCAACTCGTGAACGCCAAGCGCGCGCTCGAGCTGGCGAAGGTCGACATCATCCAGGCGCTGAACCTGGATCCGCGCGGCAATTATACATTCACGCCGCCGGCGCTGGACACGACGACAGCCAACATCAACTCGGTCAGCTTCAGCCTCGACAGCTTGTTGACGCACGCGTACACGCAGCGTTCGGATCTGTTTGCGCAGCAGGCGGCTGTGAGTGCCGCGCAGCAGGACGTGAAGGCCGCCAAGGGCGGCCGCTGGCCCGCGCTGTCGCTCACCGCGGGGTATAACTCGGCGTACAACAGTGCGACGACAGTCGGGTTTTATGATCAGCTCGACCAGCGACGCGGGGGTGCGATCGCGCTCGGATTTTCCGTTCCGCTGTTCGACCGCGGCACTGTCGATCTCGCGACGCAGAAGGCGGAGATCGCCGAGGACAACGCGCGACTCGATCTCAAGGATCGGCAACAGCAGATCGGGCTCGAGGTGCGTCGAGCGTACCTCGACTATGTGGCCGACAAACAGCAGCTGGACGCGGCCGGAGCTCAGCTTCGAGCAGCGCAGTTAGCGCTGGAGACATCGCAGCAGCGGTACAACGTGGGCGCCGCCACTCTGCTCGAGGTGACACAGGCGCGAGCGACTCAGCTACAAGCCCAGAGCGCGCTCGTCACAGCGCGGTATGCGTTGCTGTTCCAGCGGACGCTCATCGGGTACTACACGGGAGACCTGAATCCGCGGGCGGTATCGATCCAGTAGCCTGCCGGGGGCGGGGGCGGGGGATGGGCGACGGGCGACGGGAACTGCCGGGAAGCGGGAGTCGGGAGACGAAGAACCGTCGGGAGGCTCATCTCGCTGCGAGATGCCTCCCGAGGGTTTTCCGCTGTCAACCCGTCGCCCGTCGCCCGTCCGCCGTCCCCGGTAGTTTCGACGACTCCGACCCCAATTATCATTTACAAATGGCCGACGAACCCATCATCTCGCGCGGATTCCGCGGGCGGCGCGTCGCGGCCGACCGCCAGAATCGCATCCCGCCCGGGCAATACGAGGAACGCGATTTCCCGGTGCTGTCTGCAGGGCCGACGCCGCGCACTCCGCTGGCGAAATGGGATTTCACGCTGCGCGGAGTGGACGGCGCGACGGCGAAATGGACGTGGGACGAGCTCCAGGCGCTGCCTCACGAGACCATCACGCGGGATATCCACTGCGTGACCAAGTGGACGAAGCTCGACACCACGTGGGAGGGCATCTCGGTCGACACGCTGATCGCCGCCGCTGCGGCGCGCGGCGTGAAGACGGCGCCATTCATCGTTGCGTACTCCGACGGGGGATACACGACGAACCTCCCGCTGGACGACGTCACCGGCGGGAAGGCGTGGATTGCGTTCGGCTACGGTGGGACGCCGCTGCATCCCGAGCACGGCGGCCCCGCGCGGCTGCTCGTGCCGCATCTCTACTTCTGGAAGAGCGCCAAGTGGGTGCGCGGGATTCAATTCACCGCGCATAACGAGCCGGGGTTCTGGGAGGTGAACGGGTACCACGATCGCGGCGATCCGTGGCGTGAACAGCGCTACACCGGAGATCCGTGACCGACGGCTCCGATGTCGCGCCGTCGGTCGCCAGACCACGGCGCATCGAGTGGCGGGCCGCGACAGTCAGGGAAGTCATACGGGAGACCGCGCACGCCAAGACCCTCGTGATGGATGTCGCAGATTGGCCGGGCCACACCGCCGGCCAGCATGTTGACGTCAGGCTCACGGCCGAGGACGGCTACCAGGCGCAGCGGAGCTACTCGATCGCGTCGGCCCCAGCACGCTCGAGCCTTGCGATCACCATTGAGCGGCTGGACGACGGCGAGGTGTCACCGTATCTGACCGACGCGTTAGGCGTCGGCGATCGACTCGAGCTGCGCGGGCCGATCGGCGGGTATTTCGTCTGGGAACCGGCGATGGGCGGTCCGCTCTTTCTCGTCGCGGGCGGATCGGGGATCGTGCCGCTCATGGCGATGCTGCGGACGCGCGCCACGTCACCGGCGGCGGCTCGGGCGTCCACGCCGGCCACCCTGCTCTACTCCTCGCGGAGCTGGGAGGACGTCATCTATCGCGACGAGGTCATGGGGCTCGCCGATCCTGGCGTGAAGGTCGTCCAGACCCTAACGAGGTCGCAGCCTCCTGGATGGACGGGCTTCACGCGGCGGATCGACGCGGACATGCTCGCCGAGGTCGCGCCCGCCCCATCGCTCGAGCCGCATATCTATATCTGTGGCCCGACCCCGCTCGTCGAAACGGCCGCTCGGATACTGGTGGAGCTTGGCCACGAGCCGGCGCGGGTCAAAACCGAGCGCTTCGGCCCCACCGGGTAGACGACGCGCGCGCGGGGCGCCGTCGCTTGCCGATCGGCGATGCCCTGGCGAGCTTTCAGCCGGCGAATGGATCGCCTCCGGTCCGCGGAAAGGGCTGCGCCCATCCCTGCGTGATATGCGCTGACAAACGCCCTCTTCGGGCCGATCGTGCGGACGCCGGCTATAACGAAGGAGGCGCACGTGTCATCGCCATTCCGCCGTTCGCTCCCGGCTCGCCCGAACCTCGAGCAGCAGAAACACCAAGCGAAGGAGCTGCTGGAGTCGTTCACCGCGGGTGAGGCAGAGTCCCACGCGCGCGTACGCTCTGAGCTACCGGACAAGCAGCGCATCGCACTCGCCGACGCGCAGTTCGTCCTCGCGCGGGAATACGGCTTCGCCAGTTGGGCGGCGCTCAAGGAACACATCGAGTCTCAGACGGAGGATCGAGCCAGCGTCATCGAGCGCGTGCACGATGCATTTCGCCGACGGGATGCGGGTGCGTTGCGCCGTCTGTTCCGGCAGCACGCCGAACTGCGCGCACGAATCAACGATCCGATTTTCAGCTTCAATTCCCCGGCGATTGTCGCGTACGCCAACGATCTTCCGATCGTGGAGGTCCTGCTCGAATTCGGTGCCGACCCGAACCGGCGGAGCGAGTGGTGGGCGGGCGGGTTTCACGCGCTATACAGCGCGACCGGCGCGGCCGCGGAACGCCTGATCGCTGCCGGTGCGGTTCCCGATGCGTGCGCGGCCGCGCATCTCGACCGCCGGGACATTCTCGTTAGGCTCCTCGCCGAAGACCCCGGCCGCGTGCACGAGCGTGGCGGTGATGGGCAGACACCACTGCACTTCGCGCGATCGGGCGTCGTGGCCGATCTGCTGCTCGACGCGGGCGCGGACATCGACGCACGCGACGTCGATCATCGCGCCACCCCCGCGCAGTGGATGCTCGATCGGTCGCGGGGCGCGGGGCGGTTCGAGCTTGCGCGTGACCTCGTGCACCGCGGTGCGTCCGCCGACATCTTTCTTGCCGCGGCGTTAGGCCTGACCGATACGGCTCGCGGGATGCTCGAGGGGAACCCTGGGCTGCTCGATCTGCGCACCGGTCAGGGCGACTATGGCGAGCAGCCGCCGAGCAGTTATCACATCTACTTCTGGACGATCGGCGCCAACCGTTCACCGCTCGACGTCGCGGCGCAGTTCGAGCAGCGGGACACGCTGGACGCGATGCTGACGTTTGCCTCGCCGCTGCATCGACTGCAGCTCGCCGCGCGGCGGGGCGATGCGGAGTACGCGAGGGAGGTCGTGCGGCAGCATCCCGGGATTGTCGCGTCCATGGCACCACAGGACCATCGCGCGATCAGCGATGCGGCGTGGGCCGGCGACGCCCGCGCCGTGGCGCTCATGGTCGAGTTGGGGTTCGACCCACGCACGCCGGGACATGACTCGGGGACCGCCCTGCACTGCGCGGCGTGGGACGGCTCGCCACCAACGGTTGCGGCACTGCTGCGGCACCCCGAGGCCAACGCGCTCGTTTCGATCAAGGACGCGCACTATGGCGCAACGCCGCTCGGCTGGTGCTGCCACGGCTCGCTGCACGGTAGCCGGGATCACGACCACGCCGGCGTCGCGCGATTGCTGCTCGGCGCAGGCGCGCAGCCGGGACCGGACACGACCAACGCGTCGCCGGCGGTGCGGGCGGTTATCGATGCTGGATCTACTGGCGTGGCACGTTAGGCCGCCACGCGATGTCTACTCCTGGCGAAGCGCCTCGATCGGGTCCACCCGGGCCGCGCGCCTCGCCGGGACGTAGCTCGCCAGTAACGCGATCGCGCTCAGCAGGAGGGTCACCGCGACGAAGCTCATCGGATCGAACGGCGAGACGCCGTACAGCATCGCGCGGAGGAATCGCGTGACGCCAAAAGCGCCCGCGAGTCCAATGCCAATCCCGGCGCCGGCCAGCACGGCACCATGACCGAGCACCAACCCCAGCACGTTCGACCGCTGGGCGCCTAACGCAACGCGGACTCCGATCTCCCGCGTTCGCTGGGCGACCGAGTAGGCAATCACCCCGTAGACGCCCACTGCCGCGAGGACGAGCGCGATCGCGGCAAACGCCGTGAACATCTTGCTGTAAAGCGCCTGCTGCCAATACGAGCGCTGGATCGTCTCGTCCATGCTCAGCACCCGGTATGCTGGGAGGTATGGGTCGGCCGTCTTGAGGGCCGCCAGCACCGTTCCGGTGGCGCGCGTGGGATCGCCCAGTGTGCGCACGATGATCGCCGCCGAGCTCCAACCGCCTTGGGCGTAGGGCATGTAGCCCTGGAAATCCGGTTCGGACGTGAGCTGCTTGTGCTTGATGTCCGCCGCAACGCCGACCACGGTGATCCATCGGTTGAGCGTGTCGGTGGCGTTGCCGAACTTGAACCGCTTGCCTAACGCCTCATCAGCCGTTTTCCAGAACCGTTTCGCCATGTACTCGTTGATGACGGCAACTCGTCCCGTCACGCCGCTGTCCGCCCACTCCTGTTCCGTGAACATGCGGCCGCGACGGATCGGTATGCGGAGCGTCTCGAGGTAGCGTGGGGACACCCACCGGATCTCGAGGAGCGGCTCCGAGCCGAGCTGTGTCGGCTGGCCTT
>DATCGG010000387.1:0-17070 GCA_036509075.1 Gemmatimonadaceae bacterium
CGCCATGACCCCCGCCACAAGACGGTAGAACCACACAACTGTCAGCGCCGTGAGCAGCGGCGCGACGAGCCACTCGATTCCGAACCGCATCGGCACCGCGAGAACGAGCGGCCACCCCACCGGAAACTGCGAGAACCACCGGCCGCTCGCGTCGAGCGCCTCCGGCGTATTGAAGAACTCGCGCTGCGCTTCGGGAACGGCAAAGAGGCGTCCGGACGCGAGGAGCCGTGCCTGAAAGCGCATTGACATCGAGTCGCCGGTCGCGGCCTGCGCGGCGAAACAGTACTGCGCGAGGAAGGCGCAGAAGGCGAACACGACGAGTGCCATGCCCCATTCGAACGCGCGCCGTGACGGTCGCCCGATCAGCTGCGTCGCTCGATCGACCAGCTGATCGACCTGCTCCCGGCCCACTGCGGCAATCAGCACGGCGACAGCGATGATTGCCGCCCCGGCTGTCGCCCACTCGCGCACCGGCTTCCACTGTCCCGGCGTGCCCTGCAACCAGTCGCCGACGGGAAAAATGCCGAAGACCATGATGAACGCGCCGCCGAGCACCAGCGACGTCGTCGCGATGAACGAAAGAAGCCGGTGAGTCTCGCTCACCGGCGTCTGGGTTGGGTTCTCGGGCCCGCGTCGTCTGTTCGGGTGAGTCGCGGATTTGTCGGCGCGGCGTTGACGTTTTCTCGCGCTCATGTATCCGGGTCGTTGTGCGCGGTTCGGCGGGACCAGGGTTGACGGAAAGCAATTTCAGTCGCGCATCGTGAGCGCGCAACGGCGGACGGTCGTAAGGCTGCCGGGGGCCAGCAACGCCGCGTCGGCAGCGAGGACGAGTAGCCTAACGCGCGTGACGGTGCGGGCGGTGGGAGCGGTGCGCGGTGTCGTCCACGCCCGGCAGGTGCCGGATCGCGGCCAGCAGGTGCTCCGCCGATCTGCACATCGCAACGGTCGCCTGGAGTTCTTGCGTCCTGCGCCTCGATCGTTGCCGGAGTCAGGTCGGACACGTGCCCACCGCGCGGGATGCGCCATCGCGCGCGCTGCCCTTCACAAACGTGCCGCACATTGGTACACCACCGACGGGCTTGCAGCCGCAGGACCTGTCACGAAGCAAACCGCCATTCACGATGCGAGATTCGCGCCCCACGGAGACCGATAGGCAGGGATATGAAGGACGTCTCGCCGAAGTCGGACCTGGCGCGCGCAGCGCTCGACCGCTATCTCCGCGACCATGCCGGATCACCCTCACGCTAGCCGCGAACACGAAGCCGCTCAGGCGGAGGACCTTCGCGCCAGCGCGGAAGAACGTCGCGAGCTCGCGGAGGAGCAACGCGAGAGTCGAAGCGCCATCCAGGATGGCGCTGACGCGGCGCGGGCCGCAGCCGAATCGGAGCGCTCCCGGGCCGAAGCCGGACGCGCCGAAGCCGAGTCGATGCGAGAGGCGGCCGAGACCGCGCGCGCGGCGGCGGAGGGACTACGCGCCGAACGCGAGACCGTTCGGGAGCTGCAGGAACGCATTCGCGGTGACGCGGAAACCGTCCGGCTGCTCGCGGAACAGGCTCGGAAAAGTGCTGAAGAGGCGCGCCAGGCCGTTGAGGAACAACGCTCGATCGCTGAAGAGATGGAAGCGACGCGCCTGCGCATTCAGTCGGTCATCGACTCGTTGCCCGAGGGTGCTCGTCCACGGAAGGCCCGAGAGTGAGGAGCTGATGCCTCATGCCAAAGCGGTCGCATTGCGCATCCGCGGGGTTGATGCTGTTTGCGGAAGCAAATCGCGTTTCTGGCTTCGAACGGCACGGCGGCGGACGCGCTTCCGACAGTCCCCAGCAGGAAAACGGTGGCACTTCAACGACTTAAAGAGCTGAGTACTTTTCCGCCATGGCAACATTTGGCAATGGCCGCCGCGTTGCGATCGTCGCCGGGGTGCGGACTCCTTTCGCCCGTTCGGGGACCGCGCTGAAAACCATCTCCGCCATAGATCTCGGGAAGACGTGCGTAGCGGAGCTGATCCAGCGCACGAGCCTCGATGGCCACGACGTCGAAGCGCTGGTCTTTGGAACAGTCGTCCCATCGGTGCTCGCGCCTAACATAGCGCGCGAGGTTGCACTGTTACCCATGTTGCCGAAGGGCGTGCAGGCCGTGACCGTGAGCCGCGCGTGCGCCTCGGCTAACCAGGCGATCACCGACGCGGCCGACCAGATCGCGCTCGGACACGTCTCGGTTGCTATCGCCGGCGGCGCGGAATCGCTGTCCAACGTCCCGATTCTACACTCGCGCGGATTCTCCGACGCTCTGGTCACTGCGTCCCGCGCCAAGACGATCGGCAGCCGAGTGAAGGCGCTCTCGCGGATACGCCCCAGGGACCTCGTGCCGATCACGCCCGCCATCGCCGAGCCGTCGACGGGTGAGACGATGGGGCAGTCGGCGGAAAAGATGGCGAAGATCAACCATGTGAGCCGCGACGAGCAGGATCAGTTTGCCCTCAGATCGCATCGCCTGGCGGCGGCCGGCACCAAGGATGGTCGGCTCACCGCGGAGATCGCGCCGACCTACGTGCCGCCGAAATACGACCTGGTGATCGGCGCCGACAACGGCATCCGCGACGACACGAGCATCGACCAGCTCGCGGCCTTGAAGCCAGTGTTCGATCGACGGTATGGATCGGTTACGGCCGGCAATTCGTCGCCGCTCACCGACGGGGCGGCAGCGATTCTCCTCATGAGCGACGATCGTGCGCGTGCGCTGGGCTATACGCCGCTGGGGTTCATCCGCTCGTACGCATACGCCGCGCTCGATCCCGGCGAGCAGCTGCTGCAGGCGCCGGTGCTGGCCGCGCCCGTGGCGCTTCGACGCGCCGGGCTCTCCCTGCGGGATATCGACCTCGTGGAGATGCACGAAGCGTTCGCGTCCCAGGTGCTCTCGAACCTGCGCGGCTTCGAGTCGAAAGCCTGGGCCGAGCGAGCGGGGTTCTCCGAGCCGGTGGGCGAGGTGGATCGTGCGCGATTGAACGTCATGGGTGGCTCGATCGCGATCGGGCATCCCTTCGGCGCGACCGGAGCCCGCATAACGACGACGCTGCTCAACGAGCTGGGTCGACGTGGTGGACAATTCGGGCTCATGACAGTGTGCGCCGCTGGCGGAATGGGGTTCGCGATGGTCGTGGAACGTCAATGAGCTCACGCCGCGAATGACATCTGCGCTCACGACCGACGTCCGCGACGGCATTGCCGTCGTGACGCTCGACGTGCCTAACGCTCCGGTCAACACGTTCGCGCGGTCGGTCCGCGACGAGTTTACGGCCCTCCTCGACCGCCTCGAGCGCGACGAGTCTATTCGTGCCGCCGTCGTGCGAAGTGGTAAGCCCGACGTGTGGGTGGCGGGTGCCGACATCGAGGAATTCCTCGGCATCGAGACCTCGTCGCAGGCCGAGGCGCTGAGCCGCGACGGGCATGCGCTGTTGGAGCGACTCGAGAAGCTCAAGACGCCGGTCGTTGCCGCGATCAGCGGTGCGTGCCTCGGCGGTGGCCTCGAGGCGGCGCTCGCGTGCGCCTACCGCGTGGGCGCCGACACGCCGAAAACGGTGTTCGGCCTCCCGGAAGTGCAGCTCGGGCTCATTCCCGGAGGCGGAGGAACGCAGCGGCTTCCGCGCCTCGTTGGCCTCGAGGCAGGTTTGGACATGATCCTCACCGGCCGAAACATCCGCGCGCGCAACGCGGTGCAGATGGGGCTCATTCACGAGCTCGTGCACCCGGCGATCCTCGACGAGATAGCGATCGAGCGGGCGAAGGCGCTTGCCGATGGCACGTTGAAGCGAGGCATGGCAGGCGGCCCACATGGCCCGCGCCATGTGCTCCTGGACGAGAACCGTGTCGGCCGAGCGCTCGTCTTCCGCCAGGCGCGCGAACGGATCCTTGCGCGCACGCGCGGTCACTATCCAGCGCCACTCGCCGCACTCGACGTGGTGGCGACGGGCTATACGCACGGCACCGACCGCGGATTCCGGGAGGAGGCGCGACTGTTCGGCGAGCTCGCGGTGAGCGAGGTGTCGCGGCAGCTCGTCTTCCTGTTCTTCGCCACGACCGCGCTGAAGAAGGATCCAGGTGTAGCGGAGCCGGCGCCCGCGCCACAGTCGGTCCAGAAGCTCGGCATTCTGGGCGCGGGGTTCATGGGCGCAGGCATCGCGTCCATCGCGGCGCAGCAGGGCACGCTGATTCGGCTCAAGGATGCGGACCCTGGCCGGGTGGGGAAGGGACTCGCCGCGGCGCGCGAGGTGCTGCGCGATCGCCTAACGAAGAAACAGATCACCCGCCAGCAGCTCGATGACTACATGACGCTCATCGGCGGGACGACCGACTACTCCGGATTTCGCAACGTCGATCTCGTCATCGAGGCGGTGTTCGAAGACCTTGGCGTGAAGCAGGCGGTCCTGCAGGAGACGGAAGCCGTGACGCCGGCCAACGCGATCTTTGCGTCGAACACGAGCACGATTCCCATCGCGCAACTCGCGTCAGTGTCCTCGCGTCCACAGCGAGTCATCGGCATGCACTTCTTCTCGCCGGTGCCCAAGATGCCGCTGCTCGAGGTGATCGTTACCCCGCAGACGAGCCGGGAGGTGACGACGACCGTCGTGGGATACGGCAAGACGTTAGGCAAGACGGTCATCGTGGTGAACGACGGTCCGGGCTTCTTCGCCAACCGGATTCTCGCGCCGTACATCAACGAGGCCGGCATCCTGCTGGACGAGGGCGTGGCCATCGACGCGATCGACCGGGCGCTCGTGGAATTCGGCTTTCCCGTCGGGCCGATCACACTGATCGACGAGGTGGGGCTCGATATTGCCGGCAAGTCGGGCGCGATCATGCTCGAGGCGTTTGGCACCCGAATGGCGCCGTCGCAGTCGCTCACGCGCGTTGTCGCCGCCGGTCGGACCGGGCGGAAAGGGAAGAAAGGATTCTACCGGTACGACGAGACCGGAAAAAAGCGCGGGGTCGATCCGTCGGTGTATGAGCTTCTGCCGACCGGGCAACGGCGAACCGAGGTACCCTCGGACGAGATTCAGCGCCGCTGCGTGCTGGCGATGGTGAACGAAGCGGTGCGGTGCCTCCAGGATGGCATCCTTCGCACCTCGCGTGATGGCGATGTCGGCGCGGTGTTCGGTATCGGGTTTCCACCATTCCGCGGCGGTCCGTTCCGCTACGCCGACTCGCTTGGCACCGAACGAGTGGTGCGGGCGTTGGAGGGCCTGAACTCTGATCGCGCGCCCCGCTTTGCACCTGCGCAACTGCTCATCGAGATGGCTCGCGGGGGCCGCCGGTTCTACCCGGAGCGCGGCCATCCCTTCCCGGGCTAAATTTGACGTTCGCTCGCTTTCGCGTTCACGCTAACGAGGCTGCATGCTGAGGAAGACGCTGCTCTATCTCTCGAATCAGCAACGAGTCTTCACGTTCGTCCGGCGAAATCGCCTTGCCCGCCGCATGGCGTCTCGTTTCGTCGCGGGGGAAACGATCGACGAGGCGATCCCCGCAGTCCGCGCGCTCAATGCGCGAGGCATCACGGCATCGCTGGACTTGCTCGGCGAGAGCGTGCATCACGAGGAAGAGGCGCGTGCGACGGCACGTTCGTACCTCGAGATTCTCGATCGGATCAACGCGGAGAAACTCGACGCGAACGTGTCGCTCAAGCTCACGGCAATGGGCCTCGATGTCTCTGAAGACCTCTGTGTTGCCAACGTGCAGATGGTGCTCGAGCGCGCGCGGGACTACGACTCGTTCGTTCGCCTCGACATGGAGAGCAGTGAGTACACGGAGCGAACCCTCCAGATGTTCGAGCATCGACTTTATCCGTCGTACCCGAAGAACGTCGGCATCGTGCTGCAGAGCTATCTGCGACGCACCGTTGCCGATGTCGAGCTCGCGAATCGTCTCGGATGCCGGGTCCGGATCTGTAAGGGCGCGTATCAGGAGCCGGCGTCGGTGGCCTTCCCGGACAAGCGCGATGTTGATCAGACGTACGTGCAATGCATGCACGCGCTGATGACCGACGGCAATTATCCCGGGCTGGCCACGCACGACGAGCGCATCATTGCCGAGGCGAAGCGGTTCGCGACCGAACGAAAGATCCCCGCGGACCGATATGAGTTTCAGATGCTCTACGGTGTGCGGCGCGATCTGCAAGACCGTCTCGTGCGCGACGGCTATCGCATGCGGGTCTATGTGCCGTTCGGCACCCAGTGGTATCCGTACCTCATGCGGCGCCTGGCCGAGCGGCCGGCGAACGTCGCGTTCATGACGGGCAACGTCGTGAAAGAGATGCTGCACAGGCGGTAGCGCATGTCCGGCCGATTCCTTCCTCCCGATCACTCGCGCGGTGACGCGAATACGATCGGCGGTTACGCGGCGGTGCACTCGAGGCCCGCGGCATTCGAGGGGTCGGATGGGATGTCCTACAGCGTCGAGATCGTAGTGGACGAGACCGAGATTGTCGGTCGTCCGTACGGCGCGTATTTCCTCTTCATGCGCTGGCGTCGCATCGGCGCGCAGGGCATCGAGGGCCACCTCGAGACCGACTACCTCGCGTATGGCGCCAGCGAGGACGCGGCGCGCGCGAGCGTCGGCGCGATGACGCTCAACGACGTCAAGGCGCTGCTCGAGAGCCTCATTCGCGAACAGGCGACAAATCGACCTTCCCGACGCTGGTGGGACGCGATGAGGGACGAATGAGTGGTCGCCGGCTGGCCCGCTGATGCAAGGGACCGTGTTGTCCGGCACCGGTGGCGTCTGGCGTGTTCTCGGCCTCGACGGCGTGACGTATGAATGTGCGTTGCGCGGAAAGCTCAAGCAGGGAGGGCTCAAGCTCGCGGTTGGCGATGACGTGGAGCTGGAACGAGGCGACCGTGGCGAGGCCACTGCGATCGGGTCGATTCTGCCGCGCCGGTCGAAGCTCGCCCGGCGGTCGCCCGGAGGCGGCCGCGGCGAGCGCATCGTTGCCGCGAACGTCGATCAGGTCGTCGTCATATTCGCGCTGGTGAAACCGACGCCGCACCCGCGAATGCTGGATCGCTTTCTCGTCATCGCCGAGTCGAACGAGCTCGCGGCACGAATCGTCGTGAACAAGGTCGACCTCGCGAGTGAAGCCGACGCCGAAGCGCTATTTGCGGATCATGTGCGCGCTGGCTACCCGCTGCACCTGACCAGCACGAAGGATGGCGGACGTGGTCTCGAGGCGCTGCACGATGCGTTGCAGGGCAGGACGTCGGCACTCACGGGCCCATCGGGTGTCGGAAAATCGTCACTGATGAACGCCTTGTATCCGGGGCTCAGGCTGCGCGTTGGCGAGATCAGCGAATCGGTGAACAAGGGCAGGCACACCACGGTGGGCGCGCTGCTTCATCCATTGCCGGACGGCGGATTCGTCGCGGACACGCCGGGGCTACGCGAGATCGGGTTGTGGGGTCTCGAACCGTCGGAGGTCGCTGACTGCTTTCCCGAGTTCCGTTCCCTGACGGCGCTCTGCCGGTTCGCGGATTGCACGCACACAGTCGAGCCGGGGTGTGAGGTGCTCGATGCGCTGGCGCGGGGCGAAGTCAGCGCGACCAGGCACGAGAGCTATGTCAAACTCAGAGAAGAGGTGGAAGAGGCGGCGAGACTGTGGTAGCAGGAGAAGAACTGGTAACAGGTTACTGGAACAGGTAATTGGTTACTGGTACAGGTTACTGGTTATGCGAAACCTCTGGACGCTCATCTCACAGAGAGGCGTCCCGAGGGTTCAAATCACTGATAACCAATTCCAGTAACCAATTACCTGTTCTGTTGCGCTCTCACGCCTCGTTAGGGCGAAAGCCTGGAAATCTCCCAACCCCGCTCGCCACGTCGATAGAGCAATCGGTCGTGCAGGCGATCGGGTCGCCCCTGCCAAAACTCGATCTCGTCCGGCGCGACACGAAAGCCCCCCCAATGCGGTGGCAGCGGAACACCGCCGTCTGGAAAGCGTCCGATGACGTCCTGCACGCGCGCCTCGAGCTCTTCGCGACTCGCGAGCACCGCGCTCTGATGCGACGCCCACGCCCCGAGCCGGCTGCCGAGTGGGCGCGTGCGAAAATAGGCATCCGACTCCTGCGTGCTCACCCGCGAGACAGATCCCGTGATGCGAACCTGCCGCTCGATCTCCTTCCACAGAAACGTCAGCGCGGCGAGCGGATTCTCGGCGAGCTCCGCCCCCTTTCGACTGCGGTAGTCCGTGTAGAACGCGAATCCGTTCGCGTCTACACCCTTGAGCAGGACGATGCGCGCAGACGGCACGCCGTCTCGCGTAGCCGTGGACAAGGTCATCGCGTTAGGCTCGGGGACTCGCGCGGCGGCTGCGTCGGCGAACCACCGCTCGAATTGCCGAATGGGATCCGCGTCGACGTCGCGCTCATCGAGCGTGGCCAGCGCATAGTCGCGGCGTAGCGCCGCGAGATCGAGAGTCGTCATGACGGGTTCACTCGTGACGTAGAAGCTCGGGAACGATCTCGGCAGCCGGTCCGCGCAGCACCGCGGTCGCCACGTGCGTGATCGGTGTGCTGTCCACGTTGATTTCGATGATGGCTCCGCCGCCACGACGCGTGAGGTCGGCGAGGCCTGCCGCGGGGTGGACCAGGGCGCTCGTGCCCACCACGAGGCACACGTCCGCTGCCGAGGCAAGTCGAACAGCCTCGCCGAGGACCGTCGGGTCGAGCGGCTCGCCGAACCAGACGATGTCGGGTCGCATGAGGGCACCGCACGCATCGCAGTGCGGCAGCGTTTCGATCGCGGTCGCATCGATCGTGGTGCGATCGTCCTGCCTCACGCCGCAGGCGGTACATCGAATACGGAACAGGGAGCCATGGAGCTCGAGCGGCAAAGGCGCCGCACCGTCGCCCGCGGCGGCGTGCAGACCGTCGACGTTTTGCGTTACGACGCGGAAGTCCGGCCGCGTCGCCGACGCGCTCGCGAGCGCCCGGTGCGCGGCGTTAGGTGCGCAGGAGAGGACCACCGAGCGACGCCACCCGTACCATTCCCACACGAGGCGAGCATCTCGCGCGAACGCCTCTGGAGTCGCGAGGTCCTCGGCGCGAAACTGCTTCCATAGGCCGCCGGCACCGCGAAACGTCGGGACGCCGGATTCGGCACTCACGCCGGCGCCGCTGAGCGCCACGATCCGTCCGGCGCGTCGCACCAGCGCTCGTGCGACATCCATCGCGCGCGTCGAATCGCGCTCGACGGCGTTCGGCACGCTCAGGCCTCCTCGACGATGCGCCGCAGCGCCTCGACTTCGTACGGCTTGTCCACCACGGCGGCAAGGGCGAGCCCCTCGATGCGCTGTCGCACCGCAGGCGTCGCTGTGTCGCCGGTCGAGAGGATGAATCGCGCCGTCGAGCACGACGGAAGCTCCTTCAAGCGGCGAATGACCTCGGCGCCGTCCATTCCCGGCATCCGCAGGTCGCAGATCACGACGTCGAAGCTCGAACGCTGCGCGACGCGCAGGGCCTGCCGACCCTCGTGTGCCGGCACGACGGCATGGCCACGTGACGAGAAGTACCGGACCAGCAGCCCGACGATCACCTCCTCATCATCGATCACGAGGATATCGAGCGGGCGCTCCGCCTGTGGGGATGTCGGGCTCGAGACGAGGGAATCGATCGAGACGCGCGTGTCATCCGCCGCCCCGTGCTCGTAGGTTGGCAACGAGATCGTGAATGTGGTGCCCGACCCCACTCGCGTTTCGACGTCGATGGTCCCGCCGTGTTGCGTGATGATGCCGTGTACCACCGAGAGTCCTAGCCCGGTACCCTCGCCCTCCTCCTTCGTCGTCCAGAACGGGTCCCAGATGCGTGGAAGCTCCGCCGCCGCGATGCCCGGGCCGTTATCGCTGATCTCGAGCGAGACCGCAGTGGCGCGCACCGCTGTGCGAATCACGACCATCGGCGTCCGAACCGAGCCGGACGTCATGCGAACACCAGCGCCCGCAGCGGCCATCGCCTCGAGTGCCTGACGAGCGTTCACGAGCAGATTCAACATGACCTGCTCGAGCTGCGCGGGATCTGCCGCCACCCACGCCGGCTCATCGCTCAGTACCAGCTCGCAGAGTACGCCGTGCGTCTCCATCGCATAACGCTGCGTGTCGGCGATGTAGCGCACGATGCCGTTCAGGTCCACCCGATGTCGCTCCGTCGACTCCTGCCGGCGCGCGAACGTCAGCAGATCCTTCACGATCTTCGCGGCGCGCTTCGCCTCGCGGTGCACCGTCTCGATAGCGCTGCGATCTTCCTTCGGCAGATTTGTCTTCAGCAGGATCTGCGCAAACCCCGAGATCGCCGCGAGTGGGTTGTTCAGCTCGTGCGCGACACCCGCGAGCGTATGCCCGAGGCTCGACATGCGTTCCGCTCGTCGCACGACCGCCTCGCGACGGAGCCGTTCGGTCACGTTCTCGGCGATGCCCTCGTACCAGAGCACGTCTCCGTACGTGTCGCGCGCGGCGCGCGCTGAGAGGCGGACGGCGATCGGCTTACCATCCCGTCGTCGCCATGTGAGATCGAACCACTCCGGATGCGCGCCGCTATCGATGGCGGTGATCCACACCTCGCGCTCCTCGGCGTCGAAGTACAAGTCCCGCACGATGTCGATCGCCATCAGCTCCTCGGCCGACTCGTAACCGAGCATCGTGACCATCGCCGGGTTCACGTCGAGGAAGCGGCCTGCTCTCGTCGAACGGAAGATCCCGTAGGCGGCGCGGTCGATGAGCGCCCGCGTTCGCTCCTCCGATTGACGGAGCGCCTCCTGTGCGTGCTTGCGCGCCTCAATGTCTCGCGTGACGCTCAGGAGTCGGTCGGGGACGCCGGCGTCGTTCCGCAGCAACGCTGTGTGGGTCTCTACCCAGATGTACGAGCCGTCTTTCCGCAGGCACCGCCACTCCACGAGCGGCGTCTCGCCCCGAAGCACGGCGAGGTACGCGTCGCCCGCGAGCTTTGCGAGGTCGTCCGGGTGCGTGAGCGCGAACACGTCCTTTCCGAGGAGTTCTCCTGGCGTGAACCCGAGGGCCTTTTCGGTGGAGGCGGAGTAGTAGAGCGCCGTCCCGTCGAGGTCCTGCAGGCACACGATGTCGTCGATCGATTCGGCCAGGAGGCGATACTTCGCCTCACTTTCCGTGAGCGCGATTCCGGCGGCGCGGTGCTCGCTGATGTCGCGGGCCGTGACCCGATAGCCGACGATAGTGCCCTCCTCCTCGACAGCATCGGCCCGAGCTTCGAGCCACACCCAGGTGCCATCCTTCCTGCGAACCCGCGCGGTCTCGGTCACGGGTTGCCGCTTGCTGACGGTCTGCACCGAGCTCGCGATCCGCTCGCGATCGGCGGGATCGAGCAGCGTCCACCACTCGACACCTAGCACCTCTTCCGGCGCAAATCCGAGCACGTGCGCGACCGAGGGGCTTACATAGGTGAACCGACCCCCGTGCAGCGAGATGAGCGCGATGATGTCACTCGAGTTCTCGGCGATGAGCCGGTAGAGCGTCTGCTGTCGGCGCAGCTCCACTTCGACGGACACGCGCGATGTGACGTCGCTCAGCGTGCCGCTCACCCCGACCACGTCGCCGGCAGGGTCGAGCATCGGGATCGCCCGGAGCTCGAGCCAGTGCACGTTGCCGGCGACGCATCTCACGCGGACCACCTGTTCCGCGAGGGATTGCCGACCGTCCAGGAGGGCCCTCAGCACACCGTCGCATTCGGCTGCGTCATCCTCGACCATGGAGGTCGTCGCCAGCTGGGAGACGCTTTCTGCCGGCGATCGCCCCGTCACTGTTTCCCAGGCGGGGTTGAGAAATGTCCACCGGAGGTCCCGGTCGGCCTGGAAGACGACCGTCGTCAGATTGTCCACCAGCGCCCGGTAACGTTCTTCGCCTCGTCGCAGAACCTCCTCGGACGCCTCGCGCTGCTGGATGTAATCCTGCAGGATTGAGCGCAGCGCGGTCGCGTCGCCGGTCAGCTTCTCGATCATCGCGTCGCGCTGGCTGATCTCCTCCTTCGCCGCGCGCTTTCGGCTGCGCTCTGCGATGAGAAGGCCGACAGCGCCAATCGCGACGAGGACGGCGACGACCGTAAGTATGGGCGCGGCGAGGATCAGACGATCACTCCGGACGTGGGGCGGACGATGGCAATTGATACGCGGTTCGACGGGCCGGCGGGAGGGGCAGGCGAGATGGATGAAGGTGGCGGCCCGGCAGGGCAACCGGCACCGAGCCCTGCCGCGGGAACCAAAGACGAAGACGCGCGGTTTGTCCCGCAGATGACGGCGTCCGCCAACGCAGCGCGCGAGGACGATCTGCGCTTCGAAGCCGAAGCGCTTCCCTACATCGATGACGTCTATCGCTTCGCCCTGTCGCTGACGCGAGATGCGGCGGACGCGGATGACGTGGTCCAGGAAACGTTTCTTCGCGCATACCGATCATGGCATACGTTTCAGCCGGGCAGCGATGCCCGTCGCTGGTTGTTCACCATCACGCGCAACGTATTTCTCCGATCCCGAGAGCGGGAACGTCGCCACGTCGACATCGAGGATGGCGATCTCGAGGCGCTGAGCTCGTTCGCTGCGGCGACCGACCAGGAACGCGATGGCAGCGATCGGATTCTCTCTCGAATCGATCTCGGTCCCGCGCTCCAGCGCGCGCTGAATGAGCTCGACGAGCCTTTCAAATCGGCGGTCGTGTTGGTCGACCTCGAAGATCAGTCGTACGAAGCGGCGTCCGAGATCCTTGGCGTCCCCATTGGCACGGTCCGGTCTCGCCTTTTTCGCGGACGGCGCATTCTCCAGGAAAAACTCATGACGTACGCGCGCGACGCTGGCTTTACTACCGCACAGCGCGGCCAACGCGGATCGAAGGATGACTGAGTGTAACCGCGATATCGACTGCCGCAGTGCAGTTCAGAAGCTCTGGGACTATCTCGACGAGGAGCTTACCCCCGATCGGATGGACGAAGTCCGCCGCCATCTCGAGCGGTGCGGAGACTGCCTGCCGCATCACGAATATGGCCGCGTCTTTCTGGCCGCCCTGGCAACCGCTCGTCAGACGGACGCACGCGCTCCGGACGCGCTCCGACGTCGCGTGATGGACAGTCTGCGGGCTGCCGGGTTCAACGCCTGACTCGTGCGGCGCGCGCCGCACAGTCTTTTACATGGCTGGCCGGCCCGCAATGTCCACGACGACGACGTCGCCGACCTTGGTTGCCTTGAGCGTCGCCTCGATCGATTTGCGATCGCCCACGATCACGATCGCGAGCTTGTCCGGGTCGAGGTACTGCCGCGCGACGCGCTGCGCCTCCGCCTGCGTCACCGCCGCGATACCCTGCGTGTACCCGTTGTAGAAGTCCAGCGGGACATCGTACGGCACCAGTCCGGCGAGCTGCCCGGCGATTCCTCCAGTTGTCTCGAATCGGCCGGGTAACTGAAGCTGCAGGTATCGTTTCGTTTTCTCGAGCTCGTCCCTGGGAATCGTGTCGCGAATGGCGCGAACCTCCTTCATGAACTCGATCAGCGCCGAGTCGGTCTTGGCGGCGACAACCTCGGCGCTGGCGATGAAGGGCCCTGGTGTGCGACGCATCGCGAATCCTGACGACGCGCCGTACGTGTAGCCCTTCGTCTCCCGGAGGTTCTGATTGAGACGGCTCGTGAACGATCCGCCCAGCGCCGTGTTCATCACGGTGAGCGGGAAGTAATCGGGCGTGGTGCGCGAGACGCCCACGCCTCCAATGCGGAACGAAGATTGGGCGGCGCCGGGCTTGTCGACGAGATAGATGGTGGTGCCCTTCCCCGTAGCGGGCTGTCCGTAATTGGCCGGCGGAACGGTTCCGCGTTCCCACCCGCCGAAGAGCGCCCGCGCGCGACGCTCCACGTCGTCGGGTTTGACGTCTCCCACCACGAGCAGCGTCGCGTTGTTCGGACGGAAATACGTGTCGTAGAACCGGCGCACGTCCGCCTGCTGGATCGCGTTCGTGCTCGCTTCGTCGCCGGTGAGCGGGTGTCCGTACGCGGCCGATCCGAACACGATCGCCGCGAACGCGCGGTTCGCGATTTCGGGCGCGCGATCCTTCACCTGCAGGAGGCTCGTTAGGCGACTCTTGCGCAGCCGCTCCAGCTCGGCCGGCGGGAACGCCGGATGCAGTGCGATGTCAGCGAACAGCGAGAGGGCGCTGTCCAACTGCGCGGTCGGCGTGTGCAGTTGAACCGTCGTCGCATCCCACCCGCTGTTCGCGAAGATGTCAACGCCGAGGAACGCCTCCTGATCGGCGATCTGCAGCGAGTTACGCGTGGTCGTCCCTTCCTTGAGCAGTGACGTCGCGAGTGTCGCCGTTCCGAGCTTGCCCGGCTCGTCGGTCTCTCCGCCGCTCTTCACGACGAGAACGAAATCTGCCAGGGGAAGCTCGTGCTGTTCGACGACGAGGAGTCGGAGCCCGTTAGGCAGGGCGCGCGCTACCACGTCGGGCAGCGTGAGTGCTTTCGGCGCCCCGAGTACCGGTGGCTTCGTCAGATCCGCCGTTGGTGCCGCGGCGGTCGGTGTGGGTGCCGGCGCCGCGGCTGTCGTCGACGGAGGGCTTCCACTGTGCGAGCACGCAGCCGCGATGAGCCACGCCGCTGAGCTGGCGAGGGCGGCGGCGTTGCGCGTCACCGGATAGGCGCGACGCGGCCTCACTGGATCACCCCCGTCACCATGAGATCGCGCTTGCCCTCCGGGACGACGGTCAGCGTCACGCGCGGCTTGCCGAGATACGAGACTACGACACGCTTCACGTCGTCCACCGTCACCTTGTCGTAGCGCGCCGCGTCCTGCCTCGCGTAGTCGGGTGTCCCGCTGAAGTAGTTGTAAAAGTTGAGCTGGTCGGCTTTCCCGAGGTCGCTCGCCAGCCGGTCGAGAAACTGCGCGCGCGTCGAGTTCTGCGCGCGTGCGAGCTCCCGGTCGGTAATGCCATCGGTCGTGAGCTTCCGCAGCTCCTCGTTCACGAGTTTCGCCATCTCCGTGGGCGTGTGTCCCGGCTTCGGCGTCACGACGATCTGGAACCCGCCGTCGAGCCGCTGACTGTTGTTGAACGCGCTGACATCCTGTGCCACCTGCATATCGTAGACGAGACGCTTGTAGAGCCGTGAGTTCTTATCGCCCGCGATCACGTACGCCGCGACGTCAAGCGGCGCGTCGTCCTCGTGGAACGCCTTCACGGCGCGCCACGCGTAATAGAGACGTGGCAGCTGTACCTTGTCCTCGAGTACGAGAAACGTGTCTTTCGGGACCGGCTGTGACGTCACCTGTGGCCGCGGCGGAATGGCCGGACCGCGCGGAATTCCGCTGAAGTACAGCTGCACGAGCCGCTTCACGGAGTCGCGCTGGAAGTCTCCGACGATCGCCATGGTCGCGTTGTTAGGCGCGTAGTACGTGCGGAAGAAGGTCTTGACGTCCTCCAGCGCCGCGGCGCTCAGGTCCGTCATCGAGCCGATCGTGGAATGCGAGTACGGGTGCGTCGGCGGATAGAGTGCGGCGAGGATCGTCTCGAACGCTCGGCCATAGGGCACGTTGTCGTAGCTCTGGCGGCGTTCGTTCTTCACGACGTCCCGCTGCAGATCGAGCTTCGCCTGGTCCATCGTCGGGAGAAGCCGTCCCATCCGGTCCGCGTCGAGCCAGAGGGCGAGTGGCAGTGCGTTGGCGGGCATCCACTCGTAGTAGTTCGTCCGGTCGGCGTTCGTCGAGCCGTTGTTGTTCCCTCCTGCCGCTTCGAGCCACTGGTCGAACTTGCCGACTGGCACGTTCTCCGAGCCCATGAACATGATGTGCTCGAACAGGTGTGCGAATCCGGTTCGGCCGGTCACCTCATCACCCGACCCTACCTTGTACCAGGTGTTGACCGCGACCAGAGGAACTGAGTGATCCTCTGAGAGGATCACCTCGAGGCCGTTCGGCAGCGTGTATTTCTCGTACGCGATCGCCGGCACGGCCTGCGCGACAACGGTCACCGGGGCGACGATGAGAACGAACGGAACGAGCCAGCGTACCGGCAGCGGCACGTTCGGGGCGCCGAGTCGGCGACGAAATCGATCTGGGCTCACGGAGCGGGTCTCACGTGGCTGAGCCATTGGTGTCTCGAGGGCAGTCGTGTTTCTCGGAAGGAAGGCCCGCCCACATACGCGCGCAAGCCGGTAGGGGCCGTCCGTTGACAGAGACGAACCAGGTTGACATAGGGTAGGGGGGTATCTAACTTATACCCCTACGGGCTATAGGAGCGGATCCATGAACAAGATCGAGCTGGAAATCGAAGGAATGTCCTGCGAGCACTGTGTCGCCGCTGTTTCCGAGGCACTCGGGGAGTTGCCGGGCGTCAGCGTCGATGAGGTGCGCGTTGGCGGAGCTAATGTGCGGTACGATCCGGGACAGGTCTCGCCCGAGCAGATCGCGCTGGCGATCGAAGACGCCGGCTACGCCGCGCACGCCAGAGCCTGACCGACGTGCGCGCCGACGAAATTGTGGTCGTCATTGCGGCCATCGCCGCGATTGGCTGGGTGAACTGGTACTTCTTCGTCGCCGCCAATCGTGCGGATGGGCGCGAGAGAGAGCAGCGTGACCGCGCGACTCGAAGCTAGCGACGCGCCCGTCGTCCGCATCGATATCCCGGTGTCCGGGATGACGTGCGCCGCCTGCCAGGCCCGCGTGCAGCGCGCGCTCGTGCGCCAGCCCGGTGTGCGCGATGCCGCCGTGAACCTGATGACACGAACGGCCTCAATCATGTACGACCCCGCGGAGACGTCGCCGCAGCAATTCGTCGACGCCATCCGACACACGGGCTACGGCGCGGACCTGCCGCTCGATCGATCGATTCTCGATGAGCAGGATGCGACGGATCGGGCCTTCGCCGACGAATACCGTACGCTCGTCACGAAGGCGAGCGTAACCCTCGCGGCTGGTCTCATCGCGATGATCGCCTCCATGCCGCTCATGGCCCCGGCGGGCCACGACGGGACGCCTGCGATGACGGATCCATTCATGCGGTGGGTGTCGCATTCGCTCGCTCCGATCGTGCAGCGC
>DATCGG010000388.1:0-16124 GCA_036509075.1 Gemmatimonadaceae bacterium
AGCTGAGTGTGGTCGTGGACGATGGCGTCAGGTCCAGTCGAATCCCGGCGCCCTTGCCCGAGTTGTTCTCGGAGATGTTCTGCCAGCCGTTCACGACATCGAGCTGCGCGGTCAGTTTCGACGAGGCCGTCCACGTGATCCTCGCGCCACTCTGGTAGTAGGGCGAGTAGTCACCGACGAGTGATCTCGTGTACGTCGGGTTGTCGCGCGACACCCAGCCTTCCATCCCCATGTGCGAGTAGAAGATGCCACCGTCCACCCAGACATTGCTTCCGAGCTGTACACCCGCATATGCCTCCTGCAGGTGCCGCGCGAGAGACGGCCCGCTCACGCTGCCGTTCGTGGGCTCGCCCGAGTAGTTGGACTGCACCGACGTCCCGGCCTGCAGTGCGAGCCGGCCACGAACGCGTGGTGCGTCGACCTTCGCCTCGACGAACGCGAGGTTGACGTTGAACTCGTTATGTCGCGCGGGCTGGGTCGTGAACACGGCGCCGCCGGCAAACGATCGATCGAACGAGGGCGGCCGGCCGAAGTCCCAGGCATAATAGGCGTCGACGAATCCGCCGAACGTCACCTTGATCGAGGTGTCGGGCTGGGCGCCTTGCGCGGGCAGCGCCATCGGGAAGCCATTCAGCGTGAGAAGAACCAACCGGGAGTACTTCATTGGGGGGTTCGAGCCGTTCGCTTCGCCGCGAACGCGGAGTCGAGCGCGATGTTGAGCATGAGTACGTTGACTCGCGGCTCGCCGAAGAACCCGAACTGGCGCCCCTCGACGTGCGCGTCCAGAACCCGCCTAACGGCTGCGGAATCGACCCCGCGCGCCTTTGCCACGCGGGCGACCTGCAGGTCGGCATTGGCCGGCGAGATGTGCGGGTCGAGTCCCGAGGCGGACGCGGTGACCGCATCCGTCGGAATGCTGCCCCTCGCCACGCCAGCCGCGACCAGACTGTCGGCGCGCGGACCAATGAGCGAGTCCGCGAGCTTCCGGTCGGTCGGGCCCTTGTTCGTGCCCGCAGACGCCGTCGCGTCGTAGCCGTTGCCCGCCGCCGACGGCCGCGGGTGGAAGTATTCCGGTCGCGTGAAGGGCTGGCCGATAAGCTCACTGCCGACCACCCGGCCGTTCACGGTCACGAGCGAACCGTTCGCTTGACGCGGGAAGATGAGCTGGGCGAGGCCGGTGACGACGCCGGGATAGATGAATCCCGTGATGACGCACAGTACGAGCGTCATGAGGATCGCGGGCCGGAGCTGTTTCCGAAGCATGGTCATTTGTCAGGCAACCAGGTGGAACAGCACGACCAGCACGTCGAGCAGCTTGATGCCGACGAACGGCACGACGAGCCCACCGAAGCCGTAGATGAGGAGATTCTGGCGCAGGATCGTCGCTGCCGGAGCGGGTCGATATCTCACGCCGCGCAGCGCGAGCGGAATGAGTGCGATGATGATGAGCGCGTTGAACACGACGCTCGCCAAGATCGCCGACTGCGGCGAATGCAGCCGCATGATGTTGAGCGCGTTGAGCGCCGGATACGTCGCCGCGAACATCGCCGGGATGATCGCGAAGTACTTCGCCACGTCGTTCGCGATCGAGAACGTCGTGAGTGATCCCCGCGTCATGAGCAGCTGCTTTCCGATCTCGACGACCTCGATGAGTTTCGTCGGGTTCGAGTCGAGGTCGATCATGTTGCCGGCTTCCTTCGCCGCCTGGGTGCCGCTGTTCATCGCGACGCCGACGTCCGCCTGCGCGAGCGCGGGCGCGTCGTTGGTGCCGTCGCCGGTCATTGCCACGAGATTGCCACCGCCCTGCTCGCGCTTGATGAGCGCCATCTTGTCTTCCGGCTTCGCCTCGGCCAGGAAGTCATCGACGCCGGCTTCCTGGGCGATGGCCGCCGCCGTGAGCGGGTTATCGCCTGTGATCATGACGGTCCGAATGCCCATCGCGCGCAGGCGCTCGAAGCGCTCCCGGATCCCACCTTTGACGATGTCCTTGAGGTAAACGACGCCCAACACCTTGGGCGGTGAGGAATTTTCGCGCTCGGCCACGACGAGCGGCGTGCCGCCGTCGCGAGCAATGCGCTCGATGACGGCCGGTAGATCTCGCGGCTCGGCGCCGCCGTGCTCGCGCACCCACCGGATCACCGCGTCACCCGCGCCCTTCCGGACCTGATACGGCCCAGCGTCCACACCGCTCATCCGCGTCGTGGCGCTGAACGGCACGAAGGTCATGTCGCGATGGCCGTCGTGCTCGGCGCCGACTTCTCGACCGCGCAGGCCGAACTTCGTCTTGGCCAGCACGACGATGCTCCGCCCTTCGGGCGTCTCGTCAGGCAGCGAGGCGAGCTGTGCACGATCCGCGAGCGCCTCGGCCGGGGTCCCAGCCACCGGAATGAACTCGGCTGCCTGGCGATTGCCTAACGTGATCGTACCGGTCTTGTCGAGCAGGAGTGTATTCACATCGCCGGCCGCTTCCACCGCTCGGCCGCTCATCGCGATCACGTTCTGCTGGATCATCCGATCCATGCCCGCGATGCCGATGGCCGAGAGCAGGCCGCCGATCGTCGTCGGGATCAGGCAGACGAGCAGCGCAATCAGCACCGGGATGGCCGCCGGCGCGCCGGAGTAGATCGCGAACGGCTGCAGCGTGGCCACGGCAAACAGGAAGATCACCGTCAAGCCGGACAGCAGGATCGTCAGCGCTATTTCGTTAGGCGTTTTCTGCCGGGCCGCGCCCTCGACGAGCGCGATCATCCGATCGAGGAACGTCTCGCCGGGGTTGGCCGTAATGCGCACGACGATGAAGTCGGACAGCACCTTCGTCCCGCCCGTGACGGCAGAGCGGTCGCCGCCGCTCTCGCGGATGACCGGTGCGCTTTCGCCGGTGATGGCGCTCTCGTCCACGGACGCGACACCTTCGATGACCTCACCATCGCCGGGGATCAGATCCCCGGGTAGACAGAGCACGGTGTCGCCGCGGCGGAGCACCTGCGCGCTCACCTCGTCGTAGCGGGTGCGATCGTCCGGGTTCAGCAGCCGTTTCGCGGCGGTCGTTGTCCGCGACTTTCGCAGCGTATCAGCCTGCGCCTTGCCGCGGCCCTCCGCCATCGCCTCGGCCAAGTTGGCGAAGACGACGGTGAACCACAGCCAGAGCGCGAGCTGGAGCGTGAAGCCCCAGTCCGGTTTGCCGGCCGCCACGTCGCGAAGCAGCACCACAGTGGTGTACGCCGAGCCTAACAAGACGACGAACATCACCGGGTTCCGCACCATGTGGCGAGGGTCGAGCTTCAGGAACGCATCGCGTACGGCGCGCCTGACGATCGGCGGGTCGAATAGCGGGCGCTTGCGGAGTGCCGGTTGGCGCTCCGCGGCGCGCGGGGCGGCAGGGATGGGCGGTCGAGGTGGAATGGTTGGCGTGGCCATGGCTTAGTGCAGTCGCGCGACACCTTGCGCGTTTGTTTGGTGACGCTTGCGGAAAAGCGTGAGCGCAGATTCACGCCGATGACTGCCACGCGGATGGACGCGGATGGGCGCCTCAAGGAGGAGGGCCTGGTCTGCTTCTCAACTTTGGTCCGAAGGCTCAATTCGAGCGCCTGGTTTACAGCAATTCCAACAAGCCCATGCTCGCAGCCGAGTGACACGCGCTGCCGTGTCGGATCCGCGTGTGTCCGCGGCTGTTGCAGTCTCCGCGTGTATCCGCGCTGACGCTTTTCCCCCACCCAGACAGTCATCGGAATGTCACCCCCGAGCCCATGAGCAGATGCTCGACGAGCGGACCGAGCGAGAGCGCGGGGAAGAACGTCAGGGCGCTGACGATGACAATCACCGAAACCAGAAGCACGACGAATAGCGGAGTCGTCACCGGGAACGTCCCTACCGACTCTGGCGCCGGCTTCTTCTCGGCCAGGAACCCAGCGAGCGCGATCATCGGCACGATCATCGCGAACCGGCCGATGAGCGTGTTGAGGCCCAACAGCGTGTTGTAGTAGTAGGTCGTCCCCGTTAGGCCGGCGAACGCGCTGCCGTTGTTCGCCGCCGTCGAGGAAAACGCGTAGAGGATTTCCGACAGCCCATGCGGGCCCGAGTTGTTGAGCCCCGCCAGGCCGGGCTTCGCCACGCTCGAGATGGCAGTCATGGTCAGGATTGCCGCCGGGAACACGAGCGCGTACAGCATCGCCATCTGGACCTCCCGCGCCTGTATCTTCTTGCCCAAATACTCCGGCGTGCGCCCAACCATGAGTCCGGCGATGAAGACGGTGAGCACGACCATCACGAGGATGCCGTAGAGCCCAGCGCCTACGCCGCCGAAGACGACCTCACCGAGCTGCATGTTCACCATCGGGACGAGGCCGCCTAACGGCGTGAACGAGTCGTGCAGGCTGTTCACGGCACCGCACGACGCATCCGTCGTGATCGTGGCGTACAGCGCGGAGTTCGCGACGCCGAAGCGCACCTCCTTCCCCTCCATGTTGCCGCCCGGATTGACCGCGGTTGCCGACAGGTCCAACCCGTGAGCGGCGTGGATCGGATTGCCGCGCGCCTCCGCCCAGTACGCCGTTGTGACGCCCCCGAAGAACAGCACGAACATCGCGGCCCACACCGCCCAGCCGTGGCGCTGACGCCCCACCATCCGACCTAACAAGTAGGTGAGCGCCGACGGGATCATGAAGATCGTGAACATGGACCAGAAGTTGGTCCACGGCGTCGGGTTCTCGAATGGATGCGCGGCGTTCGCGTTGAAGAAGCCGCCACCGTTCGTCCCGAGCTGCTTGATGATCTCCTGGCTCGCGACAGGCCCCATCGCGATCGTCTGCTTCGCACCCTCGAGCGTCGTGACCTCGAGGTACGGTTTGAAGTTCTGGATCATCCCCTGCTGCACGAACAGCATCGACAGGACGAGGCAGCCCGGCAGGAACACGTAGAGCGTGCCTCGGACGAGATCGACCCAGAAGTTGCCGATACGCCCTTTGGCCTCGCTGCCGCGCCGTGCAATGCCGCGGACAAACGCCACGGCAACGGCGACGCCGACCGCCGCCGACGCGAAGTTGTGGAACGCGAGCTGCGTCATCTGCGAGAAGTACGACATCACCTGCTCGCCGACGTAGCTCTGCCAATTCGTGTTCGTCGTGAACGACGCCGATGTCTCGAATGCCTGCCGGTCCCCCACGGGTGGAAGGCCCTGCGGATTCAGCGGCAGGACGTGCTGCAGTCGCAGCACGATGTACGTCAGGAGCATCGAGGCGACGCTGAAGAGCAGCATCGCGGCCGCGTAGCGGGTCCAGTGCTGATCCTCGTGCTCGTCGACGCCGCACACGCGGTAGACGAGGCGCTCGACGGGGCGCAGCCACGCGAGGGAGCCGTCATATACCTTCACCAGGTAGATGCCTAACGGCCTCGCCACGAGCAGCACACACGCCGAAAAGAAGAGGATCTGAAGCCAGCCGTTCGCGGTCATGTCAGAACTTCTCCGGCCGGATCAGCGTGTAGACGAGGTAGACGAGGACCGCGACCGCGAGGAGGCCGGCGATCCAGCTCTCGGTGGTCACGGTCTGTGCTCGGTGTGGTCGGTTGTGTCGCCGCCGAGGCGCTCGCAGCCTCGCACGTAGAGGAGCATGAGCGCGAAGAAGCCGATGGTTCCGAGAACGTAGATGAGATCGATCATGAACTGAGGATGGCGGCAGACCGATAAAAGCCGCACAAAGACCGGATTAAAGCCGCACAAAATTGGGTCAGACGACGAAGGTCGACTCTGACCCCAATTCGGCGCCGGGTAGCACGAGCGTGAACACGGACCCGCCTCCGGCACGCGGCTCGAATTCGACGCCCCCGCCCTGCGCGACGGCGAGGCCACGCGCGATCGAAAGCCCGAGTCCCGTGCCGCCAACGTCAGGCGCAGTGGTAGCGGGTCGATAGAATGGCTCGAAGATCCGCGCGCGCTCCTCGACTGGCACGCCCGGCCCGCGATCGAGCACCGCAATGCGGAGCCGATCGCCCTCTTGCCGCGCACGGATCGTGATCGGCGAGCCGGTCGGTGAATACTTCGACGCGTTCTCGAGGAGATTCACGAGCGCACGCAACGCGTTCGTCAGGTCGAACCGCCCCGCGAGCAGCTGGTTAGGCGGGAGGTCGATGTCGATTGCACGACCTCGCAGGATAGCATCGGCCCGTCGCAACGCCGCGCCGATGAGGTCATCGGCCGTGTTCACCTCCGCCGACGGACCGATCGCGCCCGATTGAATGCGCGACAGATCGAGCAGGTCACCGACGAGGGCATCGAGCCGGTCGGATTCGTCCTCGATCACGCGTGCACCGTCCGTAGGACCGCCGTGCGCGATCTCGTGCGCAATGGCCTTGATGGTCGTAAGCGGCGTACGCAGGTCGTGCGAGACCGCCGTGAGCAGCGCGCTTCGCAGTGCCTCGACCCGTCGTTCCGCCTCCGCCCGTTCGGCTTCGGCCACGAGGCGCTGCCGTTCGACGCCGAGCGCGACGTAATACGCGAGGGCGTCCAGAAACCGCGCCTGATCCAGCGTGAGTCTCAGATCACCCGGCGTGCGAACGCGGAGAACACCGACGGTCTCGTTGCGTACGGCGAGGGGGATCCACAACGCGCGCACCTCGTCGCTGCGCTCCGGTCGCGCGGTTTCGAGTGGTGGATCATCGACGATGCGAATCGCGCCATCAGCCAATTCGACGGCGCCTCGGCCATGCACAAAGATCCAACCGACGAGCCCTTCCGCACTCGCCGTGTCCGTCGTGTCGGGCCAACCGGGCACACCATCGTGTACCGTCGCGTCACCGGGCGGCGACCAATCGGCACTGAGCTCATTGTGTTGCGCGCTCACGTCCGCGGGCGAGTGCGCAATGGTCACGAACCCCTCACCGGCTCCATGGATGAGCACGTCGCACGACACCACGCCGAGCGTTGTGCGAATGACGTCGAGGATGGCGCGGAGCGCGTCTTCGGGCCGAGCGAGATTCAGCGTCTCCGCACCTAACGTCGCCAGGCGGTCGACCTCCGCCGCGCGTGCCATCGCCGCTTCGGCCGTCGACCTCGCCCGATAGAGGAGCTGCGCGGCGACGAGGCTCGTGATGAGGAAGGTGACCAGCACCAGCCAGTCGAGCGGGTCGGCGATGGCGAACGTGAGATACGGTGGGAGGAAGAAGTAGTTGAAGGCGAGGAACGCGCCGAACGCGAGCGCGATGCCGAGGGCGCGGCCGGCGGCGCTGCTGCCGCCTAACACGACGAGCAGGAAGATCAGCGCCACGTGCGCCCTGTCGAGCCGTGCACGTAACACCAGCATCGTTGCGCCGACCGCGACGAGGACGCCGAACCAGAGCAGCCACAGCACGCGCTGTCGTCGCGTCATGTGCATTGCCGGGTCACGACGCCCCGGTCGGCTCGAAGCGATAGCCGACGCCGGCTTCGGTGTGGATGAACTGCGGGCGGACCGGGTCCGCTTCGATCTTCCGCCGGAGGTGACCGACGTACACGCGGAGGTACTGCTGCGCGTCGCCCTCCGCGTTGCCCCAGACCGCGTGGAACAGTTGGCGATGCGTGAGCGTCTGCCGCGGGTGAGTCACGAACGTGCGGAGCAGCAGCCACTCGGTCGGGGTGAGATGGAGCAGCTCTCCCGCGCGTTCGACCCGTCGCTTCGGCAGGTCGACGCTGACGTCACCGAACGTCATCACGCCGTCGTTAGGTGATGCTGCCGTCTGCGCGCGACGCAGCTGGGCTCGTGCGCGAGCCATGAACTCGATCGTGCTGAAGGGCTTTGTCAGGTAGTCGTCCGCGCCCGCATCGAGCAGCGCGACCTTCTCGGTATCGGCGTGGCGCGCGGACAGTACGATGATCGGCGCGGAGGACCACCGCCGAATCTCGCGACAGACCTCGATCCCCGGCATGTCCGGAAGGCCGAGATCGAGGACGACCAATGCGGGCGACTCCGCCGCGGCGAGGTCGATGCCTTCGCGCCCTGTCGCCGCCTCGACCACACGCACGCGCCGCTGGCCGTCCGATCCGCTCACCGGCGGCGAGTCCATCGCCGAGTCGCCGTTCGCCCCGAGCAACCGGCCGGAGATCAGTGCATTGCGGACGGCACGCCTGATTTGCGGCTCATCGTCGATCACCAGCACGGTCACGGTCGACATGCCTGCAATCTGTCGCCTCCGCTACGCGGCGCACGCGTTTTTACGAACTCTTTATTGCGCCCACCCGCGTTTTTGTGCGGCCTTTAGCGGCTCTCGGGTAACCTCCCATTTGGTTTTGGAGGTGCAGAGAACGATGACCAACACGTACGAACACCTGGACATTGTGACCAACCAGGAAGCGGTCGAGCAGTTCGTCGAGCGCCTTGCAACGTTTGACCTCGCTGACTGGTTGTTCCTTGCTGCATCGGTCACGCAGACCGGCCGTCACACCGCGAGCTCGCGTGCGAACGCAAGCGCGTCACTCGATCGCCTCATTGCGCAGCACTCGCTCGCCTACGATGCATGGAGCATTGGTGACGACGTGGAAACGGCATTCCATTGCGGTCTCAGCGCGACCGGACCCGCTCCTTCGTCACGGGACTGCTTGTCGCTGTCGATCGCGCGTCAGGCGGCGACCAGGGCGGCGCTCGCCTTGTTTGTCCGACGCCTGCTCGCTCCAGGAGACTTCGAGTCGCTCTACCGTCCGTTCGTGGCGCTCGTGCCGCAGCCTGCGGGAAGCGCTTCCCGCCGCCCGGCCGCCGCACGGCCGCCAATCAGACTCGTCGATCCAGCGCCGCGCCGGTCCCGTCATGGGACGGCGTGAACCAGCCGATGCTATCTTGAGACCATGCGTCGCATCGGTAATGTCCTGATGGCGGCCGGGGCCGTCGTCGGAGTGACGACCGGTCTCGCGGTTCTCGGGGACGTTCACATCCCTGGTGTCGGCTCGTGGCTCGTCGCGGTGGCCGTCGCGAAGCTCGGCTTCATCGCCGCGTTCACCCTCATTGCGGCGGGTGCGGCAGCTACCCGAATGGCGGCCCGCCAGGAGTCGAAAAGCCGCGACGTATCGCTACCGCAAGCGCCAGGCAACGAGCATCAGCGGGAGCTGCCCGCTGCCGGACTCCCGGACGCACAGCTCCGTCGTCGCGAGCCAATTCCAGATGAACGCCCGCGCTGAACGGGATAGGGCAGTCCGGTCGGCCAAAGTGAGTCGTACGAAATGCTACGCCTCACCAGTGTGTACCGATTCGGATACACCGACGGTGGGCGTGCCGCCGGGACAAGCGCCTAACGCATAACTCAACCCATCCCCTGCCCGCCGACCTGCGCGAACACGTGGTGATCGACCCGAGCGCAAGTCGCCGCTCCCGGTGATTCAGACGCGACGGTGATCGAGTTGCCCGCGAAGGCCGGCGGCGGAGAGGCATGGCAGCGGATCACACGGGCGGGATCATCTCGACCTCCGCTCAGATCCAGTGACGCCTAACGAGTAGAACCTTGACCATCTGCGTCAGGAGCAGATACGCGAGCAGCGTGAGCCCGAGGATCGGCCAGTACAGCACCGGCAGCGCCACGAAGCCGAGTGCCGGCGCCAGCGGCGAGATCGGCAGCAGGACCCCGATCGCCATGATCGTCACCGTCGTCGCGATGAGCGGCCAGCTGGGCCGGCTCTGCAGGAACGGAATCTTGTTCGTGCGGATGACGTGGATGATGAGGGTCTGCGTCATGAGCGACTCCACGAACCATCCCGTCTGAAACAGCGCCGCCTGCGCCGGCGTCCTCGCGCCGAACAGGAAGAACATCACGGCGTACGTCGTATAGTCGAAGATCGAGCTCAATGGCCCGATGCAGAGAATGAAACGCCCGATATCGCCGATCGCCCACGGCCTCGGGCGGGCGATCTGCTCGGCGTCGACGTTGTCGGTCGGGATGGGAATCTGCGAGAAGTCGTAGAGCAGGTTGTTCGTGAGGAGCTGGATGGGTGCCATGGGCACGAACGGCAGCCAGGCGCTCGCGCCGAGCACGCTGAACATGTTGCCGAAGTTCGAGCTCGCCCCCATGCGCACGTACTTGATCACGTTCGAGAAGACCTTGCGCCCCTCCAGCACTCCCTCGTTCAACACGAGCAGGTTCTTCTCGAGCAGGATGATGGCCGCCGACTCCTTCGCGATGTCGACGGCGCTGTCCACCGAGACTCCGACATCGGCGGCTCGCAGTGCGGGAGCGTCGTTGATCCCGTCGCCAAGGAATCCCACGACGTGGCCGCCGGCCTGCAGCGCCCGTATGACTCGCTGCTTGTGCGCCGGCGCCATTCGGGCGAACACGCTCGTGCGTTCGACTGCCTCGGCCAGCTCGCTATCCGAGAGTCGCTCGACGTCCGCGCCAAGCAACAGGTTGTCGGTCGACAGCGCGACGTGCGAGCAGATCTTGCGGGTCACCAGCTCGTTGTCGCCGGTAAGGACCTTCACGGACACCCCGCTCGCGCGGAGCGCGGTGAGCGCCGGTTCGGCGGTCTCCTTGGGCGGATCCAGGAACGCCACGTAGCCGACCAACACGAGATCCGTCTCGTCGTTCTTCGAGTAGGTCGCGTGAGGCGCCCCCTTTCCGAGATCTTTCGTCGCGACGGCGAGCACGCGGAAGCCGTCGGCGCTCAGCGCATCGTACTCCTCACCGAGCGCGTCGAGAAAAGCTGGTTCGGTCGGAAGTACCCCACCGTCATCCTCGAAGGACTGGCAGCGCCGGAGGATCTCCTCCGGGGCGCCCTTCGCGAGTAATTGGTGGCCACCATCCGGTGTTTCGACGACGACCGACATGATGCGTCGCACGAAATCGAACGGGATCTCATCGATCTTTCTGTAGCCGTCGACCGGCAGGTGGGGGTGTGTCTGCCGGTGGGCGAGGATCGCGCGATCCAGCACGCTTCGGAGGCCGGACTGAAAGTGACTGACGAGCATGGCCGCGAGCAGCACACGCTCGGACTCTTCGCCGAGCGGGTCGCAATGGCGCTCCAGGATGACGGCGTCCATCGTCAACGTGCCGGTCTTGTCGGTGCACAGGACATCCATGGCGCCGAAATCCTGGATCGCGCTGAGCCGCTTCACGACGACCCGCTTCCGCGACATGGCGAGCGCGCCTTTCGACAGACAGACGGCGACGATCATCGGGAGCATTTCCGGCGTGAGCCCGACCGCCACGGCCACCGCGAAGAAGAACGCTTCCAACCAGGAATGCTTCGTGAAGCCGTTGATGAGGAACACCAGCGGCGCCATGACGGCGATGAACACGATCATGAGCCACGTGAAACGGTCGAGCCCTCGATCGAACGCCGTCTTCGCGGTTTGGGTCGTTAGGCTGCGGGCCATGCCGCCGAAGAACGTCTTCGGCCCGGTCGTGACCGCAACGGCGGTCGCGCTGCCGCTCTGCACACTGGTCCCGAGAAAGCACACGTTCGCTCGATCGAGGTCCGACGCATCCGAGCGTGCGCCCGGCGTCTCAGCGAGGTCATGCTTCTCGACCGGCAGCGACTCGCCCGTGAGGCTCGACTGATTCACGAACAGGTCCTTCGCGGCGACGAGCCGAACATCTGCCGGAACCATGTCACCCGCCGTGAGCGTGATCAGGTCCCCCGGCACGACCTCACGAAGCGGCACCTCGCACGGCTGACCGTCGCGCGTCACGGTCGCCGTGACGTGAATCATGGCGCGCAGCTTCTCGGCCGTCGCGTCGGCGCGCGTCTCCTGCACGAAGCGGAGCGTCACGCCGAGCACGATCATGAACCCCATGACGGTCGCGGCTCGGAGGTCGCCGGTCGCGACGGATATCGTGGCCAGCGTGGCGAGCAGCAGCACGAGGGGGTTCCGCAGCATACGGAGCAGCCGGCGGGACCAGTGCACGGGTTTCTGCGCGGCCACCTCGTTCGGCCCGGACGTCGCGAGCCGATTCGCTGCCTCGGCCCGGGACAGTCCGGCGGCGTCGGTGCCGAGATGGTGCAGCACATCGCCGGCGCTGAGCGCGGCGCAGTCAGCGAGCTCGCGGCCGGCGTGGGTCAACCGATCGTCCTCCTGTCCCGGATCGGGCTTGACCCGGTGCGCGGTCAGTGCGACGTGCGTCGTGCTGAGTCCCCAGGTGTGAAGATCGTGAACGCCGACGACCCCGGGAAGGGACGCGAGGAACTTCTCCCGGCCACCGGGTCGATCCCCGGTGGCACGGCGTCGAGCGCGAGGTCGACCGAATCCAGCAGCGGGCCCCACGTGCCTAACGCGAGGAGCAGTGCAGCACACCGAGTTCGGCTCGGAATGACATGCTCACAACCTTATTAACTATGCCGGGCGGCCCAATCTTTGTGCGCCGTTTATGGCCTGGGCATTAGCTAAAAGGTTTGATCGTCGTTCCGTCACCTCTGCCCGGCTCCCATGCCGACCTCCTATACGCGGGTCAAGCAGCTCCTCTTTGGCCGCCCACTTCCCAGCGAACGGCTGGATCACGAACGGCTGAACAAGAAGACCGCGCTTGCGGTGCTGTCGTCCGACGCGATCTCGTCGGTGGCATACGCAACCGAACAGATCCTCCTCGTCCTCGCCGTCCTGAGCACCGCGGCGCTGGGTTACGTCCTTCCGATCTCGGCCGTGATCGTCGGACTCCTCATCCTCGTCGCGCTCTCGTATCGACAAACGGTCTTCGCCTATCCGAGCGGAGGTGGTTCGTATACGGTTGCCAAGGACAACCTCGGCGCGATGCCGGGCCTTGTCGCCGCGGCGGCATTGCTGACCGACTACATCCTGACCGTTGCGGTCTCGATCTCCAGCGGTATCGCGGCGATCACGTCTGCGTACGCGTCACTCGCGCCGCATACGGTGCTGCTCTGCACCGTGTCGATCGTCGTGCTCATGCTCGTCAACCTTCGCGGGGTGCGGGAGTCCGGCGTGGTGTTCAGCGTGCCGACCTACGTGTTCATCGCGCTGATGCTCCTGCTGATCGTCGTCGGCATCGCGAAGCTCATGGGCACCCACGTCGTGCCGGTGAGCAGCGCTCCACCTCGGATCGATCCGCTCTCGGCACAGCAGCACGGCACCGCCTTGCCCGTTGGATTCGCGTTCACCTTCCTGATCTTGCGCGCGTTCGCCGAAGGATGCGTGGCCATGACGGGAACGGAGGCGATCTCCAACGGCGTCGGCGCGTTTCGACGCCCAAGCTCGAAGAACGCGGCAACGACCCTCGGATGGATGGCCGCGATTCTCGCGGCGTTCTTCATCGGCACGAGCTGGCTCGCGAGAGGATTCAACGTCATGCCGACGACGACGGAGACCGTCCTCTCGCAGCTCAACCGGCAGATCTTCGGTTCGGGCGTGCTCTACTTCGCGCTCCAGTATGCGACTTTCGCGATCCTCGTCCTCGCGGCGAATACCGCATTCGCCGACTTCCCGCGATTGTCGAGCATTCTCGCGAACGATCGGTACATGCCACGCCAGTTCGCGGCCCGTGGGGATCGGCTCGCATTCTCGAACGGAATCGTGGTGCTCGCGGTCGTCGCGATTCTCTTGACGTGGCTGTTCCGCGGCAACACGGCGGCGCTGATCCCACTGTATGCGATTGGCGTGTTCGTCTGCTTCACGCTCTCGCAGGCGGGAATGGTCGTGCACTGGGTGAAAGAGCGGAGCGCGGGATGGAGACGCCGAGCGGTCTTGAACGGGCTTGGCGCGGCAGCAACGGGAGTTGTGGCGATCGTGCAAGTGACCACCAAGTTCACGCACGGCGCGTGGATCGTCGTTCTCATCATCCCGTTAATCATCTGGCTGCTACTCACGATTCATCGGCATTACGTTCGGTTTGCCGAGGAGATCAAGTTCACCGGCCAGAGCCCGATCACGCCGCTTCATCACACCGTCATCGTACCCGTGAGCGGCATCAACAAGGCTGTTGCGGGAGCGCTCGTCTACGCGACGACGATCTCCGACGAGGTCGAGGCGGTGTACGTCGAGAACGAGATTCAGAAGACTCAGCAACTGGAGAAGGACTGGGACGCCTGGGATATCGGCGTGCCACTGGTCGTGCTGGCCTCACCGTATCGATCGGTGTTGCGCCCACTGGTCGACCATGTCGAGAACCTGCGGATGCTCAGTCCGGGGGAGCTCGTGACGGTCGTCGTTCCGGAGGTCGTTCCCAAGAGTTGGTGGGAGCACCTGCTGCATAACAAGACGGCGCTCTACATTCGGACGGCGTTCATGTTCAAGCCTAACGTCGTGGTCACCGCCGTTCCGTTCCTGCTGGGTCACTCGTACCGCCTTCGGGAGTGGATGGAGCATGACGAGGATCTCGATACGGTTGGCGAATCTCAGCCGCTGGGAGGCCGTGTGCCAGCTCGGGTGACCGTCCCGGAGGGCACGTAGGACAATGAAGCCACATGGCGGAGAACCTGGCATGCAACGTTTGGCACGCGTCCACGAGCGGCGCGTCATCGTTCACTTCTGTCGGCCGAACGAGATGCGCGGTCAGCGCGACGTGCGTCGTGCTCATCGTCGCGCTCCTCCTCCTGCGCGGCACGTTGTTGCGAGATCGCATTCAGGCGCTGCGCTGATCGAGTTGCCCGCGAAGGCGGATGTCTCGCGACGAAGAGCCCACGTACACCTCACGCGCGCCCGGTGGGACAACCCAGTCCTTCGTCTCCGCAGACCAGTACGCGAGATCGCGCCGCGACACGTGTAGCGTGATGAGCGCGTCCGCGCCCGCCGCCAGATCGACGCGCGCAAACGCGACGAGCTGGTTCGGAGCCATCTCGACTGGCGGATGCTCGGGTGCCGCGACGTAGACTTGCGCCACCTCGGCGCCAGCAACCGCGCCGCTGTTGCGCACGCGGAAACTGACATCGAAGCCGTCGCCTCGCGGCCGCACCGTGAGCTCGGTGTACGCGAACGTCGTATACGACAGGCCGTGCCCAAACGGGAAGAGCGGCACGATGCCCTTCGCGTCGTACCAGCGGTAGCCAACCAGCACTCCCTCCGAATACTCCTGCCTCCCATTCACGCCCGGATAGCGGACGGGAATGGATGTCGGGGCGTCGCCGTCATGCCGGGGAAACGTGACAGGGAGCTTGCCGCTCGGATTCGCGCGGCCCAGCAGCAGGTCCGCGGTCGCCGCCCCACCCTCCTGACCTGGGTACCACATCTGAAGGATCGCGTTCGCGCGGTCGGCCCAGGGCATCACGACCGGGTCGCCGGTGTTGAGCACGACCACCGTGCGCGGATTCGCCGCCGCCACTGCGGCGATCAGCTCGTTCTGCCCGAGCGGAAGATCGAGCGAGCTCCTGTCCACTCCCTCGGCGCCCTCGTTATGCACGAACACGATCGCCGTCGGCGCGTCACGCGCTGCCGCTGCCGCCGCGTCGAGAGTCGCGCCTCGCATCTCGGGTGTCAGCCACGCGAGTCGGAGCTGGTACGGCGTGGTCAGTGACGGATCGCGGGCGAACAACGACTTGAGTCGCGCCGCCACACGGATCTCGTGTCGGCCCGACGTGAGCTGTACACTGCCCGAAGCAGTCGTTAGGCCCGACGACGTCGGGATGAGGCTCAGCGTGCGACTCTCGAACGGCGCCGTGGACGCCACCTCCCGGCCGTCCACGTACACGGTGGAGTGACCGCCGGGGTTGAAGAGAAAGGGCCCAACGCCCCAATCGGTCTGTACCTTGAGCTCGTACTCGCCGTCCGCCGGGATCGTGATCCAGCCGGACCACGTTAGGCGCGAGCCCGGGGCGAGCGCGCGGTCGCCGACGAAGTCGATCCCAGGGTCGATCTGCGTCTCTCCCGTACTCTCGTTCGTGCGCAGGAGCCCGGGGCGGCCGTCGGGCGCGGAAAGGGCCGATGCCGGCACGGGCTCGCCATCGAGATCGATGCCGGGCACGAACGTGATCTCCGCGCCGTCACCAGCGAGTTGCCGGAGCGCTTCGAGCTGTGTCGTCTTTCGCTCCTTGAACCCGACGACGCGTGAGCTGCCGGCACCGCCGACGATGAGATGCCGTGCGCTCGGACCGATGACGACGATCGAGCGCAGGTCCACCGGGCCGAGCGGCAGTGCGCCGGTGTTCTTGAGCAGCACGGCACCCTGCGTCGCAACCTCACGTGCCACCTGGGCGCTGCCAAGCACGTCCAGTGTCGGGCGTTCGCGCTCGA
>DATCGG010000389.1:0-6496 GCA_036509075.1 Gemmatimonadaceae bacterium
CGGCTCGGCTTGGAGGACGCCGTACGGCTCACGCGTGAAGTGGCGACGGCACTCGACTACGCGCATCGCCAGGGGATCGTCCATCGGGACATCAAGCCCGAGAATATCCTGCTCCACGACGGTCACGCGCTCGTTACCGACTTCGGCATCGCGCGGGCAATCTCGAGGTCGATGCCGGTATCGACCCTTACGACCGTGGGTGTCACGCTCGGCACGCCCCTCTACATGAGTCCCGAGCAGGGAGACCCCGACCGCGAGATCGACGGGCGCAGTGACATCTACTCGCTTGGCTGCGTGCTCTACGAGATGTTGGTAGGGGACCCCCCATTTCGCGGGAGGACAGGGGCGGCGATCGTCGTGCGGCACCTCCGGGATCCAGTCCCACGACCGAGCGCGCTGCGACCAGAGGTGCCGGAAACGCTCGACGACGTGGTCGCGCGCACGCTCGCGAAGGAGCCCGCGAACCGATTCGCGTCCGGGGGTGATCTCGCTCGTGCGCTCGATCAGGCGGTCGCGGCGGGCCGGCCGACCGTCACGTCGTTCGTCCGTTCACCCGAGGCGGCGGAGGCCGGCTGGACGTCGTCGTCGATAGCCGCCGATAGCCGTCGCTTCGTTGCCGTGCTTCCGTTCGAGAACATGAGCGCGGATCCGGAGAACGAATACTTCTCGGATGGTGTGCACGAGGAGATCATCGCCCAGCTCTCCAAGATTCGCGGTCTGAAGGTGATCTCACGCAGCTCGGTGATGCGGTACAAGAAGTCCCAGCAGCCTGCAAGGGAGATCGGCAACGCGCTCGGCGTCTCACATCTGCTCGCTGGCAGCGTGCGACGAGCGGGAAATCGTGTGCGGATCAGCGCACAGCTCACCGACTCGGACACCGACGAGACCGTCTGGGCCGAGACGTACGATCGCCAGATGGACGACATCTTCGCGATTCAGAGCGAGGTGGCGGAGCAGATCGCCGCGCGGATGGAGACGCGCGTGACCACCGGCGAACGCTCTCGCCTCAACAGGAAGCCGACCGACGATGTCGAGGCGTACAACCTCTATCTGCTCGGCCGCCACCACTACAACAAGGTGACGCCAGCGGACTTCACAAAGGCAGTCGATTACTACCGCGCGGCGATCGCGCGCGACCCGAAATTCGGCCGCGCCTACGCGGCCCTCGCCGACGCGCAATTCTACGCAGGCGCCGGCTACTGGGGGGTGCGGCCGCACGATACTTACCCCGAAGCGTATGCGGCAGCAAAAAGAGCGCTGGAGCTCGACCCGTCGCTAGCCGAAGCGTACGGGTCGGTCGGCATGTTTCGCGGGTGGTACGATTACGACTGGAACGGGTGCGAAGCCGCGCTCGCGCGGGCCGTCGAGCTCAACCCCAGTGGTGCGATGCTCCATGTGCTGTTCGCGATGCAGCTCGCCGCGGAGGGACGCTTCGACGAGGCACTGGCCATGCGCGACATGGCGTGCCGGCTGGATCCGGCCGCGATGGTCGTTCGCGGCAACGCCAGCTGGATCCTCTATCTGACACGGCGGATGGACCAGGCGCTGGCCGATGGTCGCAGTCTCCGTCACCTCGATCCGTCCTCAGCCTACGGTGCCTTCTCGCACGGTCTCATCTGTGCGCAGGCGGGACAGCCCGATGAAGCGATCGCCGCCTTCCGCGATGGCGTGATTCTCTCCGGGCGCGGATCGCTCTACCTGGTGATGCTGGCCTATGCGCTGGCCGTCGGCAAAAAGCCTGACGAGGCACGTGCCACGCTCGCCGAGGTCGAAGGCCGCACAGCCGAATTCATCTGGCCAATGGGACTCGCCTTCGCGTATGCACATCTCGGCGAGACCGACACCGCGCTCGACCATCTCGAGCGGGCGTACGAGGAGCGCGTCGGCTGGATGAACCTCATTGGACGTGAGCCCGCGCTCGACATCCTGCGGGGGCATCCGCGCTTCGAGGCGATCGCTCGCCGCATCATCCCACCGAGCTTCACGGGCACGTCGGCCCGCTAGAACGGCATCCCACTTCGGAAATAGACCGCGTTGCCTTCGCGTCCGTGGGCCATCGAGACGCTCAGCGTGTTGCCACGACCGAGGAACGAGACCCACAGCCCACCGCCAAAGCCAGTATGCCACGTGTCACTGCTTTCTCCAGACACGTACACACGCCCGGCATCCGCGAGACCGAACGCACCAAGATCGCCCGGTAGCAACAGGAAGAATTTGGTGAGGAAGAAGCGCAGCTCCGCGCTGCCATAGACCGAACCGTCCCCGGCGAAGCGTTCCTGTCGCCAGCCTCGCAGCGTCGAGCCGCCGCCGACAAATGCTGCGTCGAAGTAGGGATAGTCGCCCCATGCCTTCTGGCCCCCAACGCGAAGCGCCAGAACCGGCTCGAGCCGAACCGGTGCGCTCAGGTAGGTGGCCACCTGCCCGTGCATCTGGCCGAACGCTCCCTCCGCGGTCCAGACATCCGGATACCCAGCGGCTTGCAGCGACGCGAAGACGCCTCGCTTCGCGTTCGCGGGAACGTCGCGCGAGTCGAATGTCAGCCCCGCCCGCGCACCGACCTGCTTGAACGTCCCGACGCCAAAGGGCTGCACGTCAGCGATGAAGGTTCCACTGTCGAGCTTCGTCTTCGTGCGCCTTAGACTCGCACCGAGGTCTAGTGTGAGGCGGTGCGCGACGGGGAAATGCACCATTGGCTCGATCCCGCTCGCGCGCTGCTGTACGAGGTGAAAGTCCTTCGACCCGAGGGAAGGCGTCTCGTTGCCGAATCCGTAGAAATGGAGGACGTCGAGGCCCGAGGCACGGGCGACCAGGGTGAGATGTATGTCGGAGTTCTCGCGCTTCACGTCGGCCGAAAACTCCACCCGCCCTTTGCCTGCGCCGAACGCGTAGCCCGCGAGCAAGCCGGCTCGGAACGCGTACGGATGCTGCCGAAAGCCGTAGCGTTCGAACAGCGGCCCGGCCCCGAGGAACAAGCCGGCGTCGGACGAATAGCCGGCCCACGGCACCGTGCGCCAGCGAGATCCCCAGTCGCGGGGCGGATCGATGAATCCGCGCCGCGTGCGCGGCGGCACGTATGTACGCCGGTCAATGCTCGCATGCGTTCCCGGCGCGACGACGGTCGTGGAGTCTGTGTCGTAGTACCGCATGTTCGCGGCGTGCCCACCAGCCGTGGAGTCCGCAATGGCATCGCGGCCTCGTCCACCGATGACCCGTACGAGCGTGCGTCCGTTCGCTGAGCCGCGCACCACGACCTGATCTGGGCCGCCGTGGAGGTAGATGCGGATCTCTCCCGTTTCGCTGGCATCGAAGCGGCGGTGGTACCAGTCCTGAGGCTCGACGTCACCGGACTTCGAGCGCTGCCGCACCGTGACGTCTGTGGTCCGCGGCCCAACGCGTGTGACTTCGAGGAGCTCACTCGCATCCGTCGTGTGGATCTCGGGTGCGTCGGCGAGGATGTCGTAGAAGCGCTTGGCCGCCTCACGGAGATGCTCGCGACGGCTGGCGAGCGTGCTCCGCAGGAAGTCGCCGCTGGCCGTCGCGAGCCCTGCGGGCAGCTGGCGGACGGCGTCATCGATCACCGAGTCTGGCAGCTTGGCCTGGAGCGCCATTGCCACGGAATCCCACACGGGGCGGGGGAGCTCAGAGAGCAACCGCCGATCGAGCGCGCGCCCGTTCCACGTGAGCCAGGTCACGTCGGAGTATGCCGCGTCGAAGCTGACGAACTGTGGATACGGGTACACGAAACGGGCGAGCGACCACGCCACCCCGTCGAGCTTCACGAGCGCCCAATCGCGGTCACGGGGGATCGGCAGCCATCGATCGTTAGGCGTCGTCCCGGTGCGAGCCCAGCGCCACTGATCCGGGTGCCGATCCCAATCGCCGACGAACGTGTCGAAGAGTCGAGCGGCGAGGAACGCGCGCGAATCGACCCGTTCATCGGGGTGCTCGGTGATGCGGTCGAACAGCTTCTGCGAGCTCGCCACGCGCGTCATCCCGGTTCCGTCGCTGATGGCGTCATCCGGGTCGCCGGTGGGGCGCAGCTCGATCAGTCCGAGCATGCCCGCGAACTCCTGACGGAACTCACCGAGGCGCGGGTCGTCCGGCATGACGGCCAGCCGCGGTGTCGCATGCAGCACGCCCGCTGCATCGAGCAGCCGGGCGACGACGAGTGAGCCACCGGGATGTTGCGCGCTGATGAGATCGCGAACGATGTGTTTCGCGTACGTTCCGCGTAACTCGGGCGGCAGACTGGGCGAGGGGTCCTTGTCGATCGAGCGGAAGACGTACTCGCGCTCGTCGGCTCCGCTGAATCGAAGCGACTTCGTTTGCTGCGAGCCGCCTCGCTCGAGTGGACGGAGCCCGCCGGCGTACTGGTCGAGCGACAGCACCGGGACCGTCAGTGGCGCCGTCCACAGACTGCGATAATGTTCCCCGTAGAAGAACCGGCCTAACGTACCAGCCTTGTAGATCGCGCCGGGCACGACGGTCACGCTTTCGACGCCTGCGGAGGGCGGGCGCGCGGGAATCTGGGCAGTCACTCGGGCGGCGCCTAACGCCAGCCCTGCTGAAACGAGGCTCGCCGCGAACAAGCGGGCAGATGAAGAGTCACCGCCGCCTCGTCGCCCAGCGCCCCGCTCCATCACCTCACCTCGGGGCCAGCTCGGCCCTCGACTGCGCTTCGGCCGCGAACACGGACTGCGTAACCGACCGGGTATCGGACGCCGTCGATGTACGGCGGTAGGTGCCATCCGCGCGCAGCCCCCAGGCGGCGGCGTCGGCGAGCTCACGATCGAGAACCTCGTCGAGGCGTGCGCGGCTCTCCGCGTCCACTACCGGTGCGATCGTCTCGATGCGGCGTCGGAGGTTGCGCGGCCGCCAGTCGGCGGACCCGATGAAGTACTCGGTGTCACCATCGTTGGCGAATCGGTAGATCCGCGCATGCTCGAGGAAGCGGCCGAGCAGGCTGACGACGCGAATCCCCTCCGACAGTCGCGGGACCCCGGGCCGCAAGCGACAGATCCCGCGTACGATCAACTCGACCGGAACGCCGGCTTGCGACGCGCGGTACAGCGCCGCGATGACCTCCGGATCGGATAGTCCATTGAGCTTGCCCCGGATGCCCGACTTGCGCCCCGCGCGGGCATGGTCGGCCTCGCGGTCAATGCGCGCGATCAGCGCCGGCAGTAAGGCGTGTGGCGCGACGAGCAGTCGTTGATACTGCGCGGACGGCCCCTTCGACGAGCCGGTAAGCTCGTTGAACAACTCGCTCACGTCCTCGGCGAGCACTTCGTCGGCGGAGAAGAGGCCCAGGTCGGTGTAGAACCGCGCCGTCGCCGCGTTGTAGTTACCCGTGCCTACGTGCACGTAGCGGCGCAACGCGTTGCCTTCACGACGCACGACGAGGGCGATCTTCGCGTGGTTCTTGAGCCCAACGAGTCCGTGAACGACATGGATGCCGGCCTTCGCGAGTTGCCGTGCCCAGTGCACGTTCTGCGCTTCGTCGAAGCGTGCCTTGAGCTCGACGAATACCGACACCTCCTTTCCGGCCTGAGCCGCCCTAACGAGCGCATCGACGATCGGCGAGCGCTGTCCCGAACGATACAACGTCAGCTTGATCGTCGTGACGGCAGGATCGTCGGCTGCCTCCTCGATCAGACGCTGCACCGAGGTGGCGAAGTCGTCGTACGGATGCTGCACGAGTTGGTCGCGCTCACTCACGAGCTCGAACATGGAGCGGTCTGACAGGAACGCGTTTCGCGGTTGAAACGGTGGGAAGCGCAGTTCGGGAAGCGGCAGCGATGCCAGCTCCTTCAGCACCGTCGGGTCGAGCGATTCGCCGATCTCGTAGACGTCATCGTCGCCGAGCGGGAGGGGCTGCTCGCCGCCGTCGAAGCGCAATGCCTGGAGCAGCATCGCGCGCAACGCTGGCGGCATCGCTCGTTCCACCTCGACACGGACCACGGCACTGCCCTCGCGCCGTCTGGCGTCTTCCTCGATCGCCTGCAGCAGGTCGCCCGCACCTTCGTCGTCGCCCTCGAGATCCCCACTGCGCGTGACGCGGAACAGGCATGCCTGCAAAACCTCGCGGCCGCGATAGAGCGCGTCGATCTCGTGAACGATCAGCTCCTCGAGGCGCACGAACGAGCGGTCGTCGCGCACTGGAATGAGCCGTGACAGCATTGCCGGAATCCGGACGAACGCGAGGTGCGTCGGTCCGGTCTGCGGGTCCTTGACGACCACCATGACCGAGAGCGCGAGCGACGCGATCTGTGGCGATGGATATCCTGGCGCCTCCGTGACTGCCTGAGGCGTGAGCGCCGGGAACACCACGTCGCGGAAGTGCGCGCGCAGGCTTGCCATCTCGGCAGGTGCGAGTTGTGACAGCGGCACGATCCGCACACCATGCGAGCCGAGCTCGCGCATGCACTCGCCCAGGCAGCGTTCCTGCCGCGCGCCCAGCTCGCGCACGTGCAGCGCGAGTGACGCCAACCGGTCG
>DATCGG010000390.1:0-3718 GCA_036509075.1 Gemmatimonadaceae bacterium
CGTGCGTGGGCGCAATGTGTTAGGCCGGTGGCGCACATCGCCGCCTGACGATACGTTTGGCAGCCGCGTAGTCGGGGATGCGCCAATGCTCTCGCCAGGACAGCAGCTTGGCCCGTACGAGATCCGTGGACTACTAGGGAAAGGCGGGATGGGCGAAGTCTATCTCGCCCGCGACCCGCGCCTCGGCCGTGATCTTGCCCTCAAGGTGCTCCCGTCGCACGCGATCGGCGACGAGGTGGCGCTCGAACGGTTCACGCGCGAGGCACGCACCGCGTCCGCCCTCAATCACCCAAATGTCGTCACCATCTACGAGATCGGCGAAGCCGAGCCCGGGCGCTTTATCGCCATGGAGCTCGTCGAAGGGCAGACGCTTCGCGGGCTGATCGATCGCCGCCCGGACGTCGACGCGCTGGCGCAGATCGGCGCACAGACGGCGCGCGCACTGAGCGTCGCTCACGCCGCGGGAATCGTCCATCGCGACGTGAAGCCCGAGAACGTCATGGTTCGACGGGACGAACTCGTGAAGGTGCTGGATTTCGGGCTCGCGCGACTGTTCACCGCGCCCGACGGCCGCTCGCTCCCCCCTGGGGGAGCGACGCGAGGCGGCGAGGCGGTTGGGACGCTTCGCTACATGTCCCCCGAACAAGCCTGCGGCGAAGCCGTCGATAGCGCAAGCGATGTGTTCTCGTTAGGCCTAGTGCTCTTCGAGCTCGCCACCGGTGCCCACCCATTTTCTGCTTCCTCCGACGTGGCGCTGGTCAGCGCGATGCTTACCTCCTCAGCGCCGAGTGCGTCGGGCTCCAATCCCGGACTGCCGCCAGCCTTCGACGCTCTCCTCTCCGCCATGCTCGAGAAAGAGCCTCGGCACCGACCACCGGCTGCGGAGGTGGAAGCGGCGCTGTCGGTGATCACGCGTAATACAGCAAGCGCGGTGACCGCGCCGAGCACGCACACAGTCGAACGCCGTACCGTCGGTCGTGAACGGGAGCGAGCGATACTCCGCGACGCTTGGGAGGCCGCCGCGCGCGGGCGCGGGATACTGGTCAGTGTGTCGGGTGAGCCCGGCATCGGCAAAACCACGCTGGTCGAAGAGATGCTCGCCGAGCTGTCGCTCGATCCGCGACGGCCGCGGGTTGCTCGTGGCAGATGCTCGGAGCGAGTCGCCGGGACGGACGCGTACCTTCCGATTCTCGAGGCGCTGGATGGGCTGCTCCGCGGACCGGGCAGCGAGGTCATCGCCAGCGCGATGAAGCGCGTCGCGCCGACGTGGTATCTGCAGGTCGCGCCACAGGCGTTGGGAGACTCGCCCGACCAGCGTGCCGTCGTGAGTGTCCAGGCGACGTCTCAGGAGCGGCTCAAGCGCGAGCTCACGACGCTCATGGAGGAGATGGGTCGAGTTGCACCCGTTGTGCTCTTCCTCGATGACTTGCACTGGTCGGACGTCTCCACAGTCGATGTGCTGGCGTACCTAACGACACGACTCGGCTCGATGCGAGTAATGCTCCTTGCCACGGTGCGTCCGGCCGAGCTTCTGACAACCAGACATCCGTTCGCGCAGCTGAAGCTCGATCTGCAGGCGCGTGGTATCTGCCGCGAGGTCTCACTCGACTTCCTGGCGGTGAGCGAAGTCTCCGAGTTCATCGACCGGGAGTTCCCTGGGCACGACCTCCCCGGCGAGTTCGCTGCGCTGATACACGCCAAGACCGAGGGAAGTCCGCTGTTCATGGTCGACATGCTCCGGTACCTGCGGACCCAGGGCACCGTTTCCAACGCCGACGGGCTGTGGCGGCTCGCCGTGCCCTTATCGTCGGTCGCAGGCTCACTGCCCGAGTCGATCCGCGGAATGATCCAGCGCAAGATCGAGCAGCTCAGTGAAGCGGATCGGAAGCTACTGATCGCGGCGAGCGTGCAGGGCTACGAGTTCGACACCGCGATCGTCGCGAGGCTCGTCGACATGGATCCCGCCGACCTCGAGGAGCGGCTGGAATCGCTCGAGCACATCTACGCGTTCGTTCGACGGTCGCACGAGTACCAGCTGCCTAACGGCATGCTCAGCGTTCGCTACCGGTTCGTCCATGTTCTGTACCAGAACGCGCTGTTCGCGTCCCTCACCCCGTCCCGGCGCGTGTCGCTCAGCGCACTAGCCGCGGAATCGCTGCTCGAGGCCTACGGCCCCGCCAGCTCGCAGATCGCGGTCGAGCTCGCCCAGTTGTTCGAGACAGCTCGCGACACGCGCCGGGCTATCGAATACCTGGCCATTGCCGCCGACGCAGCGATTCGCGTCCTGGCGAATCAGGAGGCCGCCTTGCTCGCTCGCCGCGGTCTCGAGCTACTCCAGCGGCAACCCGAGACCGATGCACGCTTCGACCGAGAGATGTCGATGCTGACGACACTCGGCGTTGCACTCGGGGCCATGCAAGGGATGGCCGCGCCCGAAGTCGGGAAGGTGCACGCACGAGGTTACGACCTTTGGAAGCGACTCGGTGCACGTCCAAGCCTGTTTCCCATCGCATACGCGCAATGGTGGTATCGCGCCGTCTCGGCTCAGCTCGATGTCAGCCTCCGTATTGGCCACGAGCTGCTCGAGATGGCAGAGGCCAGCGGCGACCGCGCCATGGCCGTCGCCGCGAACAATTGCCTTGGTATCACCCTACATCATCTCGGTGACCATCGGGCCGCTGCGGAGCACTTCGATCGCGGAATGCGGGTATACTCGCGAGATCTTCGCACCGAGTTCATCGGAGTACCGCTAGACCCGGGCGTTGCATTCATCGCAGAATCGTCACGCGTCCTGTGGGTGCTGGGCTATCCGGACCAGGCCATCCAGCGCCTACACGAGGCCACTGAGCTCGCGGAGGCGAGTGGTCACCCCGAGTCGATCGCGTTCGCCGCCATATTCGGCGTGTTCCTGCACCACTTCTTCGACGACGTTCACAAGACACTCGAATACTCGGACAGGGTGCTTGCAGTGTCCCGCGAGCGTGACGCCGCGACAGGCCTGGCCTGGGGAATGTCGCTTCATGGGTGGGCACTCGGCGCCACTGGTCGCGTGGACGACGGGGTCGCAGAGCTTCGTGACGGCCTCGCGAGACAGCGAGCGGCTGGCTCTGAAATCGGCCGCCCGCAGTTCGACTGGATGCTGGGCGATATTTATTTGCGTGCGGGCAGGTATGAGGAAGCTGCTGACGCCGTAACCGATGGATTGGACACGGCAGCGAAAACGGGCGACCACTATTGGGATGGGGAACTGAATCGCCTCAACGGAGAGATCGCGATTCGGTCGGGTCGGCCTTCGGCCGACGCCGAGCGGTACTTCCTCGCCGCCCTGGCTGATGCCAGGGCACGCGACGCGAAATCCTTCGAGCTGAGGGCGGCGACCAGCCTGGCTCGCCTATGGCAGTCACAGGGCAGACAGCAGGACGCCGAAGAACTGCTCAGGCCCGTCTACGAGTGGTTCACGGAAGGATTTGACACGGCGGACCTAGTTGCGGCGCGAACGCTTCTGGGCTGAGCGGCAGGCGCGACGAGCGATAACTTTCCGCCAGTCGCGGAAGTGAACCCACGTTCGATCGCGCGTTAATGACGCTCTCCTACGAAGCCTCTGGAGTTCGATACGACCAGCTCGACGCGTTCAAGCGAGCCTGCCAGCGCGCGGCGCGCACGACCGCGAGCGCGCTCGGCCAACACGGCTATAGCGAGCCGGCCGAGACTCGAGGGG
>DATCGG010000391.1:0-11487 GCA_036509075.1 Gemmatimonadaceae bacterium
CCGCGCGCGGTCGGCGTTAGGCGCCGCGCTCGGTCTCCCCGATCCGAAAGCGGCGCTCTCGGCAGCCGGCGCCCCGCTTGGCCAGCACCTGCAGTTTCCGCCGGTACCGTCGCGGATGCTGACGACCAAGTTCGTCACGGCGCGCTACACGCTGTCCGACGACATCTCGAGCCTGTTTACGCAGCACGGCGAGGACGACGATCTCGCTCGCGCCGAGACGTACTTCTGGGGGAGCAACCGGGGCGCCTTGGTGAGTGCACTGCACTGCCCCACGACGGATCGGCTGATCGGCAACTCGTTTTTCGGAGACTATTCGTTCTCGACGATCGCCGACGACGAGCACCGCGCTGGCGACCATGAGGCTCCGGCGCTCCTGGCTGCCGCGTGGGACATCGCACGCTCGTCAGGCATGTGGTGGCCCTTCGAGGGCGTGGCGATCATGAGTGATCGGCCGGTCGAGCTTCACGTGAACCAGAAGTATCTGCTCCATCGGCCCGACGGCCCCGCCATCGTGTTCCGCGACGGCTGGGAGGCGTACGCGTGGAACGGGAAAGCGGTCCCGCAACGGTGGATCATGCAGCCGGAGGCGGTCCCGCCGCGCGAATACAAGGGCTTCGACCCGACGTTCGCGCAGCACGTGAAAGGCAGGGCGGCACCCGCGGTGAAGGCGAAGAAGCGGGCGAAGCCGGCGTCGATTCTCAAGACCCGACTTTCCGTCGACCCGGCGGCTCGTCTCGAGCAATTGCGCGCGCACGCGGGCGGGAAGCTGCCGCTGTACGATCGCTACCAGGCTGGCGCCTACCGCGACGTCTGGCGTGAGCTCGTATCGTTAGGTGGCGGGGTGCGGGAGGACCCCTACGTCGCTGATGCGCTCGCAGTCGCGTACGAGACCATGCGCCGCGTGCGGGAGAACGTCCGCACCGTGGTCGAGCGCTTGACGGCGATGCACTTCACGTTTGGCATGCCCGACGGTCCGCTCGACGTTGCCCTTGGCGGGCCGCAGGGAGTGGAGCGCATCGATTTCGATCAGCTCGTGCGTCGGGTGATGGGGCCGGGGAGAGTGCCAAACGTGCCGGGGCTTCCGAACCTGGCGAACATGATGGCCAAGGCACGTGACCTGATCGCCGCTCAGGGCAAAGGGAAACAAGAAACGCGCGAACGGGCACGCGGGCATACGCCGCCTCCCCCAGACATTCATGACCAGATCGTGAGCTTCGAGCGCGAATTCGCGGTGTTGCCGCTGTCGTTGCGGACGTTTTACGAAGTCGTGGGGGAAGTGAATCTGATTGGCAGCCACCCGGCACTCGCCCCGGCGGATCGCGCGATCACGCCGGATCCTCTGGTCGTGTATGCGCTGGACGAGGGCGCTCTGGAATACGACGAGGAAGAGGATGAGGAAGCAGGCAGGCCATCGGCGATCACGATCGCGCCGGATGACCTGCACAAAGCCAACGTCAGCGGCGGCGACGCGTACGAGATGGCGGTCCCCGACCTCCGCGCGGACGGTGAGCTGCTGAACGAGCGACACCAGCTTTTCTTCGTCGACTACCTCCGCCTGGCCTTCCGGTTTGGTGGGTTTCCAGGCTACGATGGGGCCGCGGCGGTGCCGGAGGAGATCTCGACGCTGAAGGCCGGGATGCCGGAGTTCTAAACCCAAGGTCCCACAATGCGCGGAGCCATCACGCTTGGCTTGTCGCTGTGGCTGTCTGTTGTCGCGTTCTCGAATCCGCTTCGCACTGCGCCGCCCGCGGTGCCTAACGCCAACACGAACCCTGCCGGGTCGCTCGCCAACGGTGTCCTGACGCTCAGTCTCGACGCTCGCCGGGCCGTGTGGTATCCCAATGGCGACTCCCTGCCGGGCCGCGAAGTGTTCGCGCTGGCCGAGGCGTCCGGTCCGGCGGTCGTTCCCGGCCCGCTCGTGCGGGTTCCGGCGGGAACGACCGTCGAGCTGACGATACGAAATACGCTCGAGCGCGATACGATCGTGTTCCACGTTCCACCCGGGGCGAGCGGCAAGGCAGCAGCCACCGCCGAGGACTCGGTCGCGATCGCCCCCGGCGAGCGAGGAGTCCTCCGCTTCGTTGCGTCGACGCCGGGTAATTACTTCTATCGCGCGCGGACGAACGATCGCCTCGCCCGCGCACTCCAGATCGGCGGACTCATGGCGGGCGCAGTCGTCGTCGATTCAGCGGGATCGCAACCCCCTCGCGATCGCGTGATGGTGCTGCTCGCCTCCACGGACTCGGTGATCAACAGCGTACCCGCGGGCGACAGCATCATCTTCTCGATCAACGGCCGGTCGTGGCCGTCAACCGAAAAGCTCACAGCGACCGTCGGCGACACGCTGCACTGGCGCGTCATCAACGCGAACAACGACTTCCACCCCATGCACCTGCATGGGTTCTACTACCGGGTCGATCAGTTCACGGGACCACCGCTCGGTAGCCAGCGACCCGTGGCACCCGACGGGATGGTCGTCACCCAGCGCCTAACGCCATTCTCGGCCATGTCGATGACGTGGGTTCCCGAGCGCGCCGGGAACTGGCTCTTTCATTGTCATTTCCAGATCCACGTCGCGCGTCAACCATCGGTGTCGGATGGATCCGCGGAACCCGCGCATGCCAACCATGCGATGACCGGAATGACCGGTCTCGTGATGGGCATCATCGTCAAGCCACGAGCCGGCGCGCGCGTCACGGCCGCGCGCCCGGCCTCCACGACTCGGCGCCTGCGCATCGTCGCCGTGCAGGACTCGGCGTTCCCCGACTCCGCTCCCTCGATGCGGTTCCTCGTCGAGGAGCCGGCGACCCGACGGCCGGCGGCGAGCGCAGGTCCCGGATTCAGCCCACCGATCGTGCTTCAGCGCGGCCGGCCGGTGTCGATCATGGTGGTGAACCACCTCAACGAGCCCACCGCGGTCCACTGGCATGGCATGGAGCTCGACAGCTACTACGATGGCGTCGCCGGCTTCGGCGGTATCGACCGGCGCATCTCGCCGATCATCGCGCCTCGCGATTCGTTCGAGGCCCGCTTCACGCCGCCGCGAGCCGGGACCTTCATCTACCACACGCACGCGAACGAGCCGACCCAGCACCGCGCCGGGTTGCTCGGCGCCCTGCTCGTCGTCGATTCGGCGTTAGGCATTCCACGCGACGATCATACGATCTTCATCAAGACCGCCCGCGCCGGGCTCCAGGCGGTCCCGCTCTTCGATATCAACGGGCAGACCAACCCCGACACGATCGTCCTGCACGCCGGCCAGCCGGCGCGACTGCGACTCATCAGCCTCGCGCTGCTGAATCCGAACGTGGCCGTGCAGGTGACCGCGCGACCGGACAGCGTGGGCGTCCTCACCATGGATTCGCTCCTCGTCCAGTGGCGTCCGCTGGCGAAGGACGGTGCGGATCTGCCGGAGGCGAGTCGCGCACCGAGACGCGCCCGACAGACGATCGCCATGGGTGAGACGTACGACTTCGAGCTCACGCCCGAGCGCACTGGCACGCTGCGGATCGAAGTCCGCGGTGGTCTTGGCGGCCGACTCCTGGCCCGCGTGCCGGTGCGCGTCGAGTAGCGTTAGGCAGTGGCCGTGGCATACTCCGCGGTGGTCGAGCCCGCGCGCGTACGCCCTGCGATAACCTCCGCGACATGATTCGCGTCGCGGCCAACGCCGTGGATCATCGTCGACGACATGGCGTACAGGAAATGCAGCCCGACGAAATAGAGGCCGGGCTCGTAGCGCACGACACCTCGGTCGTGACGCGGTTCGCCATTCGCGTCGAAGACGGGAAGATCGATCCAGGAAAAGCCGGGGTTGTAACCGGTGCACCAGATGATGTTCGCGACATCGAGCACACGACCGTCCTCGAGCAGCGGCTTCCCTTCCTGAGAACCGGAGGTCCGCGCGACGCGCTGTACGCCTGCCGCAGCCAGTACGTCGGGGGTGGCGCGAATGAGCGGCGCCGTCGCGTGCGCCAACATCCTCGGGCGCACTTTTCGGCCAATCGGCGTGTCGATCGTCATCATGCGGTGAAACACGACCCGAAGCATGACGCGCGTCAGGAGCATGCGCGGGAGGCCGCCGAATCGAAACGGGATCCGACCCACATCCCTGCCCGACACCCACGTCTCATGACCGCCACGCACCGCTTCGAGCGCGAGCTCCGCCCCCGAGTTCCCGGCGCCGACGACCAGCACGCCACCGGCCTCGAGCTGCGTGAGATTCCGATACTCGCTCGAGTGCAGCTGAACGATCGAGGGATCGAAATCCGTCGCAAACTCGGGAAACCGGGGCCGCTGGAAGGTCGCCATCGCGACGACGACGTGCTTCGCCTCGTACTGGCCGCTGTCGGTGACGACGAGATAGCGATTGCCTTCACGCGTTAGGCTCGTGACCGTCTGTCCCGTGCGAACGGGCAGGGCGAAGCGCGACACGTAGGAGGCGAGGTAGTCCGCCATCTCGTCCTTCGTTGGGAAGTATCCCGGTGCCGACGGAAACGGCATGCCATCGAGCGAGTCGTAGCGCGCCGGCGTAAAGAGCCTGAGCGAGTCCCACCGCATCCGCCAACTGTCGCCAACTCGCTCGTTGGCCTCGAGGATGAGGAACTGGCGTCCTCGACGAGCCAGGTGATAGCCTACCGATAATCCTGCTTGCCCGGCGCCGATGATGATCGTCTCGACCTGCTCGGGCTCATACGATCCGCGCATATCCTGCCTCCGTTGCGTGTGCCTTGGTCGGCGTCCGACCTTGAGCAGCACGCTAAGCTTTTTCAAGCCAACGCGCTTCGGGCAAAGTACGCAGGGTGGGTGGCGTGGCGCGTGGGTAATTCTATGTAGGGACTGGCGGCTGGTGCTGGCGAATGGCGGAATCGGGAACCGGGAACGGAAACCGGGGCCCTTCTTTCGGGACGATCGCGATCCCTCGCTTCGCTCGGGATGACTCGTTTTTTTCCCGCCGCCCGCCGCCCGCCGCTCGCCGCCCTCGCCTGCCGCCAGTCGCCAGTCGCCAGTCGCCAGTCGCCTTAGTTCTTACACCAGTCGATTGCGATACGCATACGCCGTCGCCGCAGCACGCGACGTCAGACCGAGCTTCGTGAAGATGTTCGCGACGTGGCGTGCGACGGTCTTCTCGCTCAGTCCCAGCGCGTCCGCAATCGCGCGGTTCGTCTTCCCGGTCGCAACCAGACCCAGCACCTCGAGCTCGCGCGCCGTGAGCCGCGTCGGGGCGCGTGACGAGTCACGCCGCACCGACTGTTCCAGTCTCGCGATGTCGTTCGACGCGCCCAACCGCTCGAACATCCCGCGCGCCGCGTCGAGCTCGAGCGCGGCCGTCTCCTCGTCCCCGACCGCGCGGGACGCGAGCGCGATCAACACGCGTGTCTTTGCCTCCTCGTACGGCGCCTCGAGGTCGCGCCAGATGTCCAGCGCGTTATGCAGCGCCGCCAGCGCGCGTTCCGCATTTCCTTCCGCCAGCTCCACGGCGCCGGCGCAATGCGCCGCGGCCGCCCGCAGGAACGGGGCGCCCAGGGACTCCGCAATTTCCTCGAGCTCGCGCGCGGCGCCGCGAGCCGATTCCGTGTCGTTCACGGCGAGCAGAATCTCCGCGAACGCGCCGAGCAGGAGGGACCTAACGACAGGCGAGTGCGCCCGTTCCACCGCCAGGCGAATGGAGCCGAGCGCGGCTTCCGCGTCCCCTTGCGCAAGCCGCAGCAGCGCGAGCCCGGGCTGCGGCTTCCGCCCCAACTCGGCCGCCTGGCGATACGACGCCTCCGCCTTGTCGAACTCGCCGCGCAGACGATGAAGCTCGCCGCGCTGATAGCACGCGCGTCCCGCCGCCGGCCTCGGCGGCGGAACCAGGAGACGGTCGCACGCACGCTCCGCTTCACCGAGCGCGTCCGACCACGACCCCTGAAGCTGCAGAATCTCGGCGCGGTGGATGAGACACATCCCGCGATACGGGATGTGATCGGATTGCGCCTCGCACCACTTCTCCAGCGCGGCAGTCCACTCGACCGCGCGACGCAGGTCGAAAATCTCGGAGCAGGCGTCGATGACGCTGCAGTAGATATCGCCCATGCTCATCGGCATGAGCTCACCCGCCGTCACGGCCACCATGACCTCATCGAGCAGCGCGACACCCTCGGCCAAACGGCCCATCTTGATCAGCGTTCGACCCTGCCCCTGGCGTCCGAACGCCATCAGGTCGCCGTCGCCGAACCGCTGACCGATCGCCTCGGCCTGAATGAACAGCTCGTGCGAGCGCGCGAACTCTCCAGCGAGCGCCGCGCGAATGGCGTCGGGCAACATGAGGTAGCCACGAACGACGCTGTCCGCCGCCGCGTCGTCGAGCACGCGACGCGCCCGCGCGAGCCATCCGCTCGCGTGCGCCATCTGACCCCGGAAGGCAAGGCCGTAACCGATGCGAAACGCGCAGCGTGCGGCCTGCTCGACAGCGCCGCGCGCGAGGAACTCGTGATATGCCTTCGCCCAGATGTCGACGCTCTCCGACTCGTTGCCGATCAAGAGCGCGCAGACGGCCAGGCGGTCGAGGTCGTCGGGACCCAATTGCTCTTCGCGGTCCGCCGCAGAAAAGAGCTCGTGGGCCTGACGCCACGCCTGGCGATCATAGTTCTCGCGCGCGTGCCGCAGCGCGTCCATCGACACCATCGACAACTCGCTCTCCAACTCGTGGCCTCGAGGGCAGCACCTCACGCGGCGAGGCGCTCGCGGCCCCCAGGTGAAGCTTACATCGCCACCGCCGACCCACGGTATTTCAGCGGCGACGGCGCGGTTGCGCCCACGATCACGCGACCGGCAAAATGGAGAACTGACCATGGCCGTGCCTTACGGCGTTCACCATCCACACAAGGCTTACCGTGCTCCCGTCCCTTCTGCTGGGCATGGTGTTCGGCGTTACGCAGGCACCGCTCGTGGCGCCACTGCCTCGACTGCCACTCCCGCGCCCGGCCGCGAACGCGATCCGTGCGAGCGTTCACTCCAATCACGTGCCGGCAGGTACGCGCGCCGGTGGCACCCTAACGATTGCGCTCGACGTCGTCGAGAGTGCCTGGAAGCCTGAAGGCGACGACGATCCGGAAGTCCCGGTGCTCGCGTTCGCCGAGCACGGGAAAGCGCCGACGGTGCCCGGACCGCTGATCCGCGCACCGCAGGGCACCGAGATTCGCGTAACGCTCACGAATCGCGTCGATAGCGCGATCACGATCGGCGGCCTTCGCCCGGGAGTATCGGACTCGGGAGACATACTCACGCTCGCCGCGGGCGAGACCCGCGAGCTGCGATATCGGCTCGATAAGCCGGGATCGTACTTCTACTGGGGCTCGTTCGGCGGGACCACCCTGGTCGATCGGTTGTGGAAGGACAGCCAGCTCAATGGCGCGCTGATCGTCGACCCGCCCGGCGGGTCGCCTCCGGATCACATCTTCCTGATCAGCGAGTGGTTCCATCCTTACGCCGACCGTCCATTCGAGGTGGTGTCGGTCATCAACGGCAAGGCGTTTCCGTACACGGAACGACTCGAGCTTCAGCAAGGCGACTCGACGCGGTTTCGCGTGCTGAACACGCTCACGCTGTTCCATCCGATGCACCTGCATGGGTTCTATTATCGCGTGGCGGCACGCGGTACGTGGAATAAGGACGGGCCGCTATCGCGGCCGATGCAGCCCATGCTCAACACGGACCTCCTGCCCCCGGGGGGGACGCTGACGCTCGCCTTCGTGCCGAGCACGCCGGGAAACTGGCTGTTCCACTGCCACTTCGCGTTTCACATCAATGACGAGGTCTCGCTGGCCGGCTCGCCGCGCGACTCGACGGTGTCCGCTTCGGCCGGCACGAACCATGGGCCGGGTCCATCGAGCGAGCAACACATGCACGGCCTCGTGATCGGCATCCACGTGAAGCCCGCGCCGGGGTGGGTCGACTATTCGGCAGCGCCTAACGCGCGCACCGTTCGGCTGCTGGTGCAGCGGAAGCCGAACAGGCTGCTCGACGGCATGGCGACAGCCTATGGCTTCGTCGTGCAGCAGGGCGACACGCCTCCGGCTCGCGATTCCGTGGACCTGCCAGCGCCAGTGTTGGAGCTCGAGCGAGGCAAGCCGGTACGGATCACGGTCGTGAACAACCTCCCGGAGCCAACCGGAATCCACTGGCACGGGCTCGAGATTCCGAGCTTCCCTGACGGCGTGCCGGGGTGGAGCGGGCTCGGCGATCGCGTGTTCCACCCGATCACGCCCGGCGATACGTTCGTCGCGGCGTTCACGCCTCCGCGAGCAGGAACCTTTCCGTATCACTCCCACCTGAACGAGCGCCATCAGATCCAGTCGGGGATGTATGGCGCGATCATTGTCACCGACAAGCCACGCGACCTCGCGCACGATCACCTGGTGCTCGTCGGAGGTGGCGGCCCGGCGGTTTACCACAAGATCGAGAGCCCGTACGCGTTGGTGAACGGACGCACCACTCCACAACCGCTTACGCTCACCGCCGGCGAGACGCACCGGATTCGGATCGTCACTCTTCACCCCGACTGGCGCGTCTCGTTCACGCTGCGGAACGATTCCACTATCGGGCGGTGGCGTACGGTCGCGAAGGACGGGTACGAGTTGCCGAAAGCCCAGGCAACCCAGCGCACGGCGAATGTTCAGATGGGACCCGGCGAGACCGCGGACTTCGAGCTCCGTCCTACGAAGCCGGGCGAGTGGCGACTCGAGATCAAGACGACGGAGCCCGGCTGGTACATCCCTCTGCCGATCATCGTCGTACCGGCGAGGAAGTCACGTTAGGCAGCCATGTCGACGGCCCTGCGGCACCTCCTCGCGATCCTGCTGCTTCCGACGATGGTCACGGTCGTCGTGCCGCGATGGATTCTGACCGCGTTCGCGAATAGAGATTCACGCTGGCCTGGGGATGGCTGGAGTTGGATCGCTTGGACGTTAGGCGGCCTGCTGTTGCTCGCCGGCCTCGTGCTCGTGACGTGGTGCATTGACCTGTTCGTGCGGGTCGGCAAGGGGACACTGGCGCCATGGGACCCAACGTCCAACCTCGTCGCGGTCGGGCCGTACCGGTACACCCGCAACCCGATGATCACGGGAGTGGCCACGATCCTCACCGGCGAAGCAGTGCTGTTCGGATCGTGGCGCCTCGCGCTCTGGGCGCTGACGTTCATTGTCTTGAACCACGTGTATTTCCTACTCGTCGAGGAGCCGGGCCTCGAGCGGCGCTTTGGCGAATCCTACCTCGACTACAAGCGCGCGGTGCCGCGGTGGATTCCGCGCGTGCGCCGGCGCTCAGCGCCGTAGGCTCAATACCAGGACGCCGAGCGCGACGAGCCCGATGCCCATCCATTCACGCGGCGCGGGCCGCTCGCCGAGAAACGCGAAGGCGAACACCGCAACCAGGACGACGCTCAGCTTGTCCACCGGCGCAACCTTCGCCGCCTCACCGACCTTGAGTGCACGGAAGTAGCACACCCACGACGCGCCCGTCGCGAACGCCGACAGCACGAGGAACGTCGCCGACTTGGGTGGCAGGGCGAACGGGTTGCGCCATTTCCCCGTGAAGGCGACGAACGCGCCGAGCACGGCGACGATCACGAACGTCCGCACGAGCGTAGCGAAGTCGGAGTCGATCCCCTCGAGCCCGATCTTGGCGAAAATCGCGGTGAGGGCGGCGAATACTGCCGACCCGAGTGCCCAAGGGAGCCAGGCAGACGTTGATGGCATAACGCGGTTCCGTGTTATTGTGCGAACGAGGTTCGGCGAAACGAGCTCGGGATCACCACCCGAACCCGGCGTTCAGAAACAGGGGAAACGGATCAAACGGAAACAACTGATCAAACGGAGGATTTTGAGGTTTTGAACGAGCCCGGCAAGCCCTTTCAGAATCCGTTTGATCAGCAGTTTCAGTGTGATCCGTTTCCCCTCTTCCTGGATGTCCACTTGCCGAGACCCTACTGCAACACGGAACTCGGCTCGACCGACGTCGCTCGATGCGCCGGGAGGTACGCCGCGAACGCCGCCACGACCGCCATGAACACGGCCGCCGACGCCAACACGCGCGGATCGAGTGTGCTGACGCCGAAGACCAGCGACGCCAGAACGCGGGACAGGGCCACGGCGCCTAACAACCCGATCACCACGCCGATGGCGGTCACCACCATGCCCTCGCGCAGCACCATCCGTCGGATCGACCCGCCATTGGCGCCGAGCGCCATGCGAATCCCGAACTCTCTGCGCCGTAGCCGCACGCCGTACGACAGCACGCCGAACAACCCCAGCGCTGCCAGGCCGAGCGCCACACAGGCAAACGTGGTCAGCAGTCGCAGCGTGAACACGCGCTGTGCCTCCCCGCGACCGATCGCCTCGGTGAGCGGCATTGGCTTGTACATCACGAGCTGTGGGTCCAGCGACGCGATGACTCGCCGTACTTCGCCCTGCAGCTGGTCGAGCGATCCGGTCGTGCGAACCACCTGGACGAGCGACCAGTTTCGATCGCCGGCAAACTGCCGGTGCGGGTGATACACGTACCCCTCGCCAGACCTCCCCTGCGGATCGAGTGCTACATCGGCGACGACGCCCACGATCTCGCGGGGTCCGCCGCCGGTCGTTAGGCTCTGCCCCACTGCCCGGACCCCCGGGAACATTCGCTCCGCGGCCGCCCGGCTGATGATCACGCGCCGCGGGACCGTCACGTCGTCGTGTTCGTCGAACAACCGACCGTCGAGCAAGGCAATCCCGACTGCATCGAAGTACCGTCCCGACACCACGCGGTTCTGCCCCGCAATGTTGCCACGGTCGGCGTTCGCCAGCGGACCCGTCAGGGGAGTGGTACCCCAGATGTTGAAATCGCCGGTCGCCGGCAGCTTGCTCACGCCACCAGCGCTCACGACGCCCGGAAGCGCGGCGATTCGCTCCGCCACGGTCTCATAGAATCGTGCTCGCGCGGTCGAGTCGTACCGCGCATCCGGCAAGTGCAGCTCGAACGCCAGCACGCCGTCAGGCCTCACGCCTAACGGGACCTCACGGATGCGCTGGAAGCTCGCAATCAGCAGGCCGGCCCCCACCAGAAGCACGAACGCGAGCGCGACCTGCGACACGACGAGCCACTGGCGCAGTCGCATCTGCACGCCCCCGCTCGTGGCGGAGCGACCCTGCTCGCGCAGGATGTCGCCGGGCTGGGTCCTCGCCGCTCGGAGCGCGGGCAAGAGCCCGAACCCGAGCGCGCTCAGTGAGGCTACGGCTAGCGAGAATACGAGCAGCCGAGGCTCCAGTGTCAGCGCAGAGAGCCGCGGGATGGAGCCCGCCCCGATCGCGACGATCGCTCGCATCGCGAAGTAGGCGACGGCTATCCCGGCAACGTCTCCCGCGACCGCCAGCGTCAGGCTCTCGATCAGCGTCTGCCTGACGAGTCTGCGCCGCTCCGCACCTAACGCCGATCGGAGCGCGAACTCACGCGCGCGGTCGGTGCCGCGCACGA
>DATCGG010000392.1:0-27893 GCA_036509075.1 Gemmatimonadaceae bacterium
CGGGATGACGGCCTCCGTCGCCTGTCGCCTGCCGCCTGCCGCTACGCCACCGGCAGCGTCACCCGGAATTCCGTCCGGCCCGGCTCGCTGTCGACCTCGATGAGGCCATCGTTCCGGTCCACGAGCCGCCTAACGATATCGAGGCCAAGCCCCGTGCCCTTCCCCACGGGCTTCGTGGTGAAGAACGGATCGAACATCTTGCTTTTCACATCCGCCGGGATACCTGACCCGTTGTCCCTCACCCGCACGACGACCTTTCCGCCCTCCACGCTTGCGATCACTGCGACACGGCCATCCTCCCGCACAGCGTCGAGGGCGTTGTCGACCAGGTTCGCCCACACCTGATTCAGCTCACCACCGAAGCCACGCACCCGCGGGAGATCCTCCGCCACGTCGACCGTCATCGCCACCGACTTCCCGCGCGCCTTCGCCCCCATGACGGCAAGCGTGTCCGTGAGACCCTTCCGCACGTCGACCGGCTCGGGCGTCGCCGCCGCATGGTCCATGTACGTGAAACCCTTCACCGCGCTCACCAGCGTATGCACGCGCGATGCCGCCCGCTCGATGTCGCGCACGAGGCCGCGGACCGTACACCCTGCGGCGACCCACTGCAGCGCGCCGCGCAGCTTGTCGGCCTCGAGTGCCCCCGCCAGCTCGTCGAGCAGGTCGATCGTCACCGCGGTCTCGGCGAGCGATTCCGCGAGCGCATCGTCCACGTCGTGATCCATCAGCCAGTCGGAGATGGCCTCCTCACGATCGGCGCGCTCGAGCGGCGACAGGATGGTCGTCGCCGTCGAGGCGAGACAAATCGCGCGAACTCGCTCGATGACGGCCAGCTCGTCGCCGTCGAGCCCCAACGCGCCTAACGCGCGCGACGCGTCGTCCGACTCCACGAGCGCGTCGGCGAGGAGCTGCGCGCTGCGCGTCGCCGCGGACGCCGGATTGTTCAACTCGTGCGCGAGCCCGGCCGCCAGCTTTCCGAGCGACGCCATCTTCTCCACCTGCAGGTCACTCGACTTGAACGCGCGTGCCCGCTCCACCATCGCGTGCACGAGCGCAGCGGTCACGTGCGGACATTCGATGGGAATCGCCGGAAGGAGCATGCGCGGCAATCGTAGGATCTCGGTCGGCTCTTGGACCACCGAGTTCCCCGGCGCTGCCGTCATCCGCGAGTACGGCAGCTGGCCGGTTACGTCCCCGCCGCGCCAATCCATCGCCTTGTGCAGCGTCCCGCCCTGGTCGGTGAAGTGCGAGACGTGCCCGCTCAGAATGATGTAGAGCGCCTCGACCGCCTCGCCCTTTCTCGCAATGAGGTCACCGGTCTCGCAGTGCTCGAGCGTCCCATGCGCGGCAATCCACTCCAGCTCCTCGCGCGGCACCGCCTGGAACGTGCGATGCGCCTGAAGGCGGGCGACCAGCTCGCCGTCAGCCCGCGCGTTAGGCGTGCTGTCCATGTCGGGCTGAGACCGTGCGTGCGTCATCGCTCACACCGATTGCAGGTACTGATGAACCATGCTCACGGTCGCAGACCCCTCGCCAACGGCCGCCGCCACGCGCTTGCCGGACCCGTGACGAGCATCGCCGGCACTGAAGATCCCGGGCACGTTCGTCTCGAACAGGTAGGGGTCGCGCGCAGGCGTCCAGCCGTCAGGAGGCCGTCCGTCGGTCATCACGTCTCGGCCCGTGAGCACGAACCCCTGCGGGTCGCGCATGACGAGGTCGCCGCACAGGGCCGTTCGGGGTGCCGTGCCAATGAAGATGAACATCGCGGACACGGACAGATCACGCTGTTCGCCAGTCACGCTGTCCGCCACTGTCACGGCCTCGAGCCGGCCATTGCCGTGCACGGCGACGACCATGGTGTTCGTCAGCACGTCCACGTTAGGCTCGTCGTTGATGCGGTCCACGAGATACTGGGACATCGTGGCCTTCATGCTCGGACCGCGCACGAGCATCGTCACCTTGTGCGCGTGCAGCGAGAAAAACATCGCGCCCTGGCCCGCGGAGTTCGCGCCGCCGACCACGACGACGTCCTGCCCACGATAGGTCGCGGCTTCGGTGAGCGCCGCGCCGTAATACACGCCCGCGCCCAGGAGCGAGTCGCATCCTGCAGCCGCAAGGCGCCTCACCTCCATTCCCGGCGCGATCAGGATCGTATACCCGGTCAGCTCCGTCCCATCCTCGAGGATCACCTTTCGGTACGGATCCTCTCGCTTTATCTCGACGGCCTCTTGCGTGAGGATCTCCGCGCCGAAGCGCAGGGCCTGCGTCTTCGCGCGCCGCGCGAGCTCCTCACCGCTCACGCCGCTCGGGAACCCGAGATAGTTCTCGATCTTGGAGCTCGTACCGGCCTGGCCTCCGGGAGCGCTTCGTTCGACCAGGATCGTCCGTAGCCCTTCCGACGCACCGTACACCGCGCCAGCGAGACCGGCAGGCCCGCCGCCAACGACGATGAGATCGTAGAACGGCTGCTTCGCCCGTGTCTGTAACCCGACCTTCTCGGCCAGTTGGCGCGTGGTTGGCTGCACGAGCGTCGTACCGTCGGGGAAGAACACGAGCGGCTGCCGGAAAGCGCCGCCGGGGACGCCGGAGAGCAGGTCCCGCACGGTGGCTTCGTCGTCCATGTCGAGCCACTGATAGGGCACGTGGTTCGACGCGAGGAAATCCTTCACGGCGAAGCTGGCCTGCGAGAGGGGGCTGCCGGCGACACGAATGCCGTCGAACGTCGGCCGTGCCTTCGCATGCCATTCCGATAACAGATCCTCGAGCACCGGATAGAGCCGAGTGCTGGGCGGCTCCCAGGGCTTCATGAGGTAGTGATCGAGCCCGATCTGGTTGATGGCCTTGATCGCGGTCTCGGTGTCGGCGTAGGCCGTGAGGAGGACTTTGCGCGCGTCCGGAAAGACCTTGATCGCTTCGGAGAGGAACTGCGTGCCGGTCATGTGCGGCATGCGTTCATCGACCAGAAAGAGCGCGAGCTGCGAGCCCCGCTGTTTGAGCTCGGTGATGGTTTCGAGCGCCTGCGCACCGGACGATGCCTTCACGACGCGGTAATCCGTGCGGAAGTGCTGGCGCAGGTCGCGCTCGATGGCGTTCAGGACTTCGGGGTCGTCGTCTACGGTCAGGAGGATCGGCTTGGACATATCCCCGATATTACTCTGCCGTCGACCAAGGGGTCAGTGATCAGCACCGAAACGGCGGTCTGGCGGGCATCGCAGTCGGGCTTGGCCAGTTCCAAACGGGTCAGTCCTGAGTCTTCGGCCATCAGGCATCAGGGATTACCGACCCACTGACGACGTGGAACTGGCCATGCGGCCGCCGGACGGTCGGCCCCGTTAAACCGGTTCAGGCAGCCGGTGCGGCTTGTCGAAGAGCGCGGCCCAGATGTCACCCTGCGTATCGAGCCGTCCGGCCATGGAGCGCAGCGTGATCGACTGCGGCCCCACTTCGCCGCTCTCGACTTCCTCCCACGTACAGGGGGCCGAGATGGGCGCGTTAGGCTTCGGGCGCACGGCGTATGCAGCGGCGTACGTCGCCCCGAACTCGTTCCGCCCGGTGTCCACGAGAATCCGCCCACCGCGATCCGCCTTGTAGAACTCCAGCGTCAGGTGCGCCGGGTCCCGCTCGACGAACGTGCGCGCCACGGCATGAGCGAACCGCGCCACCTGCCCGCAGTCGGCCTTGCCATCCAGCGGCACCACGACGTGAAACCCCTTCGAGCCGGACGTCTTCACCCACGTCGCGAGTCCGAGCTCCGCGAGGATGTCACGGAGCAGCAGCGTCGCCGACCGCAGCACGGCCGGATCGTCCACGAGTGGATCCAGATCGAAGACACACAGGTCGGGATGAAAGAGCTCGGGGACGCGCGACGTCCAGACGTGCGGCGTTATGCAGTTCTGGTTGGCGAGCCATTCGAGCCCGCGGGCATCGCGCACGATCGCATAGTTCACGACGCCGTCGGTTTTCGGCACGGCCACACGCTCGAGCCATTCCGGCGCGCCCTTGGCCACGTTCTTCTGGAAGAACCCCTTCTCGGCGATGCCGTTGTGAAAGCGCTCGAGTGTCACCGGACGCCCCGCAAGGTGCGGCACCATGATCGGGGCGACCAACGCGTAATACTCGGCCAGCTCGCCCTTCGTGATCCCCGAGTCCGGAAACATCACCTTCTCCGGGTGCGTGATCACGACGAGTCCCCCGTCCGGACGACGTCGCGCGCACGCCGCCCGGGACGAAGGCCGAGCAGCCGGGGATGCCGCAGCTTGGTGTGGACCGTCCATTCGATGAAGGCGACCTGCACCACGACCGTCGGGCGCACCCAGTGCGCGCCAACGCGCGGCAGCCCCTTGGCCTTCGTGAATGGCGTGCTTGCGACTTCCTTTCTGTCGAGCATCGCGCGGAGCTCGGTGAGCAGCTTCGTGTCGAATCCCGTTCCGACCTTGCCCGCGAACACGAAGTCGTCGCCCTCGTAGTAGCCGACGAGCAGTGCGCCGAGGCCCACGCGGGCGCCCTGCGGGTCGGTGAAGCCGCCGATGACGAAGTCGTGTACCGTTTCGCATTTCATCTTGAGCCAGTGCTTCGACCGGCGATGCTCGTAGAGCGAGTCGCGGCGTTTCGCGATCACCCCTTCCCAGCCCTCACGGCGCGCGCGCTCCCATGGCTCGGCGTCACGGACCTCGCGGACGCGGACGAGCGGTGCGGCGAGCGGCAGGGCCTCGAGCAGCGCACGGCGCTCGGTCAACGTTAGGCACGTGACATCGCGCCCGTCGAGCCAGATGATGTCGAACACGTGGTACGCGGTGTGGCCGTCCCACGTCAACTCGCCATCCAGGATGATCTCATCGACAGGGAGAGCTGCGATGGCGGCGGCGAAGGCGGGCAGGTGCTGGAGATGGCGCGTGCGCGAGTAGAGCCGAACGGTGGGCCCCTGCCTGAACGCGATGAGTCGGATGCCATCGAACTTGCGCTCGAAGAGCCAGTCGGCGCCCGTGAAGCGCTCCTGAGTGAGCGTAGCAGCCATCGGCTCGATCCAGTCGGGGAACGTCGAGCGCGGCGCCTTGGGCGCGTCCACACCGCGAGGTTTCGCCATGCGAAGTGGACGAGCAGGGCGAGGAGGCCGTTTCCGAGGCTCAGCCCGGCCGCTATGGCCAACCGGTCTGACCAGGTTGTAACCCGGCAACCTGCCGGGCCGTACGCGTAGAGACACGACCTGAGTCCCCTCAGGAGGATCAAATGCTCTCCATGCACAAAGTGCTCATTGGCCTCATGACGCTCGTCATGCCGGCATCGCTTGCTGCTCAAAAGCTCACGCCAGGCACGTGGACGGGAACCATCTCCCCTCCCGATCAGGATGCGCTCGCCGCCTCATTCGTCGTCCGGATGGCCGGCGACACTACAAAGCTCACCCTCATGGCCGGTGGCATGGAGGCCGAGGCGTCGGATGTGAAGGTCGAGGCGACGCGATTGCTGTTCACGTGGGTCCCCGGCGACGCCACAGTCAAATGCACTCTGCTGCTCCGTGAAGACAAGAGCTACTCTGGTGACTGCGTCGACGACAAAGGCGGCAAAGGCACGATCGTCATGAGGCCGCCCAAGCCCTAGTTTCTCCGTATGCTGTGGTTGCAGGGCGTGCCGAGCCGGCTCGTTAGGTCCCGTCGATCGGCCACGTCTGCGAGAGGGCTGCAGCCGGGGCGTTGACCGCTCGCCGCCAACAGCGGAGATTGTGCGCATGGCCCCCCGTCTTCCAGCCATCGCATTACTGACTCTGGCGGCTTGCTCGTCGTCCGACCGGCAAGCGCCGGCCGCCCGAATAGCCGTGTTGCCTTCGCCGGCCGGCCCTCAGAGCGGCGAGCCTTTCCTCGCCACCGACGCCGCCGGCGCGGTCCACATGACGTGGATCGAGAAGACCGGTGATTCGACGTACGTCGTCCGCTACGCGCGACTCGATGAGGCGACGTGGTCCCGGCCAACAACCGTCGTGGAGCGCCACGATCTGTTCGTCAATTGGGCGGACTACCCGTCGGTCATCGCGACTCCTTCGGGCCGGCTTCTGGTCCACTGGCTGCAGCGGAGCGGCGCAGGGCGCTATGCATACGATGTCCGCATTGCCCAGTCCACGGACGGCGGAGCGACGTGGAGCGACGGCGCCATACTGCACACCGACCGGTCCGCCGCCGAGCACGGATTCGTCGCGCTATGGGCCGCGCCGGGGGATTCGGTGCGTGCCGCATGGCTCGACGGTCGCCACATGACCGCCGATGCGGGCGGTCATGGCCAGGGCGCGATGAGCGTGCAAGCCGTATCCGTCGCACCCACCGGCGCACTCGGCGCCGAGCAATCGGTCGACCTCCGCACGTGTGACTGTTGCCAGGTTGCCGCGACGGTTGCGGCATCCGGACCGGTAGTCGCCTACCGCGATCGTACCGACGACGAGGTCCGCGACATCGCGGTCGTGCGCCTCGTGGATGGAAAGTGGACGTCGCCGAGCATCGTGCACGCGGACGGGTGGCACATCGACGCGTGTCCGGTGAACGGGCCGGCGCTGGCGGCGCGTGGCGACACCGTAGCGATCGCGTGGTTTACCGGTGCACAGGACACGGCGCGCGTGCGTGTCGCGTTCTCGGTGGACGGCGGAGCGCACTTCGCCGCGCCGGTACGCGTGGACGGCGGCGCGCCCGCCGGACGTGTCGGGATCGTGCTCGATCAGAACGGTGACGCGCTCGTGAGCTGGCTCGAGCGCGTGCCGCCGGAGGACGCCGAGGTGCGCGTGAGGCGTGTCGCGCGCTCGGGCGATCTGGGCGCGATGACAACGATCTCGCGCACGAAGGCCGCGCGCGCCTCGGGATTCCCGCGAATCGTCAGGCGAGGCGACTCGCTGTTGGCGGCGTGGACGGTGCCTGGCGACAGCGCACGGGTGATGGTCGGCAGCGTGCCGGTCGGAGAGCTCAAATGACACCTGTCATCCCGAGCCGAGGAGCCCGTGTCATCCCGAGCAAAGCGAGGGATCGCGATCGTCCTGATCGAGGGCCCTCTACCCGGAGAACGGCGATCCCTCGGCTGACGGCTCGGGATGACAGAAGGCTCCGGTTCATTGCCCTCACCGCGCTCCTGTCACTCGGGTGCCACCGCGACACGCAGCCGCCACGCGTGGAGATCGGGCAGCCCGCTCCGCGTTATGCAGCCACGACACTCGCGGGGGATTCGATGTCGACCGGCGCCCTGGCCGGCAAGGTCGTACTGCTCAATGTCTGGGCCACGTGGTGCGCGCCCTGCCGCGCCGAGATTCCGTATCTGCAGTCGGTCTACGAGAAGCATCGGGCCGAGGGCCTCGAGATCGTCGGCGTGTCGGTCGATGCCCGCGGTCAGGACGAGGCGATCCGGAGTTTTGCAGAGGAGTTCCGCATGACGTACCCGATCTGGCGTGACCCGGACGAGCGGGTGCAATCGGTGTACATGGCGTTAGGCGTGCCGTCGACCTATCTCATCGATCGAACGGGCGTCCTCCGCTGGCGGCGGCTCGGTGCCATCCACGAGAGCGACACGACGTTCACCAGCGCGCTGACAGCCGCCCTGGCGTCAAAGTGATGGGTTGGGGGTCAGACTCCGTTTGGATCATTCCAATGCCGCGGCATTGGAATGATCCAAACGGAGTCTGACCCCCCACGCATCCAATCAACGCTCAGCGAAACCACTTCCCCACCGTTGGAAGCACGTGCTGCGTGAACCGCTCTCTCACGCGGTCGATGTGTCCGCCGGTGAAGGTCGTGTCGGCATAGCGGATGCCCAGGCTGTCGAGGCGAGCTCGAAGGACCTCGATCCCCAGGCGAAGCTGGGTTTCTTCCGATCCGGATTCCATCACGATCATCGGCGGCCGGACGCCGCGCCGCACCATCGCCGACGCGCGATCCGGAGGCATGCGGGCGCGCCAGCGCGCCTGCACGCTGGCGTTCGCCACGACCGTGCTGTCCCGACTCACGTCGAATGGTAACTCGGTGAAGAGCCTCGGATCCGTCCGACTCCCGTCGAGCGCCGCCGCCATGCCTAACAAGAGATAGACGTTGCCCGGCGCGTCCTGCCAGCGCTTGATCCTCGAGAGCGTTGCCCACGCCGGGGATGGTCCGGTGCGCCCGACGAACCCGATGCAGCACGGGCTGATCGCGTAGATGAAGCCGAAGACGTCGGGGTGCTCGAACCCGATGTTGAATGCCCCGAATCCGCCCATCGAGTGTCCGACCAGTGCTCGCTTCGACGCGCGCGCGTCGGTCCGGTAGCGCCGATCGACGTGATCCACGAGATCGTGCACCACGAAGTCTTCCCAATTGCCGGTAGCGGCGGAGTTCGCGTAGAAGCCTGCCCCGAGCTTGTTGTTCGCATCGGGCATGACGACGATGAGCTCAGGGATGGCAGACGCGCCGATGAGACTGTCGAGCGCAACGCGGAGATCGAGCCCCTGGTACGAACCGTCCACCCACTCTTGAGGGAGAGACGTGGCGCCGTGCAGCAGATAGACGACGGGGTACCGCCTCGTCGCTTCACGTTGGTACGAGGGCGGCAGATACACGAGCGTGCGTCGAACTGCGCGGTCGCCCACGACGTTCTGCACGAGCCCTGGCGACGACACCGAGTCGGTCACGACGGCGCCCTGGGCCGAAAGCGTAGTTCGCATGGCAACCACGCCCAGAACAATGGCAACGAGAAAGTCGAACCGAAGCCGGCCGCAACTCGGATAGGACCGGAGCCGTACCGACAGGGTAGACACCGACGCGGGTCTCGGAGGAAGCATCAGGGAGTCGAGGGCGATCATGACATCAGCTGTGCAGTCGGTATTCGGCGCTGCGACTTTGGTCGCGGCGTTGAGCATCGCGCCACGCGCGATCCGCGCGCAGCAACCCATCGAACCGCAAACGATCGTTCGCAGTTGGAAGACGGTCAACCGCCGCGCCACCGTCATCGACTCCGGTGGGCGCAAGTTCGTCCGCCTCGACGAAGGCCCGACGATGGGGCTGGTCTGGACGCCGTTCGATTTCACCGATGGCGAGATCGAGCTCGACGTGCGAGGTCGAGACGTCCTGCAGAAAAGCTTCCTCGGTATCGCGTTCCATATCGAGTCCGACACCGCCTTCGACGCCGTGTACCTGCGTCCGTTCAACTTCCGGGCGTCGGACTCCACGCGTCACGCGCACGCGATCCAGTACATCTCGCAGCCGGCCCACCCGTGGGATCGCCTGCGGTCGCAACGGTCGGGCCAGTACGAGAAGCCGGTGTTGCCGGAGCCCGACCCGAACGCGTGGGTGCACCTCAAGGTCGTCGTGCGCGGCAACGACGTGTCGGCTTTCGTGAACGGCACTGGATCGCCGGCGCTTCACGTCCAGGGGCTGAGCGGACGGAGTCGCGGCGGGGTCGGCTTGTGGGTCGGCGATCCGTCGCCGGGGGACTTCGCGAATCTGGTCGTTAGGCCAGGGAAGTGATGGCCGGGCCGGCATCCAGAACGGAGGGGTCGACCGCATGAGCGGCATGAGCAGCATACTGGGCATCCATCCATGCCACGTACGACTCCTCACGCAACGAGCAGAATGAAAAGGGGAACTGCTTTCGGGGACGGTAGTGTCCCGAGCGGCCGTTCCCTCTTTCATTTCGGCTCGTGGCGAGAGGCAACCTCCCGGTAGAGCGCGATCCACAGCATGCTGCTCATTTCGCTCATGCGTATGACCCCTGGGTTCTGGATGCCAGAGTGGCGCAGGTAGACCGGCCCTAAGAGGACCTACAGAGGACCATACAGAGACGATCGCGGCCCCGGCTAGACTCGTGATGACAGGCTACTTCGTTAGGCGCCCGAAGTAGACCACATTCGGCGCCTCCGACCGCGCCGCTGCAATGTCCATCACGCCATCGCGATCCAGGTCCGCGATCGCGAACCCATATGCGGTACCCTTGCCGTCACCGAACCGCACGGTGTGAAATCGGCGACCGGTCCCGTCGTTGAAGTGCACGGCCGACGGCGCCTCGATGTTGCCGACCACGATGTCGGGCTTACCGTCACGATTGACGTCGGCAACCGCCAGGGCGTAGGGCGCCGGCTTGGCATCCGCGACACGCACCGCCGCTGAGAACGACCCGTCTCGCTGACCGAAGTAGATCGACGTTCCGACATTCTCATCGATCGTCACCAGATCGAGCAACCCATCACCATCGAGATCCGCCGCCTCGGCCATTCGGATCGTGGCGTTAGGCGGCCCGAACGGGATCGTCGCGGACCGGTCGAACGCCCCCTTCGGCCCGGCCAGGTACACTCGGCTCTGTCCACCATCGCGATGCGGCACGGCGAGGTCGATCCGCCCATCGCGATTGAAGTCCGCGGCCGCGATCGTCGTGGCCGGCTCGCGCGAGAACGCGATGCAGTCGCCGTCGAAGCGACCGTTCCCTCTGTTCAGACAGATGTAGTTCGCGTCCGTGCTATCGCCGCGATTGGCGGCCACGATGTCGGGAAGGCCGTCACCATCGATGTCGGCGACGGTCGCGTTGCGTGTGGGCCACGTTGGCTTCCCGAAGTTGGACCCCACATGAAAGTGCCCCTTCCCGTCGTTCAGGTACACGAGCTTTGGGTCCGGCGCATCGTTGCTGATGACCACATCGAGGTCGCCGTCGCGGTCGAGGTCCACGAGGCGACCGGAGTACGATCGATCGGATGCCGTGCCAAGGTCATAACCCGGTTTGAAATGACCCGTGCCGTCGCCAAGGAGCACGCGGTCGACGAGTGGCCAGTGGCGGCCCTTCGCGAGGACGATGTCGAGCCGACCGTCGCCGTCGACGTCACCGATGCTCACGTTCGCTGACGTCTCGGAAGTCTTCTCGAGGAGCAGCACCCGGTCGAACGTGGGAAACGTGTCCGATCGCTGTGCGTCGCCGAGAATGACCGCCGCTGTCAGAACTCCGAGTACACCGGTGATCGACATCGCCCTCCCCCTCCTCCTTCTCCTTCTCCTTACTTACGCCGAAGCGCGTCGAGATCCTCGCGCTCCTGCACCCAGAACGGCTTCGGGAACTTCCGCGCCGTCGGCCACACACGATCCAGCGTCGCCGCATCGTACAGCTCGCCGTTCTTCATCACGTACTTGATCGACGTCGAGTTCTTGATGTTCTCGAGCGGGTTCGCGTCGAGCACCTGCAGGTCGGCCAGCTTGCCCGGCTCGATCGAGCCCAGGTCGGCGCCATAGCCGATCGACTCCGCCCCGAAGATCGTGGCGATGCGCAGCGCCTCCATCGGCGTCATGTCGCCGCTCTGCAGCATCCACAGCTCCCAGTGTGCACCAATCCCATCCTGCTGGCCGTGCGAGCCCAGTCCTGCACGACCGCCGGCACGCACCACATCACGCACGCCACGTGCGATCGCCGGGAAGTTGTAGTCTTCCTCGACGATCATCGGGCGGCGACGCGCCTGGCTCTGGAGCACGTCCGCGGGCGTAAAGAACGACGTCTTCGGATCGGTGTCGAGGTCCGTTCGCGCGCGCCAGAACGTGTCGCCAGCTGGTCCGCCGTACGCCACCACCAGCGTCGGTGTCCACACGATCTTCGACTCGGCGAGGACGGTTACGACGTCCTTGTAGATCGGCACCTGACCGATCGAGTGCTCGAGCGCGGTGTAGCCGTCGAGCGCCATGGTGATGTCAGCCTTGAGATCGCCCGCTCCCTCGTTCGTCGCGTTGATCCCCTCGGCCAGCGCTGCCTGCAGGATCCACTGTCGCTGGATGCGGCGCGGTTCCAGGTATTGCTTGAGTGAGTTCACACCCTGCGCCTTGTAGCGGCGGACGACCTTGAGCGCGTCGTCGTAGCTCTTGATCGGCGCATTGTTACTGCTGATCGGGGGGCCTGTGGCGTAGATCCGCGAGCCGACCATCTCGCCGGCGTCGATCAGCTCGCCCCACGCTACGTTCCAGCGCGTGCCACTCGGGTTGCGCGTGGTGGTGACGCCGTAGGCGAGGTTCGACGCGATCGACCACTCCTGCTCCTCGGGCATCTCGCGGCCCGTCTTCGGGTGCGCGTGCACATCCACGTAGCCGGGGATGATCGTCTTGCCGCTCACGTCGATCACGCGCGCGCCCGCGGGCGCCGTGAGGTTCGTGCCGACCTGCGCGATGCGGTCGTTCGTGACGAGCACGTCGCCCTTCTCGATGACCTCGTCGCCCTTCATGGTCACCATGCGCGCGCCGCGAAGCAACACGCTGCCTTGCGGGACGGCGCGCGGGACGGTGAGCGAGACCGCGGCGTGCGTGGTCGCCCACTTCGTCGCGTCGGCGTACTTCAGGACCGAGTCGGTCGGCGCGCGGTAGATGTGATTGGCGAACGACCACACGATGGTCCGCCCGCCGTCACCCCAGTCGGCGTAGTTCGCGCCCTCGGTCGTTAGGCGGCGGAGGGGCACCGCTGGCGAGGCGAAGTTCACCGTCAGCCCCTCGCTCCCCACATCGGTGAGCGGAAAGGCGTAGACGTCGTCGCTATCGAGCACGATCACGCCGCGTCCGTCCGGTGCGACACGGACGGTGATGCCGCCCAGCCACGGGCGAGTCGTGATCTTGGCGTGCGTCCGCTTGTCGGAGCCATCGAGGCGCACCGACACGAGCGCCGTGGTCTGCGTGGCGTTGAAAAAACCCGGGGTCGCGTTCGGAATGACCTCGGTGTAGTAGACGCGCGCCGGGGCGCCGCTCGTCGCGGCGCTGACGCCGGCGGCCCCTGTCGCCCCACCGAAGCCGCCGCTCGCCGAGGTGATGCGGGAGGCCGCGCCGCCGTTCGCGCTGACGACGCGCAGCTCCGCCATCGCCGCCACGCCACCACCATCCACGCCGACCTGACGCGGCGACGCGGCGAACACGATCCGGTCGCCTTCCGGAGTCCAGCGCGGCCACGACACCCACGCGCCGTCGCTCGTTAGGCGTGCCGGCTGGCCGGTGCCGTCGGCGCGGGCCTTCCAGATCGCGCCGCCCGTGGAATCCGACCAGGACGCGAACGCAACCCACCGCCCGTCAGGGGAGAAACTCGGGTAGTACTCGCGCCCCGTCGCGTTCGTGATCCGGCGCGGTGTGCCGAACGACAGGCCGTCGCGTGTCACGGTGTACACCTTCCCAACAGCCGAGAACGCGATCCGCTTCGCGTCCGGCGACTCGGCCACCGTAACGAGCTGCGTCACCTGGACCGGGGCATCACTGGCCTTGAGGGGCACGAACAGGTGCTGGCCCAGCCCGACCTCCACGTTCGCGGAGAACGGGATCATGCTGACCTGGCGCGTCGCGAGGTCAACGCGCTTGATCTTGCCGCCGGCGAAAAAGACAACGCTCTTCGAGTCGGGGGTGAACCCGTAGCCGGGGAACACGTCGTTCGGCGCGTAGCCTTCGGCATCGTCGCGCTGTGTCTCGCCGACGAGCCAGTGGTCCTCCTGGGTCGTTAGGTCGCGAATGCGGAGCGCGGTCTTCGTACCAGCGCGCGTCGCGTAGACCAACCACTTGCCGTCTCGCGACGTGACCGGCCGGTACGCGCCACCGGAGCTCGCGGTGAGCGCGGTCTCCGTACCGCGCTCGCGGTCGAGGGCAATGATCTGGTAGGCGGCGAAGTTCTCACCGGTGTAGCCGCCGGCGTGCGAGCCGAAGTAGATCGTGCGGCCGTCGGGGGAGAACGCGGCGCCGGTGTTCGTCGTCTTGCGCGTCGCGACCGACGGAAAGAGCTGCGTGCCGGTGCCCCCACCGACGTGGTAGATCCAGAGCGGAACGTTCGTGAGGTAGTTCTCGTCCGTCGGATACGGCCCGAATCGGCGAACCACGATGTATTGCCCGTCGGGCGACCACATCGGCGACGACAATGCGTTATCAACTTCCTTGGTGATCCTGTGCGCCCCCGTACCGTCCGCGTTCACGACCCACAGATTGTCACCGCCGTCGCGATCCGAGATGAAGGCGATGGTGCGCCCGTCCGGGCTCCAGCGCGGCATGCAGTCCCATGGCACACCACTCGTCAGGCGTGTGGCCGTGCCGCCCGCGATCGGTATGGTGTAGAGGTCGCCGAGGATGTCGAAGACGATCGTCTTCCCATCGGGCGAGACGTCGAGCGAGATCCACGTCGCTTCATCGGTGGTGAAGCGAAGGGTGCGAACGGGCTTGATCGGGAGCGCCATCGCCGTGTCGCTCGTGTCAGCGTTGGGCTGCTGTGCGGCGGGTTGCTGTGAGCGCCCAGGCGCGGGGAGTGATGCGCCGAGCGTGAGCGCGGCGAGAGCGGTGAGGAAGCGGGACGACATGTTGTGGGGTCGGAAGGGGCCGAGGACAGCAGGGTCGAGCGTCACCGGCACCAGTATTACTCGATCGGCAGTGGCGCGGCGAGTACCGGTTCCGACATCACGGCCACATCCGCCAGATACTCGCGCTCCCGTTCGCGGATGGCGCAGTAGCGCTCGAATGCCCGGCGCTCGTCCTCGACGCGGAGCCATGTGCGCCACGTGCTTCCCCGGAACGTGTGGGCTGCCATTCGGCGCGCGTTCCGCAGCACGAACCCGGGATCATGACGGAACGCGACCGGCATGTGCCGGAGCTTCATCCATCGTTCGGCCCGCCATCGCAGGAATGCCACCTCGTCCCGTGAGAGGTGCCGCGTTCGGACGACGGGCGTCGTACCATCGTACTCCTCCACCCGCTCGCTCTCGATCAACCCCTGCGCGCGGAAGTCCTGGGTCATCGGCGTGCGCGGATACGGCATTGGGTGCTGAATGTACGGCCAGTCGACGTGGCGGCGTGCGAACTCGAGGTTGGCCTCGATCGACTCCATCGTGTCGTCAGGGTTGCCGACAATCAGACCGCCGACCACGTACATGCCGTTCGAGCGGAGATGGTGGACGGCGTCGAGCGACGCATTGCCGGCGCTTCGCCCGTCTTCGCGTTTCGTGTTCTTGCGTCGGGCGCGCAGAAATTCCAGGTCCTGCTCGAGGATGTTCTCGATGCCGAGGAACACGTAGCGGAACCCGGCGCGGCGCATGAGCGGGGCGAGCGTGGCACCGTGATTCGCGATCGTGGACGTCATCGCCTGGACGACGTAATCGATGTGCGCGAGTCCCGCCTCGATGATCGCGTGGCAGAGGGCCTCGAAGCGCCGCACGTTCAGCACGATGTTGTCGTCGACGAGGAATATCGCGCGGGCGCCGTGATCGTGTGCGTCGCGAATGTCCGCGATGACGCGCTCCATCGGGTACGCGAAGAAATTCCGCCCGCGCATCTCGATGATCGAGCAGAAGCTGCAGTCGAACGTGCAGCCACGCGACGTCTCGACGACGTCGACGCGCCGTCCGAGGAGTGTATAGCCGTCGAGCACCCGAGACGCTCGCCGCGGTGGGCGGATCTCGCCGGCATTCAGATTCGCTGGCGGCCGATTCGCATTGTGCCGCCACGCGTCGCCATCGCGAAATGACAGTCCGATGATGTCGTCGTAGCCGCTCCCGCGCTCGATGGCTCGCAGCAGCTCGCGAAGGGCCACCTCGCCTTCGCCGCGGACGACGAAGTCGACGCCGTCGGCCGGGTCGGTGTACGCGTCGGGCGCCAGCGTCGGGTCGTAGCCGCCGACCACGATTCGTACGTCGGGCTTGAGGGCGCGGATGAGGCGCATGACGCGCTGTGCGGTTCGCCGCTGGAAGGTCATGACCGAGAGTCCCACGACATCCGGGGCGTGGTCGGCCATGAGCCGGGTGATCGTGCGGCGTACGTGGGACTGCGCGAGGATCAAATCGGCGGCGGCCACGTTGTGGTGCGCGTCCACGTTCCCGGCCAGCGAGCCCAGTGCCCCGTTAGGCAGCCGGATCGCGATCGAGGGCATGTGCTCGAAGGAGTCCGGCATCGACAGCAGCAGCACGTTCACGACGGTCCTCCGGGTGAGCGTCTGGCGTGACGGCCCACTTCACCAGCTTCACGTTGTGCTACGTGGTGAAGCTGGTGAAGGGGCCACACCAGGCTCAGCGGCACGGCGGCGTGCTACGGCTCCTTTGTCCACCGCGCCGCGATCTTCTTCGCCTCGTCACCCGGCACCCACACGACGACGACTTTCGCGCCCGCGGGCCCGGTCTTGTGGCGGATTTTGTCCGGCGGACGAACGTAGCCGGTCATCCCTGGTTTCAGGATGTAGCTCTTCCCGTTGACGACGTGCTCGAGCTCACCGGAGAGCACGTAGAACATCTCGATCGCGCCATGCGTGTGGTCGCCCGAGTCGGCGTTAGGCGGCAATGTCAGCTCGCCAATCGAAACTTCGGGACCGACGTTGGAGTCGTCGAGAAAGAGCTTGAGCGTCGCACCGCTTGGCGAGCGATACGTGTCGCCAGGTTTTCCTGCCTGCGCAGCGGCGGTGCTGGCGTAGAACGCGAGAAGGCAGGCAAAAGTCCAGCGCGCGCGACTGGTCATGTGGTTTCGCTCCATCGAAAAGCAAAAGGTGCATGTCCGCGCGACCGCCGTCCGCGTTAGGACCATACACCTCGAACGCGGCCTCGCCACGCCATGCTACGACACGGGAATCGCTAACGCAAATGCCAGCGGGCCTTCCATGGTGGAGGCCCGCTGTGTATGTGCGTCGCGGAAAGTGCCTGGGCGGTCAGCCGCTCGCCGGCCTCCCGGACAGGGAACTGGGTGCGTTGACGTGCGCGCCTGCGTCGACACCGATGCCGAGCCGATCGACCAGCTCGCCGCCGAGCCAGCCCGTTACGATCGCGAGGCCTGCGCCGATGAGCGCGAGAATGGATGCGAACGTCGGGGGCGCCGCGGGATCGCCGGTTCGGAGCCACCAACGCGCGGCGTCAGAAAGTGACGTCGAATGCGCTCCTCGTGCCGGCGCCGACGTTCCTATTGCCGTTGCTACCCCTCGGGGCCGTCACCCCCGCACGGATGATTCGGATCGGTCCTCGACCGTGAGGGCTGAGGACGATCCGGCGTGTCAGGTCCGTGATCGTCCGGCCGGTCTCACGCGGTGCGGCAGGTCGTTCGTCTATTGCGAGCGAAGTGATGTGATCGGATCGATCCGCATCGCGCGCCGCGCCGGAACGAGGCTCGCGATCGCAACCACGAGCATGAGTATGCCGACGACGCTGCCTAACACCAACGGGTCGCGTGGCGTAACACCATACAGCACCGACGACACGACGCCCATCGTGGCGACCGACAGCACGAGGCCAATCGCGAGGCCGATCCAGCCAAGCCGCATGCCCTGCCCCAGGACCAGTCGCGCGATCGCCGGGCGGCGCGCGCCGAGTGCCATGCGCACGCCGATCTCACGTGTACGCTGCGCGACCGCGTACGACACGACACCGTAGACGCCAATCGTCGCAAGTACGAGCGCCAGAAGCCCGAACGCAGTAGCGAACGCCGAGCCGAGCCGCTGAAAGAGGAGCGCCTGTCCGTTGCGAAGGTGGTTTTCCATGGTGCGCACGTCGAACACCGACAGAGTCGGGTCGAGCCCCGCGACGACGTCGCGCATGGATCGCGCGACCGACGTTGGGTCCGACGCGGTATGGACCAGGATCGTCATCGGCGTCCGATACGCCTGAGTGACCGGCAGGAAGACGTACGGCTTGGGCGTCTCGCCGATGAGCAGGTCCCCCATCCCGCGCACGACGCCGACGATCTCGAGGACGCGACCATCACTGCCGCCGAAACGGAAGCGTTTGCCGATGGCCGGCTGACCTGGCCACATGGCTTTCACGAACGCGTCGTTGACGATCGCCACGGGTGGCGCGGTCGCGTCATCGCGATCGGTGAACGCGCGCCCTTCCAACAGCGGAATACCTAACGTGGCGAAATAGTCGCCGCCCACGACATTGTAGAAATAGCTGAACCCGTTGACGGGCAACTGAACGCCCGGAGCGATCGGGACGATGGTTTGCATGGCGCGATCGTAGCCGAACGGCACGAAGCGCGCGAGCGCTACCGACTGCACACTCGGCACGGCGGCGGATCGCCGGAGCACCTCACGATAGAACTGCTGGCCACGCGTGGTATCGTAGCTCTCGCGGCGGAGCTCCGTGGAGAGCATCAACACGTGATCGGTACGAAAGCCGAGGTTCATGCGCGTAGCGTTCGCCGAGCTCCGCACGAAGAGTCCGGCGCAGACGAGCACCACCACCGAGATGGCGATCTGACCAGCCACGAGCGCGGAGCGCAGACGCCGGTGAGCGCTCGTCGCGGAGTTTCCCGTGCCGGAGCGTAGGACGTCATGCAGGTTGCGTTTGCGCGCCGCCGATGCCGGCGCGAGCCCGGCGGCCAGGGCGGCGAGCAGCGTCGCGAGGATCGTGAATGCTACGATGCGTCCATTCAACTCGATGCCCCAACGAATGGGGATGTCGGTCGCGACATTGATGGACGACATGGCGCGAGCCGCCGCGAAGGTCACGCCGACCGCGCCGATGCCGCCGAGCAGGGCGAGCAGCGTGCACTCGACGAGCACCTGTCGCACGAGGCGCCACTGGCTGGCGCCTATCGCCGCACGAACCGCCAGATCGCGCCCGCGTGAGACGACTCTCGCCAACAGCAGACTCGCGATGTTTGCGCACGCGACGATCATGACGAGGATGACGAGCGCCATGAACATCGCCGCGATGCCCAGAGTGATCTCAGCCACGTTGATGCTCGGGCGCGTGAACTGCTCGCGCAGGAGCACTGCGCCGACGTTCCTGTTCGAGACGGGATAAGCACGCTCGAGCTGGCGCGCTTTGAGGCGCACGGCTTCTCTCGCCGCGCTCGGTGAAACGCCGGGGCGGAGCCGGCCGAACACGCTGACGACGGCCGACGCGCGGTTCTCCAAATCCGCGCCGTAGGCGGGCCACACCTGATCGATCGGCACGACCCCGTCCATGTCGACGAGCGGCCTAACGCCGTGGAACTCGGGCGGCGTCACGCCGATGACCGTCACCGGGTGACCGTTAATAGTGATGGCACGCCCGATGACTCCCGAATCGCCGGCGAAATGCGCCTGCCACCCCTTGTACGTCAGGACGATTGTCGGGTGGGCGAGCGTACCGCGGTCCTCGTCGGGATCGAACGTCCGGCCGAGCATCGGCCGGAGTCCGAGCACCGCGAAGTAGTTCGCGGTCGCGTCATCGATCCAGACGCGGTCGGCGCCGCGATCCGTTTTGAGCTCGACGACCCGGGACGTATACGCCACCAGCGAGGCGAACACGGTCGTGTCAGCCCGATAGTCGCGATAGTCGGGGAACGAGAGCTCGTGCGGCTGCGGCAGTTTTTCCTCGGTTCGTCCGAGAACGACGAGCGCCGCGCCGTCCCGGCCGGGCAGCGGCTTGAACAGCATGTTGTCGACGACGCTGTACATGGCGCCGGTGACACCGATGCCTAACGCGAATGTCAGCCCGACGACGGCGACGAGCCCCGGACTCCGCCTGAGGGCACGGATGGCGACCCGAATATCTCCCAGGATGTCGCCGGCGAAGTGTGCGCGCCGCTCGCTGGCGGCGTGCCGCTCGTCCATGCTGCGCAGGGTGCGTCGCGCGAGATCGACGTCCCCGAATTCACGGAGCGCCTGCGCCCTCGCTGCGGACCGTTCGACACCAGCGGCACATAGTTCCTCGGTGCGCGCATCGACGTGGAACGAGAGCTCGGTATCGACGTCGGCGGCGATGTTCGCGCGCCAGAACGTCAGATAGCGATGCCACTTTCGAGTATCATCACCAGCCATGGCTAGCTCACGGACGGTTGAACGGTGGCGTGGATGACCTTGGAGACGGCGCTCGCGTATCGGTCCCAGCTCGTGGCGCGTACGCGGAGCTCCTGTCGCCCCTTCGCGGTGAGCCGGTAGTACTTGGCGCGGCGCTTGTTCTCCGTGAGGTCCCAGTCGGCGTCGATGAGCCCGCGATGCTCCATGCGGTGCAACGCCGGATAGAGTGCGCCATCGTCGATCTGCAGCACGTCGTCGGTCGTGGAGCGAATCCACTTGGCCACGGCGAACCCGTGCATCGGGCCCCACGAGACGGCCTTGAGGATCATGACGTCGAGCGTCCCCTGGAGGAGCCCGAGGTCCGGCGATGCACCGTTGGCGTGCGAGGTCGGCATGGCTTACCCTAAGAATGTCAGGGTAGTATTCGCCCGTTACCCTTAGATGTCAAGGGGAAGGGTGGGAACCGGGATCCGACCAACGGGGAACTGGAGCCCTCGGTCGGGACGACGGCGATTCCTCGCTGCGCTCGGAATGACACGCCGTTGCCGCCTGCCGCCTGTCGCCCCACATCCGTCGCCCGTCGCCCGTCGCCCATCGCCCGTCCCCGGCCGTCGCTAGTCGCCAGCCTCCTCCTCTTGACACCCTAAATGAGCGGTGCGACTATTGGCCTTTCATTTAGGTTCCCTAAAGCACACCGTGGAAAAACTGGACATTCCCCAGGGCACGCTCGACCTGATGATCCTGACGATCCTCGTGCGTGAGCCCATGCACGGCTACGGGGTTTCACAACGGCTCGCGGCGCTCAGTCGCGGCGAGTTCCAGGTCAATCCGGGTTCGCTGTTTCCGTCGCTCTACCGTCTGGAGCAGGACGGGAAGCTCAACGCCGAATGGCGACCCACCGAGAACAATCGGCGCGCGAAGTACTACCGCCTCACGGCTGCCGGGAAGCGCCAGCTCGAACAGCATCGCGAGCGCTGGAGCCGCGCCACGTTCGCGGTCACGTGTGTCCTGGAGGGCGCATGACGCTGCTGCATCGCCTGAGGTCCATCGTGCTCTGGATCGCGCGCCGGAATAGCGCCGAACGGGATTTGAACGACGAGCTGCAGGCGTTCGTCGACATGACAGCCGCCGACAAGGTTCGCGCCGGCGCCACTCCCGCCGAGGCCCGCCGTCTTGCCGTGCTCGAACTGGGAGGGCTGGAGCAGATCAAGGAACAGGTTCGAAGCGGCCGCCATGGTGGCTGGCTCGACGTTGCCGGGCGGGACGTCAGCTACGGGCTGCGACAGGTGCGACGCAATCCGGCATTCTTCGGCGTAGCGATCGCCACGCTCGCGTTAGGCATCGGCGGGCTGACCGCAATGTACAGCACCTTCGATGCGGTGCTGATCCGCCCGCTGCCGTACACCGAGGCAGACCGTCTCGTGATGATCTGGGACGCGTTGGCCAAGACCGACATCACCTCGAAGGGCAACTCCACACCGGCGGAATGGATCGAGTGGCGTCGGCTCAATACTGTTTTCACGGATCTCGCGGCCACTCAGCCCGGTGACGCGACGCTGTCGGGCGACGGCGATCCGGAACAGGTTCCGTCGCGGAAGGTCACGTGGACGTTCTGGAGCGTGCTTGGTACGCCACCGACGCTTGGCCGTGTGTTCACCGAGGACGAGGACTTGAAGCGCGTGCGCGTCGTCGTGATCAGCTACGGACTCTGGCAGCGGCGCTACGGCGGTGCACCGGACATCATCGGACGCAAGATCTCGCTCAACGACGAGGCCTATGAGGTGATCGGCGTGATGCCGCGAAGCTTCTACTTCATGCCCTCGCGGGAGATCGATCTCTGGATGCCTGCGTCCTTCCCGGAGTGGATGCGTGCGAACTTCACGTGGCACGACGCTCAGATCGTCGCGCGCCTCAAGCCCGGCATCACGCTGCAGCAGGCACGACAAGCCATGACGTCATTGAGCCTGCAGGTGACCGCGAAGGACTTCCGCGGCCCTCATTCAGTGATCGTCACGCCATTGCGCGAGGAGATCGCAGGCAAAACGCAAACCGCGCTGATCTTGCTATTGAGCGCGTCCGTGGCGCTGCTGTTGATTGCATGCGTCAACCTGACGAATATCCTGCTGTCGCGCGGCGCGGCGCGCAGGCGGGAGGTCGCGGTGCGCCTGGCGCTCGGGGCGGGGCGCGGAAGACTGGTCCGCCAGTTCCTCACCGAAAGCCTGGTGCTGGCCGCGTTAGGTACGCTTACCGGTCTCGCGCTGGCCGTTCCGGCAATGCGATTTCTCGAGCGGCTCGTGCCCGAGGCCATGAGCGCCGGGCGCGTCACGCTCGATTGGCGAGTGCTGGCATTTTCGACTGCGGTGGCCATCGCAGCCGCCGTGACCTTCGGGCTCGCGCCCGCGCTGCGCGGATCGCGAGTCGCGCCGCAGGAAGGACTCGGAGGCGGACGAGGCACAGCGGGCGCGCGCAGTCACGTGTTCCAGCATTCGCTGATCGTCGTCGAGACGGCGCTCGCCGTTGTGCTGCTGGTCTGCGGGGGCCTGCTCCTGCAAACCTTTCGGCATCTTCGGAACACCGATCTCGGATTCAAGAGCGAGAGGCTCCTGACCTTCGAGACGCCATTGTTCCGGTACCAGGATTTCGATCGCCGCATCGCGTTCGTCAATGCGGAGATCGAGAACGTGCGTGCGATTCCGGGCGTCGTGAGCGCCGGAGCGATCAACGTCATCCCGTTCACCAACACCGCGACCGCGACGTTCTATTTGTTGGAGGGCCAGCCGAAAAACGGTTTCGTCGGCCAGGTCGCGCTGATTCGTAATGTGAGTCGCGACTACTTTGCAACGATCGGTGCGCAGCTGCGTGAGGGGAGGTTCTTCACGGCATCGGATCGGAAGTCCTCGCTTCGTGTGGCGATCGTCAACGAGTTGTTCGCCAATCGGCACTTCGCTGGCCGGTCGGCGCTGGGTCAGCGGTTCAAGTTCGGACAGCTGGATGACGACGGCCACTGGTTCACGATCGTGGGCGTGCTCAAGTCGATCCCCGAAAGCGGCGTGCTGGAGGAAACGAAGCCCGCAGTCTATCGCGTGCGCGACCAGTGCGAGCAGATCGATGACCTGAGCGCTGGCATTGTGGTTCGAACGGCCGTCGAGCCAGCGTCGATCGTTCCGGCGGTGCGTCAGGCAATCTGGTCGCTCGACAGGAATCAGCCGCTGGCGCGCATCCAGACCATGGAAGCGCTCGTCGACCGCCAGCTGTCGACGCCGTCGCAAAGCACGACGCTGCTGGGGGCATTCGCCTTCCTCGCGCTGCTGCTCGCCTCGCTCGGTATCTACGGCGTGCTCTCGTACGCCGTCACCCAGCGCACGAACGAGATCGGCGTGCGGATGGCGTTAGGCGCGACGGCCGGCCGAATATTGGTTTCTGTCGGGAGGCGAGGCCTGGAGCTGACGCTCTGCGGCCTCGCGATCGGCCTCGTGCTGGCAGTGATCGCGTCCCGCCTCATGACCGCGCTGCTCTACGGCTTTCGCCCCGACTACGCCGCGACGGTCGCCGTCGTGTCTGTGGTGCTCGTGGGCATAGCGGCGGCGGCGTGTTTTGTTCCTGCCCGCCGTGCGTCGCGCATCGATCCGGTGCTTGCGCTCAGGCACGAATAGGCGTCTCGCGGCGGGGCCTACGTGCGCCGGCCCCGTCGGTCCGCCACCACGAGCACGATCCCGAGCGCGACCGCGGCGATTCCGGCGACCGGGGGAATGAAGCCCCGGCGCTCGGTGGCAACCTTTATTGGACCGACCTGCGCCGACTCGCGCTCTTTGATGTAGCTGACGCCGCCCAGGGCCAGGACCACGGCCCCCAGCACGATGAGGACCCAGCCGACAATGCCAAGTGGTCGCACGGTGCTCCTGCCAATGGGAGGGATGGCCGCAGTGGACGCCCCACGCCGCTGGCATAAGTCACGCCACCGTCAACGACTCGTGAGACGGGTGATTGATCTCACGCGGCAGAAATCGTACGTTCTCGTATCGAATGTCGATAGGAGAGCCGGCCATGCGCGCCATCGCCTTCGTCCGCAGCCTCTGGTCGAACCTCGTTCGTCGCCGGGACGTCGAGCGTGACCTGGACGCCGAGCTCCGTGCGTACGTCGACCTGCTCGCGGCGGAGTACGAGCGCTCGGGGATGGCGCCCGACCTTGCGCGGCGACGGGCACTTGTCGAAACGGGCGGGATCGAGGCCGTAAAGGACGCCACACGCGACGCGTTGGTGGGAAACGCACTCGCGGGAGGTTCGCGCGAGACTCGTTATGCCCTGCGCACGCTGAGGCGGGCTCCGGGATTCCTGGCCATAGCCGTCGGCACCCTTGCCCTCGGCATCGGCGGCGCCACCGCCGTGTTCACCGTCATCAAGGGCTCCCTTCTCCGACCGCTTCCCGCGGCAGCCGACCCTGATCGACTCGTCACGATCGAGCGCGTCGATCCGACCACGGCCGCCACGGAATCCGGCTATCCCGTCTTCAGCTATCCGGACTACCTCGACCTTCGCGCGCGGTCCACGGCGCTGAGCGGGATCGCCGGCTTCGATGGCACCTCTATAGCGGTCACGGACTCGTCAGGCTCGGGTCGCGAGTGGGTCAGCTTCGTTACCGCGAACTTCTTCACCGTGCTCGGCGTTAGGCCCGTCGCCGGCCGCGTCTTCACCGACCCGGAAGTAGAGAACGGTGTCGTTGTGAGCTACGATCTCTGGCAGCGACGGTTTGGAGGACACCCAGGTGCCATCGGATCGACGATCGAATTGAAGGGTCAGGCGTACACGGTCATCGGTGTGGCACCGCCGAGATTCATTGGCGCGATGGCAACCCACGAGATGGATATCTGGGTGCCGATCGTCGTCGCCGGGAGACTCTCCCCAGTGCTCGCTGGAATGGACCTCGAGTCTCGACGCCGAGGCGTGATGCGGCTCGTCGGGCGGCTCGCTCCGGGCAAGACGGTTGACGATGCCCAGCGCGATCTGGCAAAGACGGCGGCCTGGCTCGCCGCGATGCACGCGTCCAACCGCGGGCGAACGGTGAAGGTGTGGGCCGGCGCCGGGATGATCACCGAAGAACGCGAGGAGATGAGCCGAGTGCCGACGCTGCTGGCGGTAGCGGTGGGATTGCTGCTGTTGATCGCGTGCAGCAACGTCGCCACGCTGTCGCTCGTCCGCGTGGCCACGCGACGGCGAGAGCTGGCGACACGGGTGGCACTCGGGGCGTCTCGCGCCAGTCTCGTGCGGCAAGTGATGCTGGAAGCCGCCGTCATCGCCGTGGCGGCCGCCGTGTTAGGCATGCTGCTGGCACGGGCACTCGTAAAGTCCGTCACGCTGGTGCAGACGGTCGTGCGGATGTCGGACCTGGATCTGAGGATCGATCCACGCGTCCTGGCCGTGACCGTGGTGGCCTCAACGCTCACGACACTGCTCATCTCACTCCTGCCAGCGCTGCACGTGATGCGGTTGCCGCCGGCGGCGGTGCTCAAGGAGGGCGGCCGGGTCATTCGAGGACGTTCGCTTGGTCAGCGAGCACTGGTGGCTGCGCAGGTCGCCGCATCGCTGGTGTTACTCGCTGCGGCAGCAACGATCTTTGCCACATTTCGGCGCGTCGTGGCCGGGCACGAGTCGTTCGACCCCAAAGGCCTCACGGACATATCGTACGAGCTTCCGTCTGAGTGGGCGAACGATCCAGCCAGGCGCCTAACGTTCCAGCGCGCGCTCCTCGCTCGCGCTTCGTCCGAGCCCGACATCGAAGGTGCTGCGTTCGCGAGCACGATTCCCCCGTTCCAGTGGGCCGGACGCGCCACGGTGTTCCGACGAGGTGAAGAGCCATCGCCCAGTGCGCTCGTTGGGCGGGAGGTCGAGCTCGGAACTCGGGCGAGCGTCGTCGAGATATCGATGGCGTTTTTCGACGTCATGCGCATTCCGATGCTCCGCGGACGCACGTTCACGGCGAGCGATGACGAGCAATCGCAGCCGGTTGTGATCGTCAATCGCGCGCTCGCCGAGACGATGTGGCCCGCTCGCGATCCGATCGGGCAATGGATCGCGTGGCCTGCGGTCGAAGGCCCGCCTCGTCCACCGCTGCAGGTCGTGGGTGTGGCAGCGGACACGCGCGATGTCACACTCTCCGGCAATCGGCCGCTCACGATGTACGTGCCGTACGCGCAACGTCCGGGATCGAGACCGGCGCTCGTCGTCCGCGGCCGCGCGGGCACTCCGGTTTCGCCGAATGTGCTGCGTCGACTCGTCGCGAGCGTCGATCCCTCGGTCGCGGTCCTGGGCGGGCGGACGTTGCTCGACCGACTCCAGGCCGAGCTTCGCCCTCAGCGCACGGCCAGCGCGTGGATCGCCGGATTTGGTGCGATCGCGCTCATGCTCGCGGCGATTGGGCTCTACGGCGTCGTGTCGCAGAGCGTGCTGCAGCGTACGCGCGAGCTGGCGATCCGATCCGCGCTTGGCGCTACGCCACGTGTCGTCTTCGCGACGGTGCTGCGAGATGGAATGAAGCCGGCGCTCACAGGCGCCGTGGTCGGTGTGCTCGGCGTCGCCGGTTCGCTGCCGTTGTTGCGGTCACTTCTGAGCGCGCACGCCAGCGACGTGCGCCTGAGCGCGATTGCGATCGTCGTGCTGGCGCTGGCGTTGCTCGCGTCGACGTGCCTTCCGGCGCAACGAGCATCCAGGCTCGACCCCGCGGAGGTGCTCCGGAGCGATTGATACCGGTGCTGGCGACTGGCGACTCACCGCTCGGGTCGGAGGTTAATACTGCAACGGGCGCCTCCTCCCGGCTGGTCTAGCATCCAACCGAAGGGGAAACGGAAACAAGGGGAGCCGACCGCAAAATCCGTTGTTTCAAGCTCGAGAACACAGGTATCGCCCTGCCCGACAACCACTTGGGTCGAATAGCCTGAAAATCTCCCGGCCCGAATTGACTGCTGAGTGACTCCTCGTCGTTGATTCCGCGTCGCCGATCCGAGCCCGCCGCGCACACTGCGCGCGCCGCCGGAGTCGGTTGACCGATATCACACGAGGACTCCAAAACATGTTTACGACCTTACGCCGTTTCGGCCGGGCCACGAGCCGTGCTGCTTCTTTGGCGCTCGCGACTATGTCGTTCGTCGCTGCTTGCGACACCGACCAGCCAGCAGCGCCCAAGCCGGCCGTTCGAACGACGCCCTCCGCTCAGCTCGGGCCAACGATCAAACTGACTGGCTCGCTCGCCTGGAAGGTTACCGACCTGACTGCCAACCTTTTGAGCGGTACCCAGTTCAAGGTCGTGGGGCCGATGCAAACCACCTGGATCGTCAGCGACAACGGCGCGACCGACGCCGACAAGACAACCGGAACGTTCAAGCTCGCCGGATTGAAGCCTGGGTCATACCAGGTATGCCAGACGGGAGTCGGCGGTTACTACGCCCTTCCCGCCGTCCCCTGCCTGAACGCCGACGTCGCGTTTGGTGCGAACACGGATGTCGGAACGTTTGTCGATCGCGGTCTCCCGAGGATCCTCTCCGGCTACATTGACTGGGCGGGCAACTTGCTTGGCGGCGGGGTGGTGTCGATCAAGGATTCGCTCGGCGCGACCATCAACATTGTCATCGACGATTTCGGCACCGACCAGAACAAGACGCCTGGGAAGTTCGACATCGTGCTGCCGGGCCCCGGCAAGTATTCCGTGTGCGAGCACACGCCTCCGCCGGGCTATGGATTCCCGCCCTCGCAGGTGGTGTTCTGCATCCCGCTCAACATGATCTACGATCTCGTGATGAACGTTCCGGCATTCTCGGTGGTTCCGCCCGCGAGCGTCATCTGGGCCGCGATCGATGGGTTCTTCGGGCCTAACAACACCCAGCCCGATTATGTTGGCCCGTCCACGTTCAAGATCACGAGCGCCGACGGCTCGTTCACGATGGATGTTGTGGACGACGGCCAGAACGACCTGAAGACGCAGTTCCCCGGGTTGTTCTACGTGAAGCTTCCAGCCCCGGGCAACTATACGATCTGCCAGGTCACACCGGTGGCGGGTCACTGGCTGGCGAATCCTGCGTGCCAGACGGTCACCGTGGTCCAGAACGTCGTGAAGAACGCCGGCTACTTCATCGGCGGTCTGAAGCAGGTCCCCAATATCCCGTAGCGTCAGGCGGCAGGCGGCAGGCGGCTGTAACACCCTCGGGATGCGAGATGCATCCCGAGGGTTTCCG